>NZ_JBHUBB010000018.1:0-177796 GCF_042789485.1 Streptomyces sp. NPDC056835
GAGCGGGGCGAGGGGCAAGCCCGGCAAGGCGGAGGAGGAAGGCAACGCGGAGCGTCGGCGCCCGACGACAACGCCGCCGGGCGCCGCCCATCGGCACGCGACGCCGCCCCACCAATCCGCGCGGCCTCTAAGCCGGAACGGGCCCCGGTGGTAAGCCGGGGCCCGTCCGGTGGGACCGCTCGGGCGGTCCCCGCGTGGGATATCAGCCGGTCACGGCGTCAGCGCACGCGGCGTGCGTCGAACTGGCCCACCCAGTACTTCGTACGGTCGAGATAGACGGTCTCCGCCTCGGCCCCGGTCTTCCCGTACGCGCCGGAGAAGGTCTCGTAGCCGAAACCGGCGGGCGGGTTGGCTGCGGCGGGCTCGATCGAACTGCCCTCGTGCCACTCGTTGAAGGAGGTGACGGAGACCCAGGTGGGCGATCCGCCGATGGCCGGGTCGAGTGCGTTGTTCCACTCCTTGTCGTAGGTGGCGCCGTTGTCCCGGCCGAGTGTGGGTGTGGTGTTGCCCGGCACCGCGCGGTCGTCGATATAGCCGGGTGCCACCGAGGGCGCCCAGATCAGACCGTTGGCCTTGGCGTAGTCGCCGGCCTGCTTCCAGCCGGGGGCGGTGGCGCCCGCGATGCCGTCGTAGGTGTAGAGCCCCGAGAAGTGCGCGATCTTGGAGGTGTCGGTGGTCTGAGCCAGGACCGTGTTGTTCTGGGTGACCTGGTCGAGGGCGGCCCAGTCCGTGATCCTCAGGCTCTCGAAGATGTAGAAGGCCGGGCGGTTGTTGTGTTCGGCGTCGCGGTAGTAGGCGGGGTGGCTGCCGTAGGTGGAGTTGAGGTACTGGATGTCGGAGACGACGGAGGCCGCGGTGCGCCCCGCGTACGGCTCGATGTGCCAGGCCACCTTGACGCCCTGCTGCTGGGCGGCGTCCAGCACGCCCTTGGCGAGGGTGTCCTCGTAACCGCCCCTCCCCCACCAGCTGTAGACGATGACACCGGCGCCCGACTGCTTGACCCACCGCATGTGCTGGGCGACGGCTCCGGCGAAGTCACCGGAGTCGTAGGCCCCCAGCTTCGGGTAGAGGTCGGCGCCGATGTCCTGCGGCGGGGTGCGGCCGCCCTGCTGCCAGTGGCGGTAGCTGCCGTTCTTCACCGGACTGCCGTACCACGGGTAGTAGAAGAGATGCACATTGGACGACAGGGCGGCGGTCACCGCCTGCTTCTCCAGGGTGAAGGTGTCGATGTCGAAGAGGGAGCCGGCCCCGCCGGTGAAGGTGAGGAAGACCGGGCCTGTCGGGGTGCCGGTCAGCGCGGTGGAGACGGTACGGAAGTTCTCCCAGCCTCCGGTGTTCGGTACGGCCAGTGAGCCGAGCACTGGTCCGGTGGCTGATCCGGAGCGTACCTGGATGGTGCCGCCCGAACCGCCCGAGGAGACCTTCGCGGTGAACGTCCTGGTCCCGGCGAGCGAGGCCTGTGAGTAGCCGGCCCAGTCGCCGTTCTCGATATAGCCGAGGGTCCTGCCGCCGCTGGCGGAGGCATGGTCGGCGGGCTGCACCCCGGAGGACGAGGTGTACGACTCGCCCTCGAAGGTCGACGGTGTCGTGCCGGTGCCGCCGAGTTCCTTGATCCGGATGTTGCGGAAGGACACGTCGTCGCCGGTGCCGTGGTTCTGGATGCCGATGTAGCCCTGTGCCAGCGACCGGGCGGGGTCGGTGTTGGTGAAGTCATTGATCTTCACACCGTTGAGGAAGACCTGGAGCCGCTCCCCCTCCACCCGGATCTCGTATCCGTTCCACTCCCCCGGCGGGTTGAGCGCGGCGTCCCGGGCGGCGATGTCGGCCGACTTGAAGCCGTAGACCGCGCCCGTGGTCTTGTCGGCGGCGTCGGTGGCGTCGATCTGGATCTCGTACCCCTGGTTCACCGCCGAGTTGGGGTCGTCGGAGGCGGGGAAGCCCACGAAGACACCAGAGTTGTCGTCTCCCTGCATCTTCCAGTCGAGCTTGAGGGAGTACCCGTTGTACTCCTTCGCGCGGTACCAGAAGAGCCCCATGCCGCCCTGCGAGGTGAGGGTGGCGTCGGTGTTGGTGAAGCTGCCGGGGCCGGCCTGCGACCAGCCGGTGGTCGAGCCGTTGTAGATCGGGGTGTAGCCGCTCTCCGCCCGGCAGTCGGCCTTGGCGAAGCCCGCCGCGTACCGGATTCCGCCGAGGAGCAGGGAGCGGAAGGCCGGGTCGGTGTACGACTCGGCGGTGTGGCCGAGACCGGTGTAGAACGACCGGCCGCTGCCCTGGGCGTGGCACCAGGTGATGGGGTGGTCGCCGCTCATCTCCCCGCCGCTGTAGCTGCTTTCGTCGAGACTCTGCAGCACGCGCACGTTGGACCGCGGATTGGTCCGGTAGTTGTACCACTCGTCGGTCCTGGACCAGGTCTGGCCGAGGTGGGCCGTGGCCGGGTTGGCCCGGTCCTCGGTCTTCAGCGTGGCCTGCTGGATCGCCGGGTGGCTCTTGAACCAGGCGCCGACGAGCTGTTCGTACTGGGGCCAGTCGTACTCGGTGTCGGCCGCCGCGTGGATGCCGAAGTAGCCGCCGCCTCCGTCGACATACGCCTGGAGGGCGGACTGCTGGGTGGCGTTGAGTACGTCGCCGGTGGTGGAGAGGAACACCACCGCCTTGAAGCCGGCCAGATTGGCCGGGGTGAAGGCGGCGCCGTCCTCGGTGGCCGTGACCGTGAAGTTGTTGGCCGCGCCGATATCACGGATGGCCTGGGTACCGGCCGGGATGGAGTCATGGCGGAAGCCCGCCGTCTTGGAGAAGACGAGCACCTTGTAGGCGGGGTCGGCGGCCTGCGCGGTGACGGCCGGTGTCAGGAACGCCCCGATGAGGGCGAGGGCGGCCACGAGGGCCGAGGCCAGAGCCGACGGTATTCGGCGTCGGCCGGCGGACGGTCGGTGTGGGGGCTGATGGAACATCACGGTCCCTTTCCCGCTCTTCACTTGGTGAGGGTGAGGGTGTCGATGTCGAACAGGGAGCCCGCGCCGCCGGTGAAGGAGAGGAACAGCGCTCCGGAGGCGGCGGTGCCGGTCAGGGCGGTGGAGACGGTGGTGAAGGTCTCCCAGCCGCCCGTGGGCTGGACGGCGACGGAGCCGAGCAGTGCGCCGGTCGCCGATCCTGAGCGGATCTGGATGGTGCCGCCCGCGCCGGCCGAGGAGACCTTCGCGCTGAAGGTCTTGGTCCCGGCCGTGGGCACGGACGCGTATCCCGCCCAGTCGCCGTTCTCGATGAAGCCGAGCGTCTTGCCGCCGCTGGCCGAGGCGTGGTCGGCGATCTGGACACCCTGGGACGAGGTGTACGACTCCCCTTCCACCGTCTGGCCGGTGGCACCGCTGCCGGTGGTGAAGGTGAAGGCGTCCACGTCGAAGAGGTTGCCCTGTCCCGTGACGCCCTTGAAGACGAGGAACAACTCCGTCGAGGCGGCGGGTGCGTTGGTGAGGTTGGCGGAGACGTCGGTGAAGGTCTCCCAGCCGCCGGTCGTCGGTACGGTCATCGTGCCGAGCAGGGTGCCGGTGGCCGATCCCGTACGCACCTCGATCGTGCCGCCGGGGCCGCCGGAGGAGACCCGGGCCGTGATCTTGTTGGCGTTGCCCACCGCGTAGGGCTTGAAGGAGATCCAGTCGCCGTTGTCGGTGAAGCCGACCGTGTTGCCGCCCTCGGCGGAGCCGTGAGCGGCCACCTGGATGCCGGACTGGGCCGAGAAGTGTTCGGCCTGCCGGTGGCGGGGCTGGAGAATACGGATGCTGTGCGAGGTCAGTCCGGCGCCGTCGGTGTACTCGGCGTCGAAGACACCGTAGAGGTTGGCGGCGCTGTCGTGCTCACCGTCGGTGGGCACGGCGATCGTGCCGGTGCAGCCGTTCTTCGAGGTGATCGCGTGACGGTGCTCGTCATGGCCCAGGAGATAGGTGACCTTCACCTTGGCGCAGTCGATGGCCCCGTCCTCGGGGTCGCTGACGGTGACCGAGAAGGGCACGGTGTCACCGAAGGAGAACAGCTCACCGTCCTTGGGGGCGGTGAGATTGACGGTCGGCGCCGTGTTGCCCGCCGTCACCACCAGGCTCGCTGTGCCGGTGAGCCCCTCCGGGTCCCTGACCGTCAGGGTCGGGCGGAAGGTCCCCGTGGTGGTGTAGGTGTGCGAGGGGTTGGCCGCGGTGGACGTGGAGCCGTCGCCGAAGTCCCAGGAGTAGGTGAGGGCTTTGCCCTCGGGGTCGGCGCTGCCCGCCGAGGAGAACGCGACGGTGAGCGGGGTCGGTCCCGAGGTCTTGTCCGCCGCCGCGACGGCGACCGGATTGCGGTTGCTGCCGCCCAGGTACTCGACGCGGTAGAGGGCCTGGTTATTGGCACCGGTGCCGTAGTCGAGGACGTACAGCGCGCCGTCCGGGCCGAACGCCTGGTCCATGACCTGGGTGCCGGTCCATGGGAAGGCCTCGATGACGCCGGGGGTGCCGTCGGCCTTCACCTCGATGGCCTTGATCCACTTCCGGCCGTACTCACCGGCGAAGAAGCGGCCGTCGAGGGACTGCGGGAACTTCACATTCGAGTTCAGGTTCGCGTCGTAGCGGTAGACGGGTCCGCCCATGGGCGATTCGGAGCCGCCGCCGAACTCGGGCGGGGATCCGGCGTCGCCGCCGTACCTGATCCAGCTCGGCTTGGCCGGGGGCAGCGTGGCCTGACCGGTGTTGCGGAAGGAGTTGTTGGCCGGGCCGCCGGCGCAGTTGTACTTCGCCCCGGTTGGCCCGCTCGGGAAGGTGTACTCGCCGTAGGTCTCGGCAGCGGTGTTCGTGCCGGTGCAGTACGGCCAGCCGTAGTTGCCGGGTCCGGTGATGCGGTTGAACTCGACCTGGCCTGCGGGTCCGCGCCCGCCCCCGTCGGTGCCCCCGGCGTCGGGTCCGTAGTCGCCGAGGTAGACGATGCCGGTGGCCTTGTCGACCGACATCCGGAAGGGGTTGCGGAAGCCCATCGCGTAGATCTCGGGGCGGGTCTGCGCCGTACCGGGGGCGAAGAGGTTCCCGGCCGGGACGGTGTAGCCGCCGGCGGCCGTGGGCTTGATCCTGAGGACCTTGCCGCGCAGGTCGTTGGTGTTGCCGGAGGAGCGCTGGGCGTCGAACTGCGGGTTGCGGTCGGTCCGTTCGTCGATCGGCGAGTAGCCGCTCGACTCGAACGGGTTGGTGTCGTCACCGGTGGTCAGATAGAGGTTCCCGGCGGCGTCGAAGTCGATGTCCCCGCCGACGTGGCAGCACTGGCCTCGGTCGTTGGGCACTTCGAGGACGACCTTCTCGCTGGCCATGTCGAGGGTGCCATCGGTCTTCAGGGTGAACCGGGAGAGATTGAGATGGCCCTTCCACGGCTCGAAGGAGGCGGCGGAGCCGGTGACCGGGGCGTCGCCCCCCGGGGTGTTCAGCTTGGGTGAGTAGTACAGGTAGAGATAGCGGTTGGAGGCGAAGCCGGGGTCGGCCGCTATGCCCTGGAGCCCTTCCTCGTCATGGGTGTAGACGTCGAGCTTCCCGGCCGTCTTGGTGTTGCCCGCGGCGTCGGTGAAACGGACCGTGCCGTCGCGGGCGGTATGTACGACCGCGCGGTCCGGCAGCACCGCGAGCGACATCGCCTCGCCCAACTCGGATGCCCCGAGGGCCAGTTGTACCTGCTGGTAGTCGGCAGCCGGAATGGCCGCGGGGGCGGCGGGCGCGGCGGGCGCCACCGCGGCGGATTCGGGGGCGGGGGCACCTGCCGCGGGGCCGGTGACGGCACCGCCCGCGACGATCAGCGCGAGAACGGAGAGCCATCTCGACCATGTCCGCCTCCGTTTCGGCGGCCCTGACAGTGCTGACGGTCCAGACATCGAGCTTCCTTCCTGACCTGGTGGGGGGCGTGAGCCAGGCATGCGGGCACGCGAAAGCACGCTGCCGTCTCACTGGTGGCGAAGCCTGCGTACACGGGTGATGTCCCGTCACCCGTGGCGCAGTGGAACCGTTTTGGCGGAGTGTTTCGATGCGGCATCAACGGATTGCGAAATCTCGCGAGAGTTTTGCATGCTGGCAACGGCGCCATAATTTGTCAAGGCCGTGTCAAAATTCCGGTCGCGCCCCTCGGCGCCCGTTCGGGCACGCCCCCGGGCGCCCCCCGTCGGCGCACGGCGTGAAGTGGCTGATCCACTCATCCTTTGGGAGGAAGCACCTGGTGTCCCCACTCCCCCCGGCGTCCGGACACCGGCGGCTGCGCTTGTATGAGATGAATGGACCACATCACTTTTCTTGTGACAGTGGTGATCTTGACCGCCCTGGCGTTCGACTTCACCAACGGATTCCATGACACCGCGAACGCGATGGCGACCTCGATCGCCACCGGGGCGCTGCGTCCCAAGATCGCCGTACTGATCAGCGGTGTACTGAATCTCGCGGGCGCGTTTCTCTCCACCGAGGTCGCCAGAACGATCTCCGGCGGCATCGTGAACGACGCTCTGGTCACCCCGGGCATGGTCTTCGCCGGGCTGATCGGTGCCATTCTGTGGAATCTGACGACCTGGCTGCTCGGTCTGCCCTCCAGCTCCTCGCACGCGCTGTTCGGGGGCCTGATCGGCGCCGTGTGGGTGGGCGCGGGGCGGCATGGCGTGCATTTCGACCAGGTGCTCGAAAAGATCATTATTCCGGCGATCGCCTCACCGCTGGTGGCCGGGATCGCCTCGCTGGGGGCCACCTATTTCGCCTACCGGCTGACCGTGCGGGGCCGGGGCGCCTCGGTCGACCGGGGGTTCCGGCTGGGGCAGGTCGTCTCCGCCTCGATGGTCTCCCTGGCGCACGGCACCAATGACGCCCAGAAGACCATGGGCGTCATCACCCTCACCCTGATCTCCGTGGGCACGCTGGCGCCGGGCTCGGGACCGCCGTTCTGGGTGATCGGCTCGGCCGGGCTGGCCATCGCCCTCGGTACCTATATCGGCGGCTGGCGGATCATCAGGACCATGGGCCGGGGCCTCACCGATATCCGCGCTCCCCAGGGGTTCGCCGCCGAGTCGTCCGCCACGACCGTGATCCTCACCTCCGCCCATCTGGGCTTCGCCCTCTCCACCACCCAGGTCTGCTCCGGCGCGATCCTCGGCGCGGGGCTGGGCCGGCGGCTGGCGGAGGTCCGCTGGGGAATCGCGGGGCGGATACTCATCGCCTGGTGCGTCACCCTGCCGGCCGCGGCGGCCGTCGGCGCGCTCGCCGCCGTGATGGTCGTCCACGGCGGAACCATCGGCACCATCGTCATCTCTCTGGCCGCCGCGGCCGTGGCCACCTTCATCGTGATCGTCTCCCGGCGGCATCCCGTCACACCGGGCAACGTCAATGAGGAGCGCACCGTGACCGTCCGCTCGGGAACCGCCAAGGCGAAGGCCTGAAGGGAGCAGACCGCATGGCTCTGAACTGGAACGACTTCGGGGAGGTGGCCCTCGTCAGCATCGGCGCCACCGTGGGGGTCGTGATCGTCTTCTCGCTGGGCGTACGTGCCCTGGCACCGCGGGACGTGAACGGCGTACGGCGCAGGGACGGAGCCCGGGTCCGTCCGGCGACCGCGGGGGCCAAGGCCGTCGCCGCGCTCTGTTTCCTCGCCTGCGCGGCGGCGGTCGCGTACGGCCTCTATCTGATCGTCCCGCAGTTTCACTGAGCGGCCCCGCCCGAGTCCTAGGCCCTGTCCGGTCCCAGGCGGTGCCACCGGCGCACAGGCGCTGCCCCTTCGGCGAGGAGCACGGCAGATGGCCATGCCGTATCGCGTCGCCGACCTGACCCCCGGTGAGCAGGACGAGCAGTTTGAAGTGCTGGCCGCGGTTGAGCGGCACCCGGGGCAGATAGACGCTGTCGCTCCGCGCCGCTCACCGGGGTGTCCAGCTGGACCCGGTAGCCGATGCGGGTGCGCCGTGGTACGCGCCGCTCGTACCAGAGCACCCCCAGTGAAGCGGCGATACCGAGGACCGCGGTACCGACAGCGATGATGTTCTCCGCGCTGAGCCATTCCATGGCCGTGCGCCCCCCGAAAACCCGGACTCGAACAAGCGACCGATGGCGAAATCGTCCGGTCACCGTACGGTCGCCATGGGCGACGGGCCGCCCACTTCGCTGCTCCGTGCGCCCCTGTTCACCGAAGGTTCAGCGGGGCGAGGAGGGGCCCGGTCTCCTCGTCGGCGCACCCGTCGACGGGTTCATAGGACCATCCCGCACTTACCTGAATCCCCCCGTCGCGGTTATCCATGGAGGGAGGCTCGTGGGAGAGGCGCGCCAGTCGTGTGCGCACCCCTCTCTGAAGCCTCACGCCGATTCCCGCGAGGAGGGGATGATGGATACCGCCACACCGGTCACCGAGGGCGGCGCGACGCCCGGCGGAGAGAATGAGGCAGAAGACCCGACGGTCCATATTCTCTGGATCAACGCGGGTCTGAGCTGCGACGGGGACTCCGTATCACTCACCGCGGCCACCCAGCCGAGTATCGAGGAAATAGCGCTCGGCGCCCTTCCCGGACTGCCCAAAGTGGCCGTGCACTGGCCCCTGATCGATTTCGAATGCGGCCCCGTGCAGGGCGCCGACAATTTCGTCGAATGGTTCTTCAAGGCGGACCGCGGGGAGATCGAACCCTTCGTGCTCGTCATCGAGGGATCCATTCCGAATGAATCGATCAAGCGCGAGGGCTATTGGTGCGGATTCGGCGACGATCCCGAGACCGGGCAGCCGATCACCACCAGCGAGTGGATCGACCGCCTCGCCCCCAAGGCGCTGGCCGTCGTCGCCATCGGCACCTGCGCGGCCTACGGCGGGATCCACGCCATGGAGGGCAACCCCACCGGTGCGATGGGTGTGCCCGACTATCTGGGCTGGGACTGGAAGTCCGGGGCGGGCATCCCGATCGTCTGCATCCCCGGCTGTCCGGTCCACCCGGACAACGCGTCGGAGACGCTGCTGTATCTGCTCTACCAGGCGGCCGGATCCGCGCCGACGATCCCGCTCGACGAACAGCTGCGCCCCACCTGGCTGTTCGGCGCCACCGTCCATGAGGGATGCGACCGGGCCGGCTACTACGAGCAGGGCCAGTTCGCGACCGAGTACGGCTCACCGCAGTGTCTGGTGAAACTGGGCTGCTGGGGCCCTGTCGTCAAGTGCAATGTCCCCAAGCGCGGCTGGATCAACGGCGTCGGCGGCTGCCCCAATGTCGGCGGCATCTGTATCGCCTGCACGATGCCCGGCTTCCCGGACAAGTTCATGCCCTTCATGGACGAGCCACCCGGCGGCCATGTGTCGGCGGCGGCCAGCGGGGCCTACGGCAAGGTCATCCGCAAGCTGCGCGGTGTCACGGCCAGGACCGTCGACAAGGAACCGAAGTGGCGGCGCAAGGGCGACAAGGTCCTGACCGGCTACCAGCCCCCGTGGTGAACCGCCCCGTGCGGTGATCCAGCCCCGCGGCCCAGCCCCGCGGCCCAGCCCCGCGAGCCAGCCTCGCGGCCCAGCCCCGCGAGCCAGCCTCGCAAGCCAACCCCGCGAGCCAGCCCCGTGGTCCCACCCACCCTGTGGTCCGACCCCGTGGTCCCACCCCGTGGTGATCCAGTCCCCCCACCGTTGAGGAAAGGTGCGCACCCCATGGCGCCGACGACGAAGCGAGCCGAGGACAGCAAGGGCCTGATGGAGATGTCCTGGGATCCGATCACCCGGATCGTGGGCAGCCTCGGTATCCACACGAAGATCGACTTCAAGCAGAAGCGGGTGGCCGAGTGCTACAGCACGTCGTCCGTCTTCCGTGGCTACAGCGTCTTCATGCGGGGCAAGGACCCCCGGGACGCGCACTTCATCACCAGCCGAATCTGCGGCATCTGCGGTGACAACCACGCGACCTGTTCGGTGTACACGCAGAACATGGCGTACGGCGTGAAGCCCCCGCACCTCGGCGAGTGGATCATCAACCTCGGCGAGGCCGCGGAGTACATGTTCGACCACAACATCTTCCAGGAGAACCTGGTCGGGGTGGACTACTGCGAGAAGATGGTCCGCGAGACGAACCCCGGCGTCCTGGAGCTGGCCGAGCGTACCGAGGCCCCCCACGCGGGCGACCACGGCTACCGCACCATCGCGGACATCATGCGCTCGCTCAACCCGCTGGAGGGCGAGTTCTACCGTGAGGCGCTTCAGGTCAGCCGGGAGACCCGGGAGATGTTCTGTCTGATGGAGGGACGGCATGTCCACCCCTCCACGCTCTACCCCGGCGGCGTCGGAACCGTGGCCACCATCCAGCTGTTCACGGACTATCTGACCCGGCTGACGCGCTACGTGGAGTTCATGAAGCGGGTCGTCCCGCTCCACGACGATCTGTTCGACTTCTTCTACGAGGCGCTGCCCGGGTACGAGGAGGTCGGCCGGCGCCGGGTGCTGCTGGGCTGCTGGGGCGCCTTCAACGACCCGGAGCACTGCGACTTCACGTACCGGAACATGTCCGACTGGGGACGGCGCATGTTCGTCACGCCGGGCATCATCGTCGACGGCAAGCTCATCACCAACGATCTCGTCGACATCAACCTCGGCATCCGGATCCTGCTCGGCAGCTCGTACTACGACGACTGGGAGGGCCAGGAGAAGTTCGTCGAGCGCGACCCGCTGGGCAACCCGGTGGACGGGCGCCATCCGTGGAACCAGCACACCATCCCCGCCCCGCAGAAGCGGGACTTCGCGGACAAGTACAGCTGGGTGATGTCCCCGCGCTGGTTCGACGGTACGGACCATCTCGCGCTGGACACCGGCGGCGGCCCCCTCGCCCGGCTCTGGTCCACCGCGCTGTCGGGACTGGTCGACTTCGGCTATGTGCGCTCCACCGGGCACAGCGTCGAGATCAATCTGCCGCGCACCATGACCAAGCCGGAGACCACCTTCGAGTGGCGGATCCCCCAGTGGAGCAACGCGCTGGAGCGCAACCGCGCGCGCACCTACTTCCAGGCCTACGCCGCCGCCTGTGCGCTGCACTTCGCGGAGCGGGCGATGGACGAGGTCCGCTCCGGTCACACCCAGACCTGGGAGAGCTTCGAGGTGCCGGACGAGTCGATCGGCGTCGGCTTCACCGAGGCGGTACGCGGTGTGCTCTCCCACCACATGGTGATCAGGGACGGCAAGATCGCCAACTACCATCCGTACCCGCCCACCCCGTGGAACGCCAGTGTGCGTGACTCCTACGGCACACCGGGCCCGTACGAGGACGCGGTGCAGAACACCCCGATCTTCGAGGAGAACCCCCCGGACTCCTTCAAGGGCATCGACATCATGCGGGCGGTGCGCAGCTTCGACCCGTGTCTGCCGTGCGGCGTCCATATGTACGTCGGCGGCGGCAGGACCGTCCAGGAGACCCATATGCCCACCGGGCTCAGCGGGTTCGCGGGCTGAGCCACGCGGGTCTCCCCGGAAGGAGCCGTCCCCAGCGGAGGAAAGGCACCGTGACATGGCAGCAACGGCCAAGGAGCGGCAGGCGGGTGAGCATATCGCCGCCCTGCTCGATGATCTCGGGAGATCGATGGGGCCCGCGGGGCGCGATCTCGCGGACGAACTCGTGCACAGCATCGTCGAGTTCTACGGGAGCGGGCTGGCCCGTGTGGTCGAGCTGCTGCGCGACGCACCGGAGGGCACCGACCCGCTGACCCTGCTCGGCGGCGACGAACTCGTCGGCGGACTGCTGGTGCTGCACGACCTCCACCCCGAGGACACCCTGACCCGGGTGGGGCGGGCGCTGGACGAGGTCCGCCCGTATCTGGGGTCGCACGCGGGCGATGTGGACATCGCCGGGATCGACCCGGAGGGCGAGGAGGGAGCGGACGGACTCACACTCCGGCTGCGGCTGCGGGGCAGCTGCGACGGCTGTCCGTCCTCCGCGCAGACCGTGCGCTGGACGATCGAGGAGGCCGTGGCCCGGCGCGTCCCCGAGATCTCGAAGGTGGAGGTCGAGGGCGTGACGGAGGAGGAGCCGCAGCCGAAGCTTCTCCACATCATGTCCCGGCCCCCGGACGCGCCGGGCGGTGACGTCCCCGCCGGTGACGTCCCCGCGAGTGACGGCATCCGGTCGGCGGGCGGCGCGGCCGAGTGGCAGCCGCTGACGGGGCTGCGGGCTCTGGCCGACGGCGAGTCCACCGTGTACGAGAGCGCCGGCACCCCGCTGCTGCTGATCCGGCTGCCCGGCAATCTGTACGCGTACCGCGACCACTGTCCGGGCTGTGCCGGCCGGCTGGGCGGCGCGACGGTGGACGGCGAGCGGCTGCGATGTCCGTCCTGCGCGGCGCAGTACGACATCCGCCGGGCCGGGCAGGGCGAGCGCGGCCATCTGGAGCCCGTCCCCCTGCTGGAGGAGAACGGTGCCGTACGGGTGGCGCTGCCGGGCGTCCTGCTGGCGGCGGGGCCATGACGGCCCGGCCCGCCCCGGCACGGGGCGCCCCCGGCACAGCGGAGCACTCCCCGGCCGGACCGGCCGCCGTATCGGGCCCGGCCGGGCTGCGCGGCTTCACCCGCCGCCCGCCGCCCGCGCGGGAGCGGTGCGAGCTGTGCGCCGAGCCGCTGTCCGGTGAGCACCGGCATCTGGTCGACATCCGTAACCGGTCGCTGATGTGCGCCTGCACCGGCTGCTATCTGCTGTTCACCCGGCCGGGCGCGGGCGCGGGCCACTTCCGCGCGGTGCCCGACCGGTATCTGACGGACCCGCACTTCACCCTCGACGAGGAGAGCTGGAACCGGCTCCAGATCCCCGTCGGTCTCGCCTTCTTCTTCCGCAACTCCGAGCTGGACCGGCTGGCCGCGTTCTACCCCAGCCCCGCGGGCGCCACGGAGAGCGAGCTGGATCCGGAGACCTGGCGCGATGTCCTCGGCCACAGCCGGCTGGCGGCGCTGCTGCGGCCCGACGTCGAGGCGCTGCTGATCCGGCGCGAGCGTGAGGCGGAGGGACTGGGCACGGGCGAGTGCTATCTCGTGCCGGTCGACGCCTGTTACGAGCTGGTGGGCCGGATGCGGCTGCACTGGCAGGGGTTCGACGGCGGCGCCGAGGCGCGCGCGGATCTGGCGGAGTTCTTCGCCCGGGTCCGGGCCAAGGCCCGCCCGCCGGCCGAGCCGGCCGAGCCGACGGAGCCGGCCGAGGAGGACGGCCCATGACCGAGCTGGAGTTCTCCTGTCTCGATGTACGGCCGGAGCCGTACGGCACCGGCCCGACCCTGCTGTTCCGGCTGCGGATCGAGGCGGCCGGGGGTGCGCGGGTGCATGCCGTGGCGCTGCGCTGCCAGCTCCGGATCGAGCCCGTCCAACGGCGTTACACCCCGGCCGAGATGGAGATGCTGGGCGATCTCTTCGGCGAGCCCGACCGGTGGAGCAGCACGCTCAAACCGCTCCAGTTCGCCCATGCCTCGGTGACTGTGCCCGGCTTCACGGGCGCCACCGAGATCGAACTGCCGGTGGCCTGCACGTACGACATGGAGGTGGCGTCCGCCAAGTACTTCCGCGCCCTCGCCGGCGGTGAGGTCCCGCTCCTGCTGCTCTTCTCCGGCACGGTCTTCACCGGTGAGCGCGGGTTCACGGCGGAGCCGGTCCCCTGGCACAAGGAGGCCGGCTTCCGGATGCCGGTCAAGGTCTGGCAGAACATGATCGAGCAGTACTTCCCCGGCTCCGGCTGGCTGCGGGTACGCGACGACTGTCTGGAATCCCTGCGCCGCTACCGCTCGGAGCGGGCCCTGCCCTCCTGGGAACGGGTCTTCGAGGAGCTGCTGCGCACCGCCGAAAGAGGAAGGCAGCCATGACCGGGAACACCGTGGACCGGGTGACGGCGGGCTTCACCGAGGCCCGCCGGGTCGCGGACGCGCTGCTGTTCGAGGGGTATGTGCTGTATCCGTACCGTGCCTCCGCGCGGAAGAACCAACTGCGCTGGCAGTTCGGCGTGCTGGTGCCGCCGGCCTGGCAGGACGCGGGCGGCGAGCACAGCCGGCAGCGTACGGAATGCCTCCTGGAACCCCGCGGCGCCGACCGGCTCCTCGTGGAGCTGCGGTTCCTCCACGTACGCCGCCGCTCGGTGGAGCGCCTGTCACCGGACGGCGAGAGCTGGACCGAGGTGGCCGAACTCGACCTGCCCGACCGGGTGCTGGTGCCCTGGGACGAGGGCGAGGAGGAGCGCGTCGAACTCGACGTGCCGCTCGGCCAACTCGCCGGGGAGGGGCACACTCTGCGGTTCGAGCTGCCCGGCGGGGTGGAGCACGAGCCGGTGCACGACGGCGGGGCCGGGGTCGTCGGACGTCTGGTACGCCACAGCCGGCCGCTGGCGGGCGAGATCCTGCTGGCCACCGAGCCGCTGCCCGGTCCGTACAAGGCGCTGCGGCTGACCGCGACCGTACGCAATGTGTCGGCCTGGGAGCCCGGCCCGCGTGAGCGCGGCGACCGCGAATCCGCTCTGCCGTACAGCCTGATCGGGGCACATCTGCTGCTGGGCCTGCCCGGCGGGCGGTTCCTGTCGATGGCGGACCCGCCGGAGTGGGCCCGGCCGGCGGCGCGTACCTGCCGTAATGAACACACCTGGCCGGCGCTGGCCCGCGGAGAGGGCCGGGACGAGGTCATGCTGTCCTCTCCGATCATCCTCGACGACCATCCCGAGGTCGCGGCGGAGAGTCCGGGTCCGCTCTACGACGCCACCGAGATCGACGAGATCCTCTCGCTGCGTACGGCCGCGCTCACCGAACGGGAGAAGCGCGAGGCGCGCGGGACGGACGCCCGTGCCGCCGAGGTGATCGATCTGGTGGACGGTATGCCGGCCGAGGTGTGGGAGCGGCTGCACGGCGCGATCCGCGGGCTGCGCGAGGTGACGGGCGAGGTGACGGGCGAGGTGACGGGCGAGGTGACGAGCGGTCCGGCCCGCCGTACGACCGCCGGGGCCGTCCCCGGCGCCGTGCCGCCCTCGGACGACCCCGGTATCGACCTGACCTTCATGCCGCCGTCCGCCCTGCCCCCCGCCGCCGGGCCGCGGCTGCCCACCGGCCCCGGACTGCCCTGGTGGGACCCCGCCCAGGACGCGACATCGGCGCCGGGCCGGGACACGGTCACCGTTGACGGGCAGGTGCTCGGCATCGGAAGCAGAGTGCTGCTCCAGCCGGGATCGCGCAGGTCCGACGCCCAGGACATCTTCCTCGCGGGCCGTGAGGCGACGGTCGAGGCGGTGCTGGAGGACTTCGACGGCGAGACCCATATCGCGGTCACCGTGGACGGGGATCCCGGCGCCGATGTACGGCGCGAGCAGGGCCGGTTCCTCTACTTCCGCCCCGACGAGGTGAATCCCGTGCGGGAGCCCGCGCGGGCTCCCGCGCCGGACGGCGAAGGAGGGGGCTGACATGGCCGCCACGGACTCCGTCTCCGTACCGCTGCCGGACAGTTCGCACGGCAGGACCCTGATCGCGGGCATCGGCAATATCTTCCTCGGCGACGACGGGTTCGGCGTCGAGGCCGTCCGCAGGCTGACCGGCCGGCCGCTGCCGCCCGGTGTCGATCTGATGGACGCGGGTATCCGGGGTGTCCATCTCGCCTACCGGCTGCTGGACGGCTACCGCAGGCTCATCCTGGTCGACACCGTCGACCGCGGCGCTCCCCCGGGAACGGTCTATGTGATCGAGGTGGACCCGGCGGGCACCACGCCGGAGGGAACACCGCCCACCCGGCTGGACGGGCACGGGATGGACCCGGCGGCGGTGCTCCGGCTGGTCGGGGATCTGCACGCCGGAGCGGGCGGCACCCTCCCCCAACACGTCCAAGTGGTCGGCTGCCAGCCGCTCTCCGCCGAGGAGGGCATCGGGCTGAGCGAGCCGGTGGCCGCCGCCGTCGGACCGGCGGCGGACCTTGTACTCGACCTCGTACGGCGGCCGCCGGGCGCGGTCGCCGGCACGGCACACCGAAGGAGATGAGTTCCATGCACACGACGCGTCCGATGAAGGGGATGGACCACGCCAGGGACGCCGATCTGACCTGGTTGTGGGTCTGCGCCGGGGTGGTCATGGCCGGAGTGGCGTACGAGACGGCGAAGTCCGTACCCGACCTGCGCCGGTATCTGCGTATGCGGCGCATGTGAGGCGTGGGAGAGGCGGGAGACGCGGGAGGATCAGGTGGCGGGCGGGTCAGTTGGTGGGCGGGTCAGTTGGTGGGCGGGTGCCCGAGCAGCGGCCGCGCGCCGGCGTCACGCCCGGCGAGGTCCGGGCCGTTCAGCTGGACGTAGCGCTCCAGGAACAGGTGGAGCGTGCTGTGCAGTTCCCCCAGCCGGACGAACCACAGCGCCAGGGTCATCGACCCGGCCGCGGTGATCTCGTACTCCCTCCGGGCCGGCCCGGAGGCGGACGCCCGCCACTGGGAGGAGATCTGCCCGCACCTCTCCATGCCGCGCAGCAGCCGGTACACATGCGCGGACTCGGCCTCGGCCCAGCCGAACGCGCCGAGCCGCTGGGTCAGTTCGTATCCGTGGCCGCGCCGTTCGGAGAGCAGCAGCAGGATGACGGGGGTCATCAGCGCCCGGCGTTCGGTGTCGTGCGTCGTCATGGCGGCGATCTCCTGCGGGTGGCCGTGCGACGGTGCGGTGAGTGGCCCTTTCCCACGCTAACCAGCCCGGTTCCGCCGGGCCAGCCGTCGCCGTCGGTGCGACCGGGGCCCGCCGGACCTGACGGGACTCCTTGACGAGGTGAGAGCCGTGCATGAACTGTCCATCGCCACCGCCGTGGTCGCCCAGGTGGAGGAAGCCGTCCGTACCAACGGCGGCGGTCGCGTCACCTCGCTGCGGTTGAGGATCGGCGAGCTGGCGGGTGTGGTGCCGGAGGCGCTCCGGTTCTCCTTCGGGCTGGCGAGCGAGGGGACCGTGCTCGACGGGGCCCGGCTGGAGGTGGACACCGTCCCCGGCCGCGCCCGCTGTGGAGGCTGCGGCCGGGAGAGTGACACCGGCGTGCCGCCGATGCTGTGGTGCGCCCCGTGCGCGCGCCCGCTCGGCGAACTGCTGTCGGGACGGGAGCTGGAGATCGCCGAGGTCGTCCTCACGGATCCCTCGGATGCGCCGAGCCCGGTCAGCGGTGACGATCGGGATACGCCCGAGGAGGCAACCCATGTGCCGAGTGGTTGATCTGCGTCAAGCCGTGCTGGCCAAGAACGATGCCGGCGCCGCGGAGTTGCGTGAGCATCTCGCCGCCCGTGGAACGGCGGAGGTGAATCTGCTGTCGAGTCCGGGCAGCGGCAAGACGGCCCTGCTGGAGCTGCTGCTCGCCCGCGCCGTCGCCGGAGGTGTCACCGTCGCCGCGGTAACCGCGGATCTGGCCACCGAGAACGACGCGCGGCGGCTCGCCCGCGCCGGGGCGCCGGTCAAGCAGGTACTCACGGACGGACTGTGCCATCTGGAGGCCGGGATGCTCCGGGAGCGTCTGGACGGCTGGCTGCCGCGGGACACCCGGGTGCTCTTCGTGGAGAACGTCGGCAACCTGGTCTGTCCTGCCTCCTACGACCTCGGGGAGAGCCTGCGGATCGTGCTGGGCTCCGTCACCGAGGGCGAGGACAAGCCGCTCAAGTACCCGACGGCGTTCGGCCTGGCCCATCTCGTGGTCATCACCAAGACGGATATCGCCGAGGCCGTCGAATTCGACGCGGCGGCGTTCCACCGCAATGTGCGGCAGGTGAACCCGGGCGTGCCGGTGCTGGAGACCTCCGCGCGTACCGGCGCGGGGGTGGACGAACTGCTGGCCCTGATCCTCGGGGTCGCCGACGGGGCCCCCGTACACCAGCCGGTGCTCGCGCATCAGCACGAGCGGTATCTGCACCACCATCACGGTGACGAGGACGGCCATACCCACGACGGGCACGGGGACGGGCACGGGGATGGGCGCGGGGACGGGGACGGCCCTTCCCACGGACACCCCGCCGCGGACTCAGTCCACGTCCCTGTCCGCGTCCCCGGAGCGGCAGACACGCCATGAGCCGACCCGTCACGGACACCGGCACGGATGCGGGAACCGACAGTGCCGCCGCTCCCCCGGGGTCACACCGCGCCCCCCTCGAACGCCGGCGTGCCGTCGTACGCGGTGTCGTCCAGGGCGTCGGCTTCCGGCCGTTCGTGTACGCGCTCGCCAGTGAACTGGGCCTGACGGGCTGGGTCACGAACAACGCGGACGGTGTGGAGACGGAGGTGGAGGGGGCGAGCCGCGCCGTCACCGCGTTCTGTCAGCGGCTCGCCTCCGACGCTCCCCCGACGGCCGTCGTCGAATCCGTCCAGCTCCGGACCGTACCGACCGCGGGGGGCAGCGGGTTCACCATCCGTCCCTCGGCGGGCGGCAGCGGCCGGACCCTCGTCTCCCCCGACATGGCGACCTGTGACGCCTGTCTGTCCGAACTGGCCGACCCGGGCGACCGCCGCTACCGTCATCCGTTCATCAGCTGCACCCACTGCGGCCCCCGGTTCACCGTGGTGACCGGGCTGCCGTACGACCGGGCGCTGACCACCATGGCCGGCTTCCCGCTCTGCGCCGACTGCGCGCGCGAATACGCGGACCCCGCCGACCGGCGCTTCCATGCCCAGCCCGTCGCCTGCCACGCCTGCGGTCCCCGGCTCACCCTGATCACCCGGGGGTCCACCGGCGCGGCGCCGACCGGTGAGGACGCCCTGGCCGGGGCGCGCCGGCTGCTGGCCGCGGGAGCGGTCGTGGCGGTGAAGGGGCTCGGCGGCTACCACCTCGCCTGCGACGCCTCCGATCCGTCCGCCGTACAGACGCTGCGCACGCGCAAGAACCGTGGCGCGAAGCCGTTCGCCGTGATGGCGGGCTCGCTGGAGACGGTGGAGCGCCTTGTCTTCACCAGCCCGCTGGAGCGTGATCTGCTGCTCGGCCGGAGCAGACCCGTCGTCCTGCTGCGGCGCCGTGACGGGTCAGGGCCCGGGGCCCGCGGTACGGCCGGAGCGGGGTCACGGTCCTGGTCGCTCGTCACGGACGGTGTCGCGCCCGGCAGTCCCGACCTCGGGGTGCTGATGCCCTACACGCCCGTGCACCATCTGCTGCTGGGCCTGCCCGGCGATCCGGCGGGCCCGCCCGTACTCGTGATGACCAGCGGAAACCGCTCAGGCGAACCCATCGTCACCGATGACGAGGAGGCGCTGATCCGGCTGGACGGTCTCGCGGACGCCTGGCTGACGCACGACCGGCCGGTGCGGGTGCCGTGCGACGACTCGGTGGTACGGGTCTGCGCGCGCCAGGAGCTTCCCGTACGGCGCTCCCGCGGCTACGCCCCGCTGCCGGTCGCCCTGCCCGTCCCGGTGGAAGCGGCACTCGCGGTCGGCGGGGACCTGAAGAACACCTTCTGCGTCGCGGAGGGCCGGTACGCGTGGCTGTCCGCCCATGTCGGTGACATGGACGACCTGGCGACACTGACCGCGTACGAGAGCGCGGTGGACCAGCTCTCGGAGCTGGCGTCGGTCACCCCGCGGGTGCTCGTCGCGGACAAGCATCCCGGCTACCGCTCGGGCCAGTGGGCGGACCGCCACGCGGAGGGCCGCCCGGTGCGCCGCGTCCAGCACCATCACGCGCATGTGGCGTCCACGATGGCCGAACACGGCCTGGACGGCTCGGCGCCGGTGATCGGTGTGGCCTTCGACGGCACCGGCTACGGCGACGACGGCGCCGTGTGGGGCGGTGAGGTGCTGCTCGCGGACTACGACGGCTTCCGGCGGTTCGCGCATCTGGCGTATGTGCCGCTGCCCGGCGGCGACGCGGCCGTACGCAACCCGTACCGCATGGCGCTCTCCCATCTGCGGGCGGCGGGGCTGCCCTGGTCCGAGGATCTGCCGTGTGTCGCCGCGTGCCCGCCCGCCGAACGGCGGCTGCTGGAGCGTCAGCTCGACCGGGGTATCAGCTGCGTGCCCACCTCCAGCATGGGGCGGCTGTTCGACGCGGTCGCGTCGCTCGCCGGGGTGTGCCATCGCGTGGAGTACGAGGCCCAGGCGGCCATGGAGCTGGAGCACGCGGCGCTGACGGCGGCCGGGGACATACGGTCCTTCGGCTACCGGTTCGGGCTGCCCGCCGCTCCGAGGTCCGGGGACGCCCCGCTGATGGCCGACCCCGCGCCCGTACTGGCCGCCGCTGTCGAGGACCTGCGGGCGGGCGCGGACGCGAGCACGGTGGCCGCGCGGTTCCATGGCGCGGTCGTCTCGCTGGTGCACGAGGTGTGCCGGGCGGCCCGTGACCGTACGGGCCTGGCCACCGTCGCGCTGACCGGCGGGGTGTTCTGCAACGCCCTGCTGACCAGCGGCTGTGCGCAGCGGCTGGAGCGCGACGGATTCACCGTACTGCGGCACCGCACGGTGCCCCCGAACGACGGCGGGCTGGCGCTGGGCCAGTTGATGATCGCCGCCCGGACGACGACGAGCTGAGCCACCACCGGCCGGGGTTCCGGCCGGACCACCGGTTGACGTGAAGGAGGAGCGATGTGCCTTGCCGTGCCCGGCAGAGTGCTGGAGATCGAGGAGCGTGACGGAACCCGGATGGCCCAGGTCGACTTCGGCGGCGTCATCAAGGACGTCTGTCTGGAGTACGTGCCCGAGATGAAGGTCGGTGACTACGCGATCGTCCATGTCGGCTTCGCGCTCCAGCGGCTCGACGAGGAGTCCGCGAAGCAGACACTGCGGCTCTTCGAGAATCTGGGCGTTCTGGAGGAGGAGTTCGGCGACGCGTGGGGGCGGGCCGCGCGGGAGGCGGGGGCCGAGCGTCCGGCCGACACGCCGCCGCCGGTCCTGAGTCCTGAGCCCTGACAGTCCTGCGAGTCCTGCGAGTCCTGCGAGTCCTGCGAGTCCTGCGAGTCCTGCGAGTCCTGCGAGTCCTGCGAGTCCTGAAGGAGGAGACCATTCGATGAAGTATCTCGACGAGTTCAGCGATCCCGAGCTGGCCCGGCGCCTTTTCGACGACATCCGCGCCACCGTCACCCGGCCCTGGGCCCTGATGGAGGTCTGCGGCGGCCAGACCCACTCGATCATCCGCCATGGCATCGACCAGTTGCTCCCCGAGGGCATCGAACTCATCCATGGCCCCGGCTGCCCGGTCTGTGTGACCCCGCTGGACACCATCGACAAGGCGCTGGAGATCGCCTCCCGTCCCGACGTGATCTTCTGTTCGTTCGGCGACATGCTGAGGGTGCCGGGCAGCGGGCGTGATCTGTTCAAGGTCAAGAGCGAAGGCGGGGACGTACGGGTCGTGTACTCGCCGCTCGACGCGCTCACGATCGCCCAGCGGAATCCGGACCGTCAGGTGGTCTTCTTCGGGATCGGGTTCGAGACCACGGCCCCGCCCAACGCCATGACCGTCTACCAGGCCAAGAAGCTCGGCATCGCGAACTTCAGCCTGCTGGTCTCGCACGTCCGCGTACCCCCGGCGATCGACGCCATCATGAACTCGCCCGACTGCCGGGTGCAGGCCTTTCTCGCCGCCGGGCACGTCTGCACGGTGATGGGGATCGGTGAGTACCCCGAACTCGCCGAGCGCCACCGCGTCCCCATCGTCGTCACCGGCTTCGAACCGCTGGACATCCTGGAGGGCATCCGGCGCGCCGTACGGCAGTTGGAAGCCGGCGAACACACCGTCGAGAACGCCTACCCGCGCGCGGTCCAGGCGGAGGGCAGCCCGGCCGCGCAGGCCATGCTGGCCGATGTCTTCGAGGTCACCGACCGGGCCTGGCGCGGTATCGGGATGATCCCGGCCAGCGGCTGGCGGCTGTCCCCCGCGTACCGGCAGTACGACGCGGAGTACCGCTTCTCGGTGACGGGGATGCATACGGAGGAGTCCACGGAGTGCCGCAGCGGTGAGGTGCTTCAGGGGCTGATCAAACCGCATGAGTGCGAGGCGTTCGGTACGACCTGTACCCCGCGCAATCCGCTCGGCGCCACGATGGTGTCGAGTGAGGGCGCCTGCGCCGCGTACTTCCTGTACCGCAGGCTGGCGACACCGGGCGCGGCGGGCTCCGCCGGTACGCGCGAAGAGGTGACTTCCCTTGGCTGAGACGACCGGGGTCCGGGTGGGCGAGGCGGACGCCGTCCTGCCGGAAGCGCCGCCCGCCACCGCCGACTTCTCCGGGTGGACCTGTCCCGCCCCGCTGCGTGACCACGCGAAGGTTGTCATGGGACACGGCGGCGGCGGGCAGCTCTCCGCCGAGCTCGTCGAGCATCTTTTCGCGCCGGCGTTCGGCGGCGACGTCCTCGGGGAGCTGGGCGATTCCGCGATCGTCACCCTCGGCGGGGCGCGGCTCGCCTTCTCCACCGACTCGTATGTCGTGCGCCCGCTGTTCTTCCCCGGCGGCAGCATCGGCGATCTCGCGGTCAACGGGACGGTCAACGATCTGGCCATGATGGGCGCCACGCCCGCCTATCTGTCCTGCGGGTTCATTCTGGAGGAGGGCGTCGAACTCGCCACGGTCGGCCGGGTGGCCGAGGCTCTGGGAGCCGCCGCCAGGGCCGCGGGGGTGGTCGTCGCCACGGGCGACACCAAGGTCGTGGACGCGGGACACGGCGACGGCATCTTCATCAACACGGCGGGCATCGGGCTGATCCCCGACGGGATCGACATCCGTCCACGGCGTGCCGCGCCCGGCGACGTGGTCATCGTCAGCGGTCCGCTCGGCGAGCACGGCGTGGCGATCATGAGCGTCCGGGAGGGCCTGGAGTTCGGGGTGGAGATCGTGAGCGACACGGCCCCGCTCGCCTCGCTCGTCCGGGCCATGCTGAACGTCTGCCGCGATCTGCATGTGCTGCGGGATCCGACCCGCGGTGGGCTCGCGACCTCGCTCAACGAGATCGCGTCGGCGGCGGGGGTGGGCATCACCCTGCGGGAACGGGCGCTTCCGGTGCCGGACTCCGTCGCCAACGCGTGTGCCTTCCTGGGCCTCGATCCTTTGTATGTCGCCAACGAGGGCAAGCTCGTGGCGTTCGTACCGCCGGCCCACGCCGACGAGGTGCTGGCGGCGATGCGGGCGCATCCGCGGGGCCGTGGGGCGGTGGCGATCGGCACGTGCACGACGGACCACCCCGGCATGGTCGTGGCGAGCACCGGTCTGGGCGGCACCCGGGTGGTGGACACGCCGTTGGGTGAGCAACTTCCCCGTATCTGCTGACGCGCACACCACGGCCGCCCGGACACGGCGGGACCGGTCATCGCGCGTGCGCCACCGGACTCCGCGCGTGCGCCGCCGGTCAGAACTCCTCGTGGTGCCGGGGCCGGCCGGGTAGGGCGGGGCGGGTCCCACGGCGGAGGAGTCCGCTCACGCGGCCGCCGCGAACGCGTTGACTCCGGTCAGCTCGGCCGAGAGCCGCCACAGGCGCTTCGCCTGCTCGGGGTCGGTCGCGTAGGCGCGTACGCCACCGGGCACCGAGACGTCCTCCGCCGCGGGCTCGGCGATGTCGCAGTCCTCGCAGTACACCCCGCCCGCGCCCGCCAGCCGCGGTGAGGTCGCCGCCCACACCTGGGTGGCCGCACCCTGCTCCACCGTCTTGAACACGGGGTTCACCGCGTTTCCCGCTTCGTCGATCCAGCCGGCGGCGACCATTTCCTCCTTGGGGAGGTGGCGCTGCAACGGGGTGAGGATGCCGCCGGGGTGCACCGAGAACGCCCGTACACCGGAGTCCCGGCCGAGCGCGTCGAGTTCCAGGGCGAACAGCGCGTTGGCGGTCTTCGCCTGGCCGTAGGCCTGCCACTTGTCGTAGTCGTGCGCGAACCACATGTCGTCCCAGCGGATGGGCGAGTTGCGGTGGGCGGACGAGGAGAGGGAGATGACCCGCGCGCCACCGGGCACGAGCGCCGGCCAGAGCCTGTTCACGAGCGCGAAGTGGCCGAGGTGGTTGGTCGCGAACTGCGCCTCCCAGCCGGGGCCGACCCGGGTCTCCGGGCAGGCCATGACCGCCGCGTTGTTGATGACGATGTCGATGGCGCGGTCCGAGGCGAGAAAGCGCTCGGCGAACCGGCGGACACTGTCGAGATCGGCGAGGTCGAGTTCGTCGACCTCCACGCCGTCGATCCCGTCGAGCGCCTTCTCCGCGGTCTCGCGTCGGCGCGCGGGCACCACGACGTGGGCACCGGCCCCGGTGAGGGCGCGTGTGGTCTCCAGGCCGAGGCCGGAGTATCCGCCGGTGACGACGGCGAGTTCGCCGCTGAGGTCGATGCCGCGCAGCACGTCCTGTGTGGTGCTGTGGGCTCCGAAACCGGATCCGATGGTGTGCTGTGGGGTTGTCATGCCCGAAAGGCTACGAATTGGAGCGCACTCGAAGTCAAGGGCATCGGCCGGACTCCGTAAGGTTCACCCCAGTGACGGGTTTGTCCGGGAAGTCGGCGATGCCCGGACGCCTCGGCGGACCGTACGCGCACGCCCGAGGCACCGATCCGCCGCGCTGCTGAGCGACAGTCGAATCCACCAGCGGGGCGCGGGGCGCGAACCGCCCACGATCGGGTCAGCGATGCGTGGACGGGCCGGGTCAACTGCTAGGCAGGGACGTTCTTGTCCGTTCCGTAACCCTGGAGTGACCCATGCCCACCGATGCCGTTCTCACCGAGGAGCAGGACTCTCCCACGGTCCCTCCGCTGATTCCGGAGCAGCCGGCCGAGGAGGGCGGTCCTGACGGCCCGGTCGAGGAACGCGACCTGACGGTCGAGGAACGCGACCTGACGTTCGACGGCTTCCGCTACACCTGCCGCATCGTCGATCACGGCACCGCGCTGACCGAGCCCGTTCTCGTGCTGGGCGGCTCGTCCCAGGACCGCAACTCCTGGGTACGGCACGAGAAGTGGCTCGCTCCGCTGGGGCAGGTGATCACCGTGGATCTGCCGGGGTACGGTACGGCCGATTTCCTGCCCGCGCACTACGGCGTCGACTTCCTCGCCGCGACCGTCCGGCATCTGCTCACCGAACTCGACGTACCGCGCGTCAATCTGGTCGCCGCCTGCTACGGCGGCGCGGTCGGTCTGCGCTTCGCCCAGCACTACCCGGGGATGCTCGCCCGGCTGCTGCTGGTCGGGATGACCACCCGGATCCCGGCGGACTACGCGGCGGCGATGGAGCGCTGGTCCGTGATGATCGACCGCGGTGAGACGGAGACCATCGCCCGTGAGCTGGCCGACCGTTTCATGTCACCGCCCGGCACGGGCCGGGTACGCAAGCACGCCGCCGTGTCCCGGCTGGTCTACCAGCAGATCGCCGGGCAGGACCCCGAGCAGCTGAGGAAGTCCGCCGAGCACAACACCCGGCTGATGCGGCACGAGTGGTACCGGCCGGAACCGGTACCCGCCGTGCCGAGCCTGGTGGTGACCGGTGAGCACGACACGCTGTGCACGCCCGCCATGGGACGTGAGGTGGCCGCGCAGCTCCCCGAGGCGCGGTTCCTGACCATCGACGAGACCGACCATCTGGCTCCGGTGGAGCGGATCGCGGACTTCGCCGATCTCATGGCGCGGTTCTGCACCGACCTGCCGCTCGATGAACTCCCGTACGCCAGCGGGACGGAGACACTGGGCACGGCCGTCGGAGCCGCCGGTCGCGGTGAGGGCGCCACGTCCTGAGCGCGAATCCGCCGGCCCAGGGGAGCGGCCAACGGCGGCGGTACGGCGGCGCGGCTGGATCCGCCCCTCAGCGGGAGAGGGGCCGCAGGTCCGTCGCGTCGGCGATGCCCACTTCGAGGAGCGCGACCTTGTTCGTACCGAGATAGGTCAGCCGGTCCTTGTCGAAGACCCAGACGACGCTGTCGCCGTCCGTGTGGAAGGCGAGACCGACGCCGTACCGTCCCGCGGCGTCGATGGCGCCCTGCCTGACGACGACTCCGGGGATCTTGGCGGTCGCCCGGTACAGCGCCGCGTTCAGCTCGGGCCGCAGGGTCGACTGCGGCAGCATCTCGGCGATGGCCTCGAAGACCGCCTCGTCGTGAGTCGGGCCCTGGCCCTCGGTGTCCTTCTCGATCTTCTTCAGCAGGGTGTCGGGGTCGGTGGGAAGGGCCTCCAGCTCACGGTACGTGGTCATGTTGGGGTCCTTGTCGAGCACCATCTCCCCTTCAAGGCGCTGGGAGTCCGGCGAAGGGCTTCCCGGCTCGAACGCCTGCCGGGCGAGTCCGTTCCGCTCGCCGTCCACCGCGACCCAGTCCTCGCGGACGAAGACGTCCGTGCCCTCCCCGAGCGCCGACCACGAGCCCTTGATCTTCGTGTAGACGTACTGCTCGTCACGTACGGTCGTGGCCGGGCGCTCGGCGGCCACCACGGCGATACGGTCCAGCAGGCGCACCGCCTCGTGGTTGTCGGCCGCGGTGAGCGCGTAGTCGCGGAACACGCCCGTGAGGATCATCACCGTAACCGCGGCGGCCACGAGAGCGGTTCGTCGCCGCCGGCCGGGACGGGCCCGCGGCACGAGTGAGGGCGCGGGCTCGGATTCCCGGGTGATGCGGTGCATAAAGCGCTGTTTGAGGAAACTCTGCCGGTCGGAGGAGAGGTCCTGGCATTGCGGCGCCGGGGGAACCGGAAACGATTCCTCATGTCCGGCGCGGGACTGCCGTCGCGAGAAGAAGCTCATCGGTTTCCTTCCTGTACCGACGCGACCGCCGAAGCGCGGCTGTCCATGAACTGTCCGCGGGAGGCGAAGCGTTGCGTGTGTCTTTCACCTCCGCTGTTGTTGGCGCCGCTCTTCTTGGCTCTGCTGCGGCGCAGTTCCGCTTCGGTGAGTTTCCGGAGCCGCCCGCGGGCGCGGGACAGTCGGGAGCGTACGGTGCCGACGGCCACACCAAGGGCCTCGGCGACGGCCGTGTGGTCGAGGCCTTCCCAGACACACAGGGTGAAAACCTCCCGTTCCGCGCGCCGGAGCCCACCCAGCGCCACCCTGGCAGCGGCCAGTTCCTCGGTGTCGGCCAGCCGGGCGGCCAGACCTTCCGCGAAGTCCGGTACAGCTTCCGGTTCCGGGAGCCGAGCGAGCGCGAGGTCGTGGCGTCTGGCCGTGCGCACGATATTACGCATGACGTTCGTGGCGATTCCGAGCAGCCAGGGACGCAGACTCTCCCCCTCCGCGTGCACCCTTTCGCGGAGCCTCCACGCCTCCAGAAAGGTCAGCGACACGACGTCCTCGGCGGTGGCCCAATTACCGGTGACACGTATGGCATAGCGATAGACGATTCGGGCGTAATCCTCGAATAGCCGCCCAAATTCTGCCGGGTCGCCATCGCGTATGCGGGCGCGGGGCGAATTGTTCACATCTAGCCCTGTCCGGTTCCGGTCCTGCGTTGCCATGATTCATGCCATACGCGCATACGGTCGTTTTCGCGCAGACCGGGTGTCGAACGGCTGAACAGTGAACGTCAAAGGCGTGACGTCCCGCGAGTGCCGGAAAAGAAGACAGATCTCCGCGCTCCGGCCGCCCACGGGAACCGCCCCGGGAAATCGGCACCGCCATGGGCGGCCGGACGGCGTCAGGCCCCCGGGTGCGGCGGAAGCGGCACGGGCGTGGCGAACGCCCCGTTGTGGTGCACCAGCGCGGGCCCCTCGCCATGGCCGCCGCCCGACTCGACCTCACCGACCACGAGCACATGGTCGCCCACGCGCTGACGCAGCGTCACCCGGGCGCTGAGCCAGGCCGGTACGCCCTCCAGCAGCGGCAGCCCGTCGTGGTCCGCCGTCCAGCGGACCCCGGCGAACCGGTCGATGCCACTGCGCGCGAACTGCCGGGCGAGCGTGGTGTTCTGGGTGCCGAGCACATGGACGGCGAAGCGGTCGGCGCTCTGTACGGCGGCGAGCGTGGAGGCCGTGAGGCCGAGGCAGAAGGAGACCAGCGCGGGTTCCAGCGAGACCGAGGTGAACGAGGTCGCGGTGAAGCCGGCCGGTCCCGGCACCGTGATCACGGTGACCCCGGCCGCGTGCCGCCGCAGGGTGCGGCGCAGTATCTCGTCACCGGCAACGAGCCCGCCGGCCGGAGGAGTTGGATTCACCGAGGCGGTGGAGGCGTGGGGCTCGGTGGCTGCGGTGCGTTCTGCGGACACGGTCATGCCGCTTCCCTTCATCCGTATGGTCACAGGTCACCCGTCTCGACGGTGAGGATCGGGCGCCGCTCCGGGCCGGCGCGCAGTCGCTCCAGCCACAGCACGACGGCCGCCGCCGTGGTCCGGTGCGAGGCGTCGTTGAGGACGTCGTGCAGCCCTTCGCGCAGCACGCCGAGGGTGGCGCCCGGCAGCCCGGCGGCCAGCTCGCGGGCCCGGTCCGGCGGGGTGACCGGGTCGGACCCGCCGTGCAGGATCAGGGCGGGGGTGTCCGGCCACGCTTCGGTGAGCAGATGGGCGGGGACGGGGGCGGTGAGCTGTCCCCGTACGAAGCCCTGGTCCTCGCTGAGGCGCTTCCGGTGGGTCGGGCACGCGGTACGCGCCGCCAGTTCGGCGTCCCAGGCGCTCTCCTGGGCCGCACCGGTCGGTGGCCCGGCCACTTCCCCGGTCGGTGGCCCGGCCACTTCCCCGGTCGGGGCCGCCCCGGCGATGACGATCCCCTCGACCGGAAGCCTCGGGTCGGCCGCCGCCGCGTGGAGGGCCTGGAGCGCTCCCGTATCGCTGCCGACCAGCACCACGGGCACGGCGAGATCGGGACCCGCCGCCTCGGCCGCGCGTGCCAGTACGGCGTCCGTGCGGTCCTCCGGGGCGGTGTCGAGCGCGTGGACGACATATCCGTCGGCGGACAGCCTCCGGCCGAACCGCTCGTAGACGAGCGGGTGTTCCCCGCGGCCCGGCAGGATGAGGAGGGTGCCGCGCGGGGCGATACCGGCAGGCGGCCGCCAGTCGGCCGTGGTGGACCGGGCGGCGACGGCGGGGCTGAACAGATCGGTCATCGGTGGCTTCCGAGCGGGTCGGGGTCGGGGGCGGGGGCGGGTGCGGGGGCGGGTGCGGTGGATGCGAGGGGCCGGGCGGACGATGCGACCGGCGTGGCAGCGGCGGTGGCCCTGCGATGGGCGAGTTCCTGACGGACGAGCGGGATCAGCTCGCGCCCGTACTCGACGGCGTCGTCCAGCGGGTCGTACCCACGGATGAGCAGCGTGGTCGCACCGATGTCGACGTAGTCGAGCAGCGCACGCGCGACGGTCTCCGGGGTGCCGACAAGGGCGGTGGTGTTGCCGCCCGCTCCGGTGGCGGTGGCCGTCGGCGTCCACAGCGCGCGGTCGTGGAGGTCACCCTTGGCCGCGGCGGCGAGCAGCCGCTGCGAACCGACATTGGCCGGGCCGACGTCGGCCACGCCGTTCTGCCCCTGGTGGTGGCGCGCCTGGTCGAAGAAGGGCCGTCCGGCTCCTGACTTGATGGTGTCCAGGATGCGGTGTGCCCGCTCCCAGGCCAGTTCCTCGGTAGCGCCGAGAATCGGACGGAAGGACACACTGATACCCGGTGGTGTGGTGCGCCCGGCGGCGACGGCCGCCGCGCGCACGGACGCGATCTGCTCGGCGGTCTCGGCCAGCGGCTCGCCCCACAGCGCGAAGGTGTCGGCGTGCCTGCCGCCCACCCGGTAGGCGGCCTCGGAAGAGCCGCCGAAGTAGAGCGGGATGCCGGACGCGTGGACGGGCAGGACCTCGGAGCCGTATTCCTCGAAGCGGTAGTGGCGGCCCTCGTGGCTGAAGGGTTCGGCGGACGACCAGGCCCGGCGCAGGATGGACAGGTACTCGTCGGTGCGGTCGTAACGCTCCTCCTTGTCCAGGTAGTCGCCGTCCCTGCGCTGCTCGGTGTCGTTGCCGCCAGTGATGGTGTGTACGGCGACGCGTCCGCCGCTGAACCGGTCGAGCGTGGCGAAGGAACGGGCCGCGAGCGTCGGCGCGATGAAGCCGGGGCGGTGGGCGACGAGCAGGCCGAGTCGTTCGGTCCTGGCGGCGACATACGCGGCGACCTGCGCGCCGTCGGGCCTGCTGGAGCTGTAGCCGATGAGGATCCGGTCGAAGCCGGCGTCCTCGTGGGCACGGGCGAACCGGGCCGTGTAGTCGGGGTCGATGACGGGCCCGCTGGGCGGCCTGGTCTCGGAGGCGTCCTGGGTCCCGATCATGCCGATGAACTCGACGCGTGGGGTTCCAGGGGCGTTGGGACCGTTCGGGCCGCTCTGGTCGTTCTGGGTGTTCTGGGTGTTCTGGGCTGCGGAGTCCTCAGGAGCGGACGGTGCGGTCGGATCCGGCATGGGTTCAGTCGCCTTTCGGTGTGGACCGGCGGTCGAGCGCGCGGGCGAGCGCCGCGCGGCCGGTGGTGAGCAGTACGGAGTCGTCCTGCGGTGTGTGCACCCGCGCGCACAGCACGTCGCGGTAGTACCGCTGGAGCGGGTTGGCGCGGGTGAGGCCGTGGTTGCCGGTGAGGGCGACGGCCTGTTCGACGGCCGTGATGGCGGCGCGGGTGCCGAGCACCTTGATGGCGCCGGCCTGCTCCGCGGCCTCCGGGTCGCCGTCGTCGATCCGATCGGCCACCGCGTCGACCAGTGTGTTCGCCCCCAGGAGAGCTGCCTCGATCTCACCGACGGCGCTCTGGAACCGGGGCAGTGCGGCCAGTGGCGCGCCGAGCGCCGTCGGGACCCGGTCGTGCAGAAAGCCGGTGAGCCAGTCCCTGGCCGCGCCCGCGACCCCCAGATAGAGGGCGGTCAGCCCGAAGGCGTTCCAGGCGCCGGTCTCCGGGTCGGGCCGGGCGCCGGGGGTGTCGCCGGGTTCGTCGAGCGCGATGACGTCGTCGGCGGGTACGGGTGTGGAGTTGAGCACGACATCGTCACTGCGGCTGGCGCGCAGTCCGACATGGTCCCATGTGGGTTCGACGGTCAGCCCCGGGCTGCCGGCGCGGACGATGAAGGTGCCGACGCGTACGGGGTCCTCGTCCGTTCGCGCGAAGACCAGCATCCGGCTGAGCCCGACGGCACCGGTGGAGTAGATCTTCCGTCCCGTCAGCAGCCAGTCACCGCCCTCACGACGGGCGGTGGTGGCGGGCAGTCCGCCACGCACCGGGCTGCCCAACTCCGGCTCCACCCGCAGGGAGTTGACCAGGGCCGGTCCGGTGGCCGCCTCGTCGAGAAGCGCGGCGTACGCGGCGGGCGGCCAGCCCGGGGTACGGGCCTGCGCGGCATGCGTGAACAGCGTCATGGCGGTGACCAGCGCGACGGCCGGGTCCCCGGCGCCGAGCGCGCGCAGGATACGGACGGTGTCGGCGAGTCCGGCCCCGGGGCCGCCGTGCCGGGCCGCCACGGTGGCGGTGAGCAGCCCGGCCTCCTGGGCGAGGACGAATCCCTCGGACGGGAAGGAGGCGTCGCGGTCGTGCTCGGCCGCGCGGGCGGCGAGTGCGGTGGTGAGGGCGGGGAGTTGGCCGAGGTCCAGGGGCGGCAGCGCGCGGACTCCGGGGACTCCGGGAACTCCGGGAACTCCGGGAACTCCGGGAACTCCGGGAACTCCGGGGCTTTGGGGGCGCGTCCGCCGGGCGGGGCGTCGGTACGGGTGCGGATGCGGGCGTGGGTCACAGTGTCTCCGGCCGGTCGTCGGGTGGGGGTCGCGTTCGAGCAGGGGCGGTGGGCTCCGTACGGTCACCGGGGGCCCGTGTATTTCTCGGCCTGGACCGGCGCGTGCCGGCGCGGTGGCTCTCCCGCGTTCGCTCAGCCGAGCCGGTCGCGCCAGCCGGCGGCGTGGTGGCAGGCGACGGAGTGGGGCCGCCCGGCCTCCGTGACGGCGGCGGGGCGCGGCTCGTCCCGGCATTCCGCTCCCGCGAAGCGGCAGCGTGGTGCGAAGACACAGCCCTCGTCGTCCGGCCACGGCTCGCGGTCCGGCGCGGGCCTCAACTCGGCGGGCAGCAGCCGGTGTTCACGGCGTACGCTCGGCGCGGAGGCGGTGAGCAGCGCGGTATACGGATGCCGGGGGTGCTCAAGTACCTCACTGATGGGGCCCTGTTCCACGAGTCGTCCGCGATAGAGGACGGCGACCCGGTCCGCGATCCCGGCCAGCGAGCTGAGGTCGTGGGAGATGACGACGACGGCGAGGCCCAGTTCACGGCGGAGTCGGTCGAGCAGGCTCAGTACGAGATTGCGGTTGGAGGCGTCCAGCGCGCTGACCGGCTCGTCGCTGAGCAGCAGGCGCGGCCGGGTGACGATGGCGCGGGCGAGCGAGACCCGTTGCCGCTGACCGCCGGAGAGCTGCCCGGGGATCCGCGATCCGAGAGCCTGAGCGTCCAGGCCCACCAGGGCCAGCGCCTCGTCGGTCCGCTCGGCGCGTTCCCGGCGGGTGAGCGCGCCGACGGCGGCGAGTGGCTCAGCCACTGTCCGGCGTACCGTCAGCTCCGGGTCCTGGGAGCGGAGCGGGTCCTGGAACATGAACTGCACCCGCCCGGTGCGCCGGAACTCCCGCAGTTCGCGGCGGGTGAGCCGGACCAGATCTGTCCCCTCGAAGCTGATGCCGCCCGCTTCGGGCCGTACCAGACCGACCGTGGCACGGGCCAGGGTGGTCTTGCCCGAGCCGGTCTCACCGATGATCCCGAGGATCTCGCCCGTACGTACGGTGAGATCGACGCCGGACAGGACCCGGGTGCTACCGGCGCGCCGCAGCGAGGTGGCCCGGCGGCCGTACGACACGGACAGTCCGCTGATCTCCAGCAGCGGGGCCCGGTCCCGCGGTGACGCGGCCGGCGGTGACGCGTCCGGGTCTCCCTTCCGGGTGGTGAGATCCCGGCCCAGGACGGTGGTCATGAGGAGGCTCCTTCCGACACGGGTTCGGGTGTGGACGCGGAGGCGGCGGTGGGAGACGCGACGGGTGAGGCGACGGATGCGGCGGGCGCGGCGACGCCGGAGCGCGTGGGCGGCGCTTCGTCCAGCAGTCCGGCGGGGCGCAGGCAACGCGCCCTGCGTCCGTCGTCCAGCGCGTACAGGGCGACGGGCTCCTCGGTGCACCGGGCGACGGCGTGGGCGCAGCGGTCGGCGAACCGGCAGCCGGGCAGTACGGCGCCGGTCTCCGGCGGCCGGCCGGGGATGATGTCCAGCTCACGGCGTCCCCACGCACCGATCGACGCGACCCGCAGCAGCGCCTCGGTGTACGGATGCGCCGGCGCGGCGAGCACGTCGGCGGTCGGACCGTCCTCGACGATCTCGCCCGCGTACATCACGAGGACGCGGTCGCAGCTCTCGGCGACCACGGCCAGGTCATGGGTGACAAGGAGCAGGGCGAGGCCCTGTTCGGCCCGCAGGCGCTGGAGTAGTTCGAGTATTTCCGCCTGGATGACCACATCGAGGGCGGTGGTGGCCTCGTCCGCGATGAGGAGTTCGGGGCCGCAGGACACGGCGACGGCGATCAGGACGCGCTGGAGCATCCCACCGGACAGCTCGTGCGGGTACTGGTGGAAGACCTCCTCGGGGCGGTGCAGTCCGACGGCCGCGAACAGCTCGACGGCGCGGGTGCGCGCGTCCGTACGGGAGAGCGCGCCTCCCACCCGCAGCTGCTCGGCGAGCTGGCGCCCCACGGTGAGGGAGGGGTTGAGATACGAGGCGGGGTCCTGAAACACGGCGCCGATCCGGCTGCCGCGTACCGCGTTCCACTGCTTACGGGTGAACGCGGTGAGATCGGCGGCCGGTTCGGTGCCGGTGGCGCCAAGGGTGATACGGCCGTCCGATACCGCGCATCCGGCGGGCAGCACACCGAGGGCGGAGCGGCAGGTCAGGCTCTTCCCGCTGCCGGACTCCCCCACCAGCCCGACGGCTTCGCCGCGCCCGAGCGTGAAGGACACGTCCCGGACGGCGTGCGCTCCGCCGGAGACAGTGACATCGAGTCCGTCGACGGTCAGTACGGGGTCGGCCGGTGCTGACACCGTGGCGGGCGGGGTGTCGTGGTCAGCCAGTGGTGACACGCTGCTCGACCTCCTCTGTGTGGCCGTGGGCGGTACGCGGAGCGCGGCCGGGCGGGGAGGCGACGGCGACCGGGGCCGCAGCCGGGGTCCCCACCGGCGGGGCCGGGGCCGTCACCCGTGGATCGCCTGCCGCCGTGCCGCTGTCGCGCACCGCGTCCGCGAGGATGTTGAGGGCGCCGACCGTGATCATGATCGCGGCGCCCGGGATCAGCGGCGCCCAGGGCTGCTGCGCCAGATAGCCCAGATCCGAGGCGAGCATCCCGCCCCAGGTCGGCGCGGGCGGCTGGACGCCCAGCCCCAGGAAGGTCAGGGACGCGACCACCAGCAGCGCCTGCCCGACGGCCTGGGCTGTCGTGACCGCCACCGTGGGCAGGATCTTGCCCCACACGTGGGTACGCAGGATCCACCAGCGGGACGCACCCATCAGCTCCGCCGCCTCGACGTACTGAGCCTGCTTCAGGCCCAGCGCCGCCGCGCGCGTCACCCGGAAGTACAGCGGGGCGAAGAGCACGCCCAGCGCCAGCATCGCCTGGTGCATACCGTTGCCCAGCGCGCCCACCACCGCGATCGCGAAGACCGTGAACGGCATGATCATCAAGGTGTCCGCGGCCCGCTGCGCCGTCCATTCGACGGTCCTGCCGAGCCATACGGAGGCGATCCCCGGCACGATACCGAGCAGCATCGCCGCCCCGACGGCCTCCAGGGCGCCCACGATCGAGCTTCCCGTGCCCGCCAGCAGCCTGCTGAGGACATCGCGCCCCAGATAGTCGGTCCCGAGCGGATGCGTGGCGCTGGGTCCGTGCAGCATGTCCACCGGGTGCTGGGCCAGCGGATCGTAGGGCGCGAGGGCGCCGCCCGCGACGGCCAGCAGCGCGACAAGAGCCAGCACGGCCAGCGAGATCCGGGCCGAGGGGAGCCGCCAGGTGCGGCGAAGGGTCCTCATGACGCCCCGCCTTCCCCGGCGCCGCGGTCGCGGCCGGACCCGCCGGACCCACCGCGGGCCGCCGGATTGAGCGCGGTGAGCGCGGCGTTGACACCGATGTTGGCGACGAGCACGACGGCGACGGTCACCAGCAGCGTCCCCTGGATGACGGGGATGTCGTGCTGCTCCGCGGACTGGAGCGACAGCTGGGCGATCCCCGGCAGATTGAAGATCTTCTCGGTGACCACCGCGCCGCCCAGGATGACCGGCACACTCACCCCGAGGACGGAGAGCGCGGGTCCCGCCGCGTTGCGCAGCACATGGCCGAACAGCACGCGCCGCGCCGAGAAACCACGCATCTCGGCGCCGGTCACATAGTTCTCGCGCAGGGCTCCGACGAGCGAGGTCCGCAGCTGCCGGGCGATGGACGCGGCGGCGTCCAGGCTGAGGGCGAACGCGGGCAGGACCGCGTACCGCAGCCACTCCCCCGGGCTCTGCCCGAGCGGTACGTACCCGCCGGTGGGCAACGCGCCGAGCTGTACCGCGAAGACGACGATCAGCACGATGCCGATGAGGAAGGGCGGCAGTGTGGCGAGGACCGAGCAGACGAGCGTGACGGCCCGGTCGATCCGTCCGCCGCTGTTCAGCGCGGCGGCGATACCGGCCCCGCCACCGGTCAGTACGGCGAGCAGCAGGGCCAGCCCCGCGATGGACAGATCCACCGGCAGCGCCTGCGCGACGCTGTCCGCGACGGGCACGCCGGTGAACCAGGAGACACCGAGATCGCCGGTGAGCGCGTGGCCGAGCCAGCTCAGATACTGCGCGTACAGCGGCCGGTCCAGGCCGAACTGCGCCTCCATCCGGGCGATGTCGGCCGGGGTCGCCTGGTCGCCGAGCACGGCCGCGGCCGGGTTGGCGTCGGACAGGGCGCCGAGGGCGAAGGTGAGGAGCGAGGCCAGCACGAAGACCGTGGCGGTGGTGACGAGCAGCCGGCCGAGCGGCCGGGGCGCCCCGGCGAGCCGCCGGCGTACGGAACCGCCTGGGCGCCCGGTGCGCGACGCCCCCGCCAGTACGGGCGCGGTCATGAGACGGTGACCCCCTCGAACCGCTGGACGACGGTGTACGCGGGGATCTCGGAGACCTTGGGGTTGCGCGCCAGGATGCGCGGGGTGGTGTAGAGGAAGACGTTCGGCATGGTCCGTACGGCGATCCCGGTGGCCTTCCGCAGAACGGCCGGGTAGTCGGGCGCGTCCAGCGGCGTGCGGCGTACCTCATCGAGTGCCTTCTCCAGCTCGGGCGAGGTGGTGCGGCCCGGGTTCATCAGGCCCTCCTTGCCGAAGAGCACCTGGAAGCCCTGGGTGGCGGACTCGCGCCCGGCGAACTGGTCGACATAGAGCGCCTTGCTCCGCTGGACGTAGACGAGCTGGGTGGCGCGGCCCGCCGGGATGGTCTCGATCGTGGCCGTGATGCCGACCTTCTTCAGCTGAGCCTGGATCAGTTCCGGCACTCCCTCGGCGTTCTGGGCGGAGAGCGTGATCTTGAGCCCGTCGGCGTGGCCGGCCTTCGCGAGCAGTTCCCTCGCCTTCCCGGGGTCGTACGGGAAGAGCTTGTCCAGGGCGTCGTCATGGCCCGCGTAGCCCTTGGGGAAGGGCTGACGGGTGACGTCGCCGTGCCCGAAGGAAGCGGTCTTGACCAGTTCCTCGCGGTCGATGGCGTACTTCAGCGCGAGGGCCACATCGGGGTTGGTATAGGGCTCCTTGCCGATATGGACATCGAGAACGGCCACCACCATGGACGGGATGACCTGGACCTCCAGGCCCGCGGCCTTGGCCGCCTCCACCTGACTGCCGGGGATCTGGGCCACGTTGTACTGCCCCGAGGTGAGAGCGGCGACCACCGTGGAGGGCTCGGGGAGCGGATAGAGCTCAAAGTTCTCGATCCTGACGCGGCCGGCGTCCCAGTAGTCCGGGTTGCGGCGCAGCACGGCCTTCGAGTTCTGTACGTACGAGACCAGGGTGTACGGTCCCGAGCCGGCCGGATTGGTGGCGAGGCTCGCGGCGTCGCTCTCGAAGACCTTGGGGTTGACGATCATCCCGGTCTTCCCGGCGAGGAGCAGCGGTATCTGGAAGTCGGGCTCGGCGAGCCGCAGTTCGACGGTGCGGGCGTCGACGGCCGTGACCTGCTCGACGCCGACGAGCTGCGAGGCGACCAGCGACTTCTCGTCGTCTCGGCCGCGTTCGAGGCTCTTCTTCACGGCGGTGGCGTCGATGGGTGTGCCGTCGCTGAACTTCTGTCCCTGGCGGAGGGTGAAGGTGACGACGGTGCCCTCCGCGTTGTACTTCCACGAGGTGGCCAGGGCGGGAACGGCGTTTCCGGCCTGGTCGAGTGTGGTGAGCCCCGAGTAGACGAGGGACAGGGAGTGCACGTCCCAGCCGGCGGAGGAAGTGACGGGATCCCAGGAAGTCGTCAGGTTCCAGCCCCATTTGAGGGTGGAACCTCGACCGCCGGCCGACGAGGCGGTCCCGCCTCCGCAGGCGGTGAGGGCCAGTGCGGCACCCGCGCCGAGCGAGAGCCCGAGGAACGAGCGCCGTCCGAGGCCCGGGCCGAGGCCGGAACCGGACAGCGGAGTGGACGGCGGTGCGGTGGCCGGGCGGTCCGCGCCGGCGGTGGTGGATGGGGTGCGGAGGATCGGCATGGGTGCGCCACCTTTCTGGGCCGTACCGGTGCACTCGGGTACGCGGGCGGGCCCGTGGGACGCCCGGGCGGGCGCCCCGGCGGAAACGGGAGAGGAACGGGCAGGACCGGAAGCGGACAGGGATGTGCCGCGAAAACCGACGGTCGGGCAACGGGCCGCTGAATCAAGGAGGTTGAGCGGCGCGGGCGGGAGTCGGGGTGGCGAACGAGAGGCGACGCCGACGCCACCGCGACATCGGGGCGGGTACGGCGACTGAGGAGAGTCCGTAGTCGGAGCGACATGCTTGCCGCCCGCCAAGTGCGGGACGAGAGAATCCCGGACGGGAGAATCCCGGACGGGAGAATCCCGGACGGGGGAATCCGGCGGGCCCGGCGGAGGAAACCGGCGTACGTCCCCGGCTCATCGGGCGATCGCGTCGTCGGGGGTTACCCGGGAGGCCGCCGGAGACCGAGGCAGGGCCGGAGTGCCGAGGGCCTCAGTGGGCCGTCTCGGCGGGTCGGATCAGCGACAGAGGGCGCTGGAGGTACGCAGGTAATCCACGTAGCGGCAGACCACGGCGGGGTGCATCGAACGCATGCCCCGTATCCTCACGGTCCCGCGACACGGTGTCAATGGACACCTCTTGGTGTCTCATTGTCCGAGACCCCGGCGACCTGCGCTTTCACCGCGAACGACGACTGAGCACGGGCGCGCGCCTCGTCGGGATGCAGCCACAGCGGACCATGCCCGGTGTCGACGCGTACGGCCTCGGCGGGGGCCGCCGACTCCTCGGTGAGCAGGACGAGTTCGGGACCCGTCAGACTGCGCCAGCGCTCCAGCGCGGCCGCCGCGGGGAGGCGTACGGGGGTGAGGGGCAGCCGGTCCCCGGCCGCCGTACGGGCGGCTTCGAGATAGGCCTCCGGGGGCCGCCATCCGGGTACGCACACCCGGCCGCCCGGACCGTCGAACAGCAGCGTCGGCAGCGCGTAACGGCGGTGGTCCCCAACCTCCTTGGCCCGGCCGGGATGCGGCCCCGGTCCGTCGAGGCCGAGCACCTCGGGGATCGGCCGCCGGGTCTCGGTCCAGTCGGCGCGTACCGCGTCCCGGGTCTCCCGGGTGGCCAGTTCGCGCAGCAACCGGTCACCGTCCAGGCCCGGGACTCCCCGTACGACACCGCGGATTCCGTCCGGGGTGTCGGCGGGCGCGCCCAGGACGAACGTGCTCTCCCGCAGCCGGCGCAGCACCCGCTCGGCGACCTCGGGGCCCTGGGAGCGGGCCGCCTTGGCGGCGAGCGAGGCGGGCAGGCTGGACCGGGTCAGCCAGCGCAGCCGCGGCGCGTAGGGCGCGTCCGTATGGGCCGTGACCTCGCGGATGAACCGCTCGTACCAGCGGGCCTCGGCGGCCGGATCGGGAGCCGGGTCGTCGTCCTCGTCAAAGAGGATGCCGAAGACCGGCCGCCAGTGGGCGCGCGATCCGAGCGTGAGTTTCAGCAGCCGGAACACGGGCTCGGAACCCCAGGCCCAGGGGCAGGCCGGGTCCGTGAACTCGGTGACCGAGAGGAGCGTCCTGTCCGCACCGGGAGTCGTACGGATCTCATCAGGGGCCACGCGGACCGCCTCCGGCGTCTCGCGAATCACATCCGGGGTCATGCGGACGCGGATACGGCCGGGGAGACGTCACGCGCCGGACCGGCTTCAGTCCTCGGCGCCCGGCCCGCGCCGTCCGCCCGCGCGCCCTTCGCGGCGAGTTCGGCGATGGTCGTACGCCCGAGCACCGCCTGCGCGGCGGCCTCGACGGCGCGCCACAAGTCCGGCAGCCCCTGGGCCGCGCCGGGGTACTTCAGCGTGTCGGGACGCGCGCCGCGCAGGGTGAGGAAATCCCCGTCCACCGCCGTCATGACCTCGGCGACGCTGATCGCGGCCGGGTCGCGGCCGATCCAGTAGCCCCCTTCACAGCCCCGCTGACTACGGACCAGACCGGCCTGCCGCAGATCGCGGAAGACCGATTTGAGGAAGCGGAACGGGATGTCCTGGGAGGACGCGATGCCCTCACAGGTGAGGGGCCGTCCACTGTCGGCGGCGAGTTCGACGAGCGACCTCACCGCGTAGTCCGCCTTCGCCGAAATCTGCATGTGCACCTTCTCCCGAGGGTTCCTTGTCTGCCCGAATACCTGCTGACGCACCGACCGGAAACCGGGAACGGCCAGCTCGGCGGTAATGGACACATCTTGACATCCATTTGCCGCGCTCTCTACGGTCGGCGCCGGGACCCGGCGCCCCGACCCCGACCCCGCGCCCGTAGACCGCAGACCGCAGACCGCAGACCGCAGCACCGAAGAGCAGGATCTCCATGGCCTCGCACACCGAGCACGACGCGTTCCATCCCGACCTTCCGGACCAGGACCAGGACGATGACCACGGTACGGCGCGGAGCGCGCCACCGCTGCGCGCGCGGCTGCGTCACATCCGTGCCGACGCGCTCGACGGCGATACCGCGCAGACCGGTGGCATGCGGCGCTTCGCCGCGATCAGCGGAACCACGGTCGGCGCGGAGCGCATCTGGATGGGACAGACGCATGTGGCGCCCGGCACCGCGTCCTCCAACCACCACCATGGCGCGTCCGAGACGGCGATCCATGTGGTGAAGGGGCACCCGGAGTTCGTGTTCCTGGACGACTCCAGCGGTACGCCGGAGGAGATCCGGATCCGTACCTCGCCCGGTGACTACATCTTCGTACCGCCGTACGTCCCGCACCGCGAGGAGAACCCCAGCCCGGACGACGAGGCCGTGGTGGTGATCGCCCGCAGCACGCAGGAGGCGATCGTGGTCAATCTGCCCGAGCTCTACGTCCTGGGCCGCGACCCGGACGCGGGCTGACGCACGACCCGGGAACGGCCCACGCCCCGGAAACGGGCGGCCGGTCCGCGCCCCGGTCTCCCGCCACTCCTACAAGGTGAGTTCGCGAACGGTCGCCATGTCGCTGAACGGCAGCAGTTGGTCACCGACGATCTGGTACGGCTCGCTGCCCTTTCCCGCGATCAGGACGATGTCGTCGGGACCCGCGTCCGCCAGGGCGAAGGCGATGGCACGGCGCCGGTCGGCGAGCCGCTCGAACCGGGTGCCGGTGGCCAGGAGGCCCGGGGTGATCTGGTCCATGATCGTCCCGGGGTCCTCGTAGCGCGGATTGTCCGACGTGAGAACGCACAGATCGGAGTGGGTTCCGGCGATCTCCCCCATCGGCGCGCGCTTGGTGATGTCGCGGTCGCCGCCGCAGCCGAAGACGGTGACGATCCGGCCGAGGGCGAAGTCGCGAATGGTGGTGAGCACCTTCTCCAGCGAGTCGGGCGAGTGCGCGTAGTCGACGATGACCGACGTGCCCGACGGGGCCTCGAAGCGCTCGAACCGTCCGGGGATCGGCGGCATCCGGTCGAGCGCGCCGACCAGGCCGTCCAGATCGTGTCCCAGCAATTGGCAGGCGGCCACGGCGGCAAGGGCGTTGGCCACCGAGAAGCGGCCCGGTACGGGGATCGCCACCGGGTACTTGCGCCCCTCGTGATGCAGCGTGAACCGCGTACCGAACGCGTTCACGGTGAGATCGGTCGCCCGGAAGTCCGCCTCGGAATCGAGCGCGTAGGTCGTGACGGCCCCGGGCATCAGCGCACTGACCGCGGCGCCCGTCGGATCGTCCACGTTGACCACGGCACGTCGGCAAAGCCCCTGGAACAGCCGGAGTTTGGCGTCCCGGTAGTTCTCCATGGTGCCGTGGTCGTCCAGATGATCCTGCGTCAGATTGGTGAAAATCCCCACGTCGGTGTGGGCGTGGTCCACCCGGTGGGTCAACAGGCCCATGGATGTGGCCTCCAGGACCACGGTGCCGACCCCGCGGTCGCGCATGCGCCCCAGCAGATACTGCAAGTCCGGCGCCTCGGGGGTGGTGAGCACCGACCTCGGCATGGGGATCGGTTCGTCGCCGATCCGGCTGCCCGCCGTCCCGATGACCCCGACCGTCGCGCCCTCGGCGAGCCGCAGCACGGACTCGACCATGTACGACACCGAGGTCTTGCCGTTGGTACCGGTGACGGACACCACGTCCATGGCCCGTCCGGGCTCCCCGTAGTAGCGGGAGGCGACGAAGGACGCGGTGCTCCGGGTGTCCCGCACCCGCACCACACACACCTCCGTGTCCGCCCACACCGATGCCGGCGGCTCCGGTGCCCCCGCGTCGAGCAGGACCGCCGCGGCGCCGCGCGCGAGGGCCGGGCCGACGGACTCCGGGCCGCCCTCGCGGTGACCGGGAACCGCGATGAACAGCGAACCCGGCGAGACCCGGTGCGCGTCGAAACATGTGCCCTCGGTGATCGCCGTCTCCGGATCGCCCCGCAGAATCTCGTGGTCGTGCCCGGCGAGCAGTGCGCTCAACTTCACAGGGGTCCTCTCGAAAATGCGACGTGACAGGTCTCCGGCGGTCGCCGAGTGGGCGCCGACGGCACGCCGTGGCGTCGCGGAAGGGGGTGCGTACGGAATGTGCGCGCTCTCACGAGCAGGGAGGAACGGCCCCGGAGGAACGGGCCGAGTGGAAGCGGCCTACCGGAGAACCGGAACGAGCAGGACCGCGAGAACAGTCCGCGGAAAGAAGTGGTCCGCGGAAAGGAGAAAAGTTTGCTAGCCGTGGCCGTGCAGGGCGCGGCAGCCGGCTTCCGGCGCGGACAGCGGGCCCGGCCCCGCGATCACCGCGGCGGCCGAGCACAGCGCGCAGGGAGCCTGTCGCAGGCACTCCCTTACGGCACGTGTACAACCCATGTGTGGAGTGTACGGCCGAAGGAACCCTCCCGCCTCTGCCCTGCCGCCGGACAGCGCTCGGGCGGGCCGCTCGAAGCGGCCCGCCCGGGAAGTGCGGATGTCCTGCGCCCTCAGACTCCCTGGCCGCTGCCTCCGGAGCCGGTGCCCGCCGCCGCCTTGATCCCCTTGGTGATCTCGTCCATGACGGTCAGCTTCGGTGCCTTGTCGTTCACATCGAATCCGGAGCGTACGAGGACCATCAGCTCAGGTGATGTCGGCGAGGAGAAGGCGATCGACTGCACATAGCCGTCGTCCCCCTTGCTCGTGACGACCTTCCACCGCACCAGATAGCCCTTCTGTCCGGCGACGGTGACCTCTTCCGACTTCAGCTGCTGGTGCGAGGAGATGTCTCCGTAGATCGTGCCGCCGTAGGACTCCTCGGCATTGGCCTCGATGTCCTTCTCGGCCGCCGCCTTGGCCGTGGTGGCGTCGACCTTCAGGGCGGCGGCGGGAGCGGAGAACACCCCGCCCCGCACACAGCTCTGCGAGGTGTCCCCGGGGCACTCGTACTTCCCGGTCGTCACCCCGGCGCCGATGGTTCCCGATTCGCCGGTCCAGCCGTCCGGTACCGGAATGCTGATCCCGCTGGCCGCGTCGGTGGCGTAGCCGTCCTCCGTCTGCGGCTGCTGCTGGGGCGCGCCACTCTCGCCGCCGCCGGGGCCGCCGCCGCGCGGGAGGTCGGGCGCCGGGCTCTGCTGGCCGGGCCGCGAGGGGGCGACGGAAGGGCCGGAGTCCGGCCGGCTCGCCTCGTTGTCGCCACCGCTGTCGCGCCCGAGCAGATAGAAGCCTCCCGCGATGGCCACCGCGACGACCGCGGCGATGGCGCCGATCGCGATCCGACGCCCGCCGCGCCGCGTGCCGGGCGGCGGTGTCGCGGGGTACGGCGGTATCGAGAACGGCGATACGGGAGAGGGCTGGTCGTCCGAGGACGTCGCGGGAGCGTGCGTCACGGAAGAGGGCGTCACGGGAGGGGGCGTCGCGGGAGGGGGCACCGCGGGAGGGGGCACCGCGGCGGGCGGATCCCACTCGGCGGGCGGGGCGGCGCGGACTTCGTCGGTCCACGCGGAACCGTCCCACCAGCGTTCCTGGCGTGGTCCTTCACCTGTGTGCCCCGGGTCGGGATGCCAGCCGGGCGGAGTTGTGTACGTCACGACTCTCACCCTAAGCACATTGTCTGAAAAGCTTGTGAGAGGGCCATGAGAATCCAGCGTCGAGGGCCGTACCGTAGCGTCGCCTCACACCTCTCCCGGCCCTGTCCCCGGACCCGGACCCGGCACGATCCCTCGTACCACACCCAGGGACACCAGGTCCTGTGGGCGCAAACGGAGCTGGTCGGCGGTCACCCGGGCCTCCTCCGGGGCGCGTTTGAGGATCGCCGCCGCCAGTTCCGGCGCGATGACGGAGAAGTAACTGTCCGGCGTGGCCCAGGTGTTGTCCGGCGCCGACAGGGCCAGCGCCCCACCCGAGCCGCCCTCACCGACCAGCAGCGTGGTGACGGGGACCCGGGCGGTGGCCACGGCGGCGAACAGATCCGCGATGGCGCTGCCCGCCCCCGTGCGGTCCGCCGCGGCGTCATTGGCCGCGCCGGGGGTGTCCACCAGGGTCAGTACGGGGATGCCCAGCCGGCCGGCGAGCCGTACCAGCCGGGCGGCCGTGCGATATCCGGCCGGGAGCGTGGCGGTGCCGCACTGCGCCGCGTACGCGATCGTCCGCCCTTCGCGCCGGCCGAAACCGCACAGCATCCCGGCGTCGGTACCACCGCAGCGGTCTCCGCCGATCGCCTCGCGGTGGGTGAAGTACGCGTCCAAGTACGCGGCGGCCCGGGGCCGTTGAGGGACACGGGCCTGGAGAACGGCCTCCCATCCGGTGACGGGAAGCCCGGCGCGGCCCAGTCCCTCCGGAGGGGGTGCGGCGGCCGGCACGGCGTCCCGTACGCCTCCCGTGAGCAGTGTCAGCCAGTGGCCGACGGTGGCGCGCAGCTCGTGCCGGCCCACCACCGCGTCGATATGGCCCGCGGCGAGCTGCGCCTCCGCCGTGTAGGCGGACGGATCGGCGTCCGCCGGGCGCACGCGCGAGCCCGCGAAGCCGATCTGGGCGCCCGGCAGCGCCAGTACGACATCGGCGCCCGCCCCGAGCGTGGCCCAGCCACCACCGGTCGTCGGGTCGCGCACCACCGCCAGCTGGGGCAGTCCGGCCGCCCGGGTCAGGGCGGACTGCCGTGCCACGCGCTGGAGTTGGAGCAGCGCGCGCATGCCCTCCTGCATCCGGCTGCCACCGGTCGCGATGAGCGAGACCACCGGTAGCCCCCGTTCGCGCGCGAGGGTGTACGCGGCTTCGAGCAGATCACCGGTGCGCTCCCCCAGGGAGCCGCCGAGGAAGCCGAACTCGAAGGAGATCAGCACCACTTCGACCGAGCCGATCCGTGCGGAGCCGCAGACGACGGACTCCTTCTCCCCGGTACGTTCCTCGGCGCGGGCGCGCGAGGCGTCGTACCCCTCCCAGCCCAGCGGCCCGTCCGGCGCGGACAGGCCCTGGGGCGCGGGCAGTTCGGTGAAGGCGCCCTCGTCGACGACGGCGGCGATGGCCTCGCGCGCGTTCGGCCGCTCAGCCATGGAGCGCGCGCTTCATGATCTTGCCCATGTCATTGCGTGGCAGGGCGTCCAGATAGCGTACGGTGCGCGGCCGCTTGTGCGCGGCGAGCTGCGCCGCCACATGGTCCGCCAACTCCTGTGCGGACGGCGGCGCTTCGGCGTGGGCCGGGACGATCCAGGCGACGATCCGCTCACCGAGGTCCGCGTCGGGCTCGCCGGTCACCGCGGCTTCCCGTACCCCGGGATGCTCCAGCAGAACGTTCTCGATCTCCCCCGCGCCGATCTTGTACCCACCGCTCTTGATCAGGTCGGTGGCCTTGCGGCCGACGATACGGACATAGCCGTCGGGGTCGCGGATCGCCATGTCCCCGGTGTGGAACCAGCCGTCGGTGAAGGCGGCTTCGGTGGCGTCGGGCCGGTTCAGATACTCGGTGAAGAGGTTCGGGCCGCGTACCTGGATCTCGCCGACCGTCTCACCGTCGTACACCTCGAAAGCGACGCCCGACTCGTCGACGAGCCGCAGCTCGACGCCCCCCAGCGGTACCCCGACGGTCCCGGCGCGCGGCTCGCCGTCCGCCCGCACACTGGTGTTCATCAGGGTCTCCGTCATGCCGTACCGTTCGATGACCCGACGGCCGGTCGCCGCGGCGATCCGCTCGTGGTCGTGCACGGGCAGCGCGGCGGATCCCGATACCAGCAGGCGCGCCCCGGCCAGCGCCTTCGCGAGCGCCGGGTCGGCGGAGAGCGCCTCGGCGATGCGGTGGTACATCGTCGGTACGCCGAAGAGCATCGTGGCGCCCGACGACAGTTCGCGCGTGACGCCCTCGGTGTCGAACCTGCCCAGATGGCGGACGGCTCCGCCGCGGCGCAGCGGGCCGAGAATGCCGAGGATCAGCCCATGGACATGGAAGAGCGGCAGGGCGTGAACGAGTACGTCGTCGGCGGTCCACTGCCAGGCGTCCTCCAGCGCGTCCAGGGTCGCGGCGATGGCGCGGCGCGGTACGACAGCGCCCTTGGGCGGCCCGGTGGTGCCGGAGGTGTACACGATCAGGGCGGGGGCCTCCGGGGAGAGCGCCGGGAAGGCGTCGGCCCCCGGGTGTTCCGTGGCCGCGTCGTCCGCGCCGCCGGCTCCGGCGTCCACGCGTGCCAGCCCGGCCAGCGCGGACGGAAGGATGACGTCCGGTTCGGCGATGACCAGGGAGGGCGCGCTGTCCGCGACGATGTGCGCCAGCTCGCGTTCGCCGCTCTTGGGGTTGACGGGGACGGCAGGGACCCCGGCCAGCAGCGCGGCCACCACCCCCACGGCCGTGCCGAGTGTGGGGGTGGCCCACACCGCGATCCGTCGTTCACCGGCGATACGAACGGCCAGGGAACCGGCCGCGTCCGCCAGTTCGGCATAGGTGAGAGCGTGGTCGCCGAACCGGAGTGCGGGGCGTTCCGAACGCGCGGCGAGGGCCGGGAAGAGAGGGGACACGCGTCGTTCTCCTTGCTGTTGACGAGTCTGGCCGATCATCGCGGTCCAGGGCGTGTGACGAAAGTCCCGCCTGGCCCGCGACGCCTGGCACGGCACGCCGCCCTTCGGGCGGACGGCGCTGCTTTCGCAACACGCCCTGGCGGCTATCCGAAGCCTGGCACCACCAGTACCAGCCAGACCGCGGCGGGTACCACCGCCACCACGATCCCTCCGTACACCATGAGCTGTCGGAAGAAACGCTCACGGTCCACATCGGGCGCGGCGGCCAGCACCAGCGCGCCGTTGGTGGAGAACGGGCTGACGTCGACGACCGTCGCCGAGATCGCGAGCGCCGTGATCATGCCGATCGCCCCGATCTCGCCCTGGGCGAGGAACGGCACGGCGAGCGGGATGAGCGCGCCCATGATGCCGACGGACGAGGCGAAGGCGGAGATGATCGCGCCGATGTAGCAGAGCAGTACGGCGGCGAGGAGCGGGATGCCGATGTCCCCGACGGCGTTTCCGGCGTAGTCGATCGTGCCCATCTCCTCCATGACGCCGACATAGGTGAGGACACCGCAGATGAGCAGCACCGTCGGCCAGGCGATCTCGCCCACGGCCTTCCGGCTGGTGTCCGGCCAGATGGCACTGAGCAGTACGGCGAGGGTGATCGCGCAGAGCCCGGCGTCGAGGTCGAAGCCGAGGACAGCGACGACGAGCGCGACCAGTGCGGCGAGGGTGGTACTGATGGCGGGGGTGAGCCGGGAAGCGCTCCGCTGCCCCTCCGGTTCGTGCTTGTCCTTCTTCTCCTGCTCCGTCCGGCGGGAATCACCGCGCCCGCCGGAGAGCTTGAGTCCGCCGAAGAGTACGAACACGACCCCGGCGATGACGAGGTTGGCCACGAGCGAGCCGAGGAAGAGGGTGAGTTCGCTGCCCGGCAGGTTTTCCCGCTCCACGATGCCGTTGACGATCGAACCGTAGATGCTGATGGGCGAGAAACCGCCGCCCTGGGCTCCGTGCACGACCATCGCGCCCATCAGCAGCGGGCTGATCCCGTACCGCGCGGCGAAGCTGAGCGCGATCGGCGCGACGATCGCGACGGCCGCCGGGGAGACGGCCCCAATGGCGGTCAGGGCGCCGGTGATCGCGAACATCACCCAGGGGATCAGCGCGATCCGGCCGCGGACCAGCCGTATCGCCGCATGGACCAGCCAGTCGGTGGTGCCGTTGGCTCGGGCGATCGCGAAGAGATACGTGACGCCGACGAGCACCACGAACAGATCGCCGGGGAAGCCGGCGAAGATGCCGTCGGCGTCGAGACCGGCGACCAGTCCGCCGACGCCGAACGCGGCGGCGAAGGCGAGCGCGCCCATATTGATCGAGCGGGTGGTGGCGATCACGAAGACGACCGCGAGTACGAGGATCGAGATGAGTTCGGCGGACATGACGCGGGCTCCCGTCCCTGGGTCCCTTGAAACAGAGGGGAATTGGCCGACTGGCTGACTGGACGACTGGCCAAGTGGCTGGACCACATTGACGGCCGACCGGGGCGAGCGTCAAGGGATCGGGCAGGAATTGGCTCAGCCACTTGACCGCCCGGTGTTAGGCTGGGCGGGCACAGGATCGGGAGACAGTGGGCAGGGATGGGGGGTCCGGATGTCCGACGCACTGCGGCCGATGGCCCGGCCGCGTTTGTACGAGCAGGTCCTCGACCGACTGCGCAGCTATGTCAGCGAGGGCAACCTCGGCACGGGTGACCGGCTGCCCCCCGAGCGGGAGTTGGCCCAGCGGCTGGGGGTGAGCCGCGCCTCGGTCAAGCAGGCGATCGTCGTCCTGGAGGTCCAGGGTCTGGTCGAGGTACGACACGGCGGCGGCACCTATCTGACCCGGGCCGGCCTCGATCCCGAGCCCGTCGAGCGACTGGTGGAGCGCAAGCGGCGACTGCCCGATGTGCTGGAGGCGCGTGAGGCGCTGGAGACCAAGCTCGCCGAACTCGCCGCCGAGCGGCGCACCGAACTGGACCTGGCGGCGCTGCACGACGCGCTGCACCAGATGTCCGACGAGATCGAGGCGGGCGGCTATGGCGTGGAGGGCGACCGGCTCTTCCACACGGCGGTGACCGCCGCCGCGCACAGTGGTCTGCTCGCCGAATTCATGCGCTCCATCACGGAGCAGATCGCCGAGAGCCGCAACGAGTCCCTGCGCCAGCCGGGCCGCCCCAAGCGGTCGCTGGCACAGCACCGCGCGATCCTCGACGCGATCGAGAGCGGCCGGGGCAAGGCGGCCGCGGCCGCGATGCGTCGGCACGTACAGACCGTGGCCAAGGTGCGCCTGCTGGAGTGGAATCCGGACGAGAGCGACTGACACCCCCGAACAGATCTCGGACAGACCCCGGAACAGACCGGAACCGACCGGGTCCGACCGGGTACCGGAACCGGCCCTCCGCCCGACCGGGAAGAACCGGCCACGCTCACACGACGATCGCCGCCCGGGGCCCCGCGACAACGGGCGTACGACGACCGCTCCGGCACATCCGCGGCCCAGCAGCCCGGCCACTGGTCCATACCAAAGCCTTGACACGGCGTTGGTTCACTTCTTAAATCGACCAGCAAGCGCTTCCCGTATTCCATCTGCTGTCATGTGCGCGACATCCCCCACATCCCATGCGCCTCCGTTCACCGAACGGGCGCGGGAAGGATCGTCACAATGACCATGCTCAAGTCCCGTACGGCACGCGGCCCGTTCCGCCTGCTCGTGCTGCTCGCCCTCCTGCTCGGACTGGCCGCGGTGCCCGGCGTCGGACGCGCGCAGTCACCCGCCGCTCCCGCGTTCAAGGTGCTCGCCTTCTACAACGGCACCTGGGACGCCGCCCACATCAGCTTCGTCCATGAAGCGAACGAGTGGTTCCCCAGGACCGCCGCCGCCAACAACTTCTCCTACGAGTCGACCAACAACTGGAATCGCCTGACCAGCACCACCCCGCAGGACTACCAAGTGGTGCTGTTCCTGGACGACTTGCCGCAGACGGCGGCTCAACGTACCGGGTTCGAGCAGTACATGCGGGCCGGTGGCGCCTGGATGGGCTTCCATGTCTCCGCGTTCACCACCGAGGCCCAGAAGTGGCCCTGGTATCACAACGAGTTCCTGGGCAGCGGTGGGTTCAAGTCCAACACCTGGGGCCCGACCACCGCCGTGCTGCGGACCGAGAACCGTACCCATCCGTCGACCACCCGGCTGCCCGCGACGTTCACCTCGGCCGTGAGCGAGTGGTACAGCTGGACGAACGACCTCAGGAAGAACCCTGTCATCGACATCCTGGCCTCGGTCGACCCGGTGAGCTTCCCGCTGGGCACCGACCCCAACCAGTCCTGGTACAGCGGGTATTACCCGATCGTGTGGACCAACAAGAACTACCGGATGCTGTATACCAACTTCGGCCACAACGCCATGGACTACGGGTCGGGCACCACACTCTCGTGGACGTTCGGCAGCGAGGTCCAGAACCGGTTCATCATCGACGGACTGAAGTGGCTGGGCGGTGTGACGGCCGGGGCTCCCGCGCGTCCGGCCGCCACGGGCGCGGCGGCCGGACGGTAGCGCGGGCGGTGGCGCGGGCGGTGGCGCGGGCGGTGGCGCGGGCGCCGTACGGGCGTCCGGCGCGGGCCCCGGTCAGTTGAGGGTGTCGGGGTCCGGGCCGGTACGCAGACCGCGGTCGAGCGTGGCGAGCGCGGCCATGTCGCCGGCCGAGAGCTCGAAGTCGAAGACGTCGATGTTCTCGCGGATCCGCGCGGGGGTCACCGACTTGGGGATGACGATGTTCCCGAGCTGAAGGTGCCAGCGCAGCACCACCTGGGCGGGCGTCTTCTCGTGCCGCCCCGCGATCTCGGTGACCGCCTCCTCCTGGAGCAGGGCGCCCTGTGCCAGCGGGCTCCACGCCTCGGTCACGATGCCGTGCTGGGCGTGGAAGTCCCGCAGTTCCTCCTGCTGGAGGCCGGGGTGCAGCTCGATCTGGTTGACGGCGGGAACGATCCCGGTCTCGTCCAGCAGACGCTGGAGATGGGCGGGCTGGAAGTTGGACACACCGATGGCGCGGGTCCTGCCGTCGGCGAGCAGTTTCTCCATCGCGCGCCAGGTGTCGAGGTAGCGGTCGCGCGCCGGGGTGGGCCAGTGGATGAGATACAGATCCACCCGTTCGAGGCCGAGCTTGGCGAGGCTCGCGTCGAACGCGGCGAGCGTCGAGTCGTATCCCTGGTCGTCGTTCCAGAGCTTGGTGGTGATGAACAGTTCGTCGCGGGGCACGCCCGAGGAGGCGATGGCGCGGCCGACACCGTTCTCGTTGCGGTACAGGGCGGCGGTGTCGATACTGCGGTAGCCCGCCTCCAGCGCGGTGCGGACCGCGCCGGTGGTCTCCTCGTCACCGACCTGGAAGACACCGAAGCCGAGCTGCGGCATCCTGACGCCGTTGTTGAGTACGACGTTGGGGACGGAATTCATGGTGTTCCTTTTCTTCGTGGGTTCTGCGCGGGTTCTTCGCGGCTCACTGTGGGGCTCGCTGTGGGGCTCGCTGTGGGGAAAGAGGGGCACACCGACTTCCAACGTAACGACGTCGTCGGCGCCGCGCGCTGTGGCCGTCCGCGGCGCCCCCGGACGGGGGGCCCGGCGGTCGGCGGCCCCGGGAGGAAGAGCCCGGTCAGTGCGGCGCGGTGGTGGTGACCCGCTCGGGCCGCCGCGGGGCCGCCGCCCGGGCGACCGTCGCCCCGGCGGTCTGCGTACGGCGCTCCAGGGCGCCGGAGACGATCGCGAGGACGAGGGCGGAACCGGCCAGCGCGGCGCCGACCCAGTTCGGCGCCGTGTATCCGAGCCCCGCGGCGATGACGATGCCGCCGAGCCAGGCGGCCAGCGCGTTACCGAGGTTGAAGGCGCCGATATTGACGGCGGATGCCAGGGTGGGCGCGGCGGACGCCTGGTCGAGGACCCGCTTCTGGAGCGGCGGTACGGTCGCGAAGCCCAGCGCGCCGATCAGTGTGAGGGTGACGGCCGCCGCGATCTTGTTGTGCGCGGTGAAGGTGAAGAGGGCGAGCACCACGGCGAGCGAGCCCAGGGACACATACAGCAGCGGCATCAGCCGGCGGTCGGCGAACCTGCCGCCGATCAGATTGCCGGCGACCATACCGAGGCCGAAGAGCACCAGCAGCCAGGTGACCGAGGAGTCCGCGAAGCCCGCGGTCTCGGTCATCATCGGTGTGATGTAGGTGATCGCGGCGAAGACTCCGCCGAAGCCGAGCACGGTCATCGCCATGGCGAGCAGCACCTGCGCGTTGCGGAAGGCGGCGAGCTCGTGCCGTACCCGTACGCCCTCGGGCCGGGGCTGTTCCGGTACGAGCTTCGCGATGCCCGCGAGGCCCAGGACACCGAGTCCGGCGACCACGAGGAAGGTGGCCCGCCAGCCGGCGCTCTGGCCGAGGTAGGTGCCGAACGGTACGCCGACGACATTGGCGACGGTCAGCCCGGTGAACATCATGGCGATGGCGCCGGCTTTCTTCTCCGGGGCGACGAGACCGGCGGCCACGACGGATCCGATCCCGAAGAAGGCTCCATGGGCGAGTGAGGCGACGACGCGCCCGGTGAGCATGAGTCCGAAGCTCGGGGCGAGCGCGGAGAGCACATTGCCCACGACGAACAGCCCCATGAGCACCATCAGCATCCGCTTGCGGGGGATCCGGGTACCGAGGACGGTCATCAGCGGGGCGCCCAGCACGACTCCGAGGGCATAGCCGGTGACCAGCAGTCCGGCTGTGGGGATGGTGACGCCGTAGTCGGCGGCCACCTCGGGGAGCAGCCCCATGATCACGAATTCGGTGGTGCCGATCCCGAATGCCCCGATGGCCAGGGCGAGGAGCGCGAGTGGCATGGATATGGCCTTCCAAAAGATTGCATGAGCGCCTTACAGGCGAGAACAATACTTGCAGACGCCGATTAATTGCAAACGCGCTATATTGCGAATGTGCCCTATCCTGGGGTACGGGCACGCGTCCCGCCGCCGCCCGCCCCCATCTCCCGCAGGAGGAAGCCATGACCGCCACGGACACCGCGCTCACGGGGCTCGCCCAGGGCTGGTGCGCCCTCTCGCTGCTGCACGGCAGGATCGAGGGGCATATCGAGCGCGCGCTACAGGCCGGGCACGGCCTCAGCGTCCGTGAGTACTCCCTGCTCGATGTCCTCAGCCGTCAGCACGACGGCGAGGGCGGTCATCTCCAGATGAAGCAGGTCGCCGACGCGGTCGTCCTCAGCCAGAGCGCCACCACACGGCTGGTCACCCGGCTGGAGGACCGTGGACTGCTCACCCGCTATCTGTGCCCGACCGACCGCCGCGGGATCTACACCAATGTCAGCGAGGCTGGGCTGCGGCTGCTCGCCGAGGCACGCCCCACCAATGACGCGGCGCTGCGGGAGGCGCTCGACGAGGCGGCGAAGGTCCCGGAGCTGGCCGCCCTGGTCAGGACCGTGAAGTCACCCGGCTCCACCGCCTGACCCGCCACATACACGGAAGAGCCGGACGGAAACCCTGATCAGGGTTTCCGTCCGGCTCTTCTCACACAGGTCGTGCACCCGCGACCCGCGCGGGGATCAGCCGTACGGCGTCAGCTCTTCTTCGTGGCACCCGAGGCGCCGTAGCGGCGCTCGAACCGCTCCACCCGGCCGGCAGTGTCGAACACACGACCGGTTCCGGTGTAGAAGGGGTGGCTCGCGGAGGAGACCTCCACGTCGATGACGGGGTAGGTGTTGCCGTCCTCCCACTCCACACGCCGCGTCGAGTCCGCGGTCGAGCGCGTCAGGAACGCGGTACCCGCCGCGCGGTCCCGGAAGACGACCGGACGGGTGACGGGGTGGATACGAGGCTTCATGGGAACTCCCTCCTCATGATGGATATCGTTTCCATCAAGTGGTACATCCGCTTCAACGCGACGATCCCCCTCGGCATTCCCCGCCATGTCCCGGGCGCCGGAACAGGGGACACTGGGCGTGACGGGCCTCCCGCGGCCCGCCGAGGAATGCGCTCGCGGCCCGCCGAGTTCTCCCCTCGGCACGGGCGGGTGTCCGGGCCGACGATCACCGGGGACGGCCCCGGTGGCGGAGTGCGGAGAACAGGAAAGTGGGCGGCACCCATGGGTGAGTTGATCCTGGTACGGCACGGAGAGACCGCCTGGTCCCTGTCCGGGCAGCACACCAGCTACACCGACCTGCCGATGACCGAGCGCGGCGAGAGCGAGGCCCGTTCCCTGGCTCCCCTTCTCGGCGACCGCCGGATCGGCCTCACACTCGTCAGCCCGATGGCGCGCGCCCGGCGCACCGCCGAGCTGGCCGGTCTCGACGGACTGCGCGCCACACCGGATCTGCGCGAGTGGAACTACGGCGGCTACGAGGGCGTCACCACGGCCGAGATCCACCGCACGCGCCCCGGCTGGGAGTTGTGGACCGACGGCACCGTCCCCGGGCCCGACGGCCGGCCGGGGGAGAGCCCCGCGGACGTCGGGCACCGCGCCGACCGGGTTCTCGTCCAGGCCCTGGAGGGGCTGCGCTCGGGGGACGATGTCGCGCTCGTCTCGCACGGCCATTTCCTGCGGGTGCTCACCGCGCGCTATCTCGGGCTCGCCCCGGCCGCGGGAGCCCTGTTCCATCTCGCCACCGGGACCGTCTCCCGCCTCGGTACGGAGCACGACCGGCCGGTGATCACCGCATGGAATCTCGCCCTCCCCGAGAGCGTGCTGCGCGCCGCCCGGGAGAAGGAGAACGCGGCCTGACCGGGCCAGACCCAGCGGGCCTCAGAGCTGTCCGAGGTCGGCCGAGAGCCAGTGCTCGGGCCGCATCCGGATGATGACCTGTTCGCCGTGCTCGGACCAGGCGGAGTCGACATACGCCTTGACCTTCTCCGCCGCGACATAACGGGCCGCGATCTCATGGAGCGCCTCGCGGGTGGCGGGCTCCGTCGCGGTCACGGAGCCTTCGACCGAGACATATCGGACCGTGGGTTCGACGCGTTCGACCATCAGGGTGAAGCGGCCTGCCGCGGCGATGAGCCGACCCTTGCGGGAGTCCCGTCCGGTCATGATCCAGATGTCGCCGCCCGGCCGGTACTGGTACCAGATCGGCACCGTGAGCGGAGCCCGCCCCTCCGCCGCCTCCACCGCGAGCGCGGCGATACGCGGCTCGGCCAGGAACTGCTCGCGCTCTTCTCGGGTCAGTGCCACCGAAACTCCTCCGTCCCTCGGACCGGCCCCACCGCTTCCGTCGCGCGGCGGTCGTCCGGCACGGTCAAGCCCTCCCCCGTTTCGCGGGCGGGGTAACGGCAAGGGCGCCGGTCCGGCGGAAAGAAGCTCCACCGGGCCGGCGCCCTCTTGCTCCCTGCCGTCTTCGCGGGGCCTTCTCAGACCCCGTGGGACGGCCCCGTATTACGGGGTGGGAAGGATGTTCTCGGCCTGCGGGCCCTTCTGGCCCTGCGTGACGTCGAAGGTGACCTTCTGGCCCTCCTGGAGCTCACGGAAGCCGGACGTGGCGATGTTCGAGTAGTGCGCGAACACGTCGGGGCCACCGCCGTCCTGCGCGATAAAGCCGAAGCCCTTTTCCGAGTTGAACCACTTCACTGTTCCACTGGCCATGCTGAGTCTCCGTTTCAAGGGACGCGAGATTCCCGCACCGTACGGGAACCGGAGGTGATCGCCTTGGTCCGCAGAGACGCTGAACAGCACAAACGCCCGTGACGGCACGTCACGGGCGAGCGGTACTTCGGAACCACGACAGCTGATCAAGACGCTACATGGCGCGAAGCGATACAGCCACAGAAACGACCAACTCTTGCGTCTGTGCCGCGTAATCGGAGCGCGAACGGCCCACGATCACCCGTTCGCCAGCGGGGCCACCGGGAGCGCGGGCGCTACCAGCGGGGATGGATCGAGGCGCGCAGCCGGCGGTCGTACAGCTCCTGGACCGCCTCCAGGGCCGACGGCGACAACGGCGGGAGGGCCGCCGCCCCGCTGTTGGCGCGCGCCTGCTCGACGGAGCGGGCGCCGGGGATGACGCTGCTGACGCCGGGCTGCTGAATGATCCAGCGCAGCGCGGTGGCGGCCGGGGTGGCGCCCTCGGGTGCCAGTCCGGCGAACTCCGCCGCGGCGGCCAGCCCCGTCCCGTACTCGATGCCGGAGAAGGTCTCGCCCTGGTCGAAGGCCTCGCCGTGCCTGTTGTACGTACGGTGGTCATTGGCGGCGAAGACCGTGTCCGCGGTGTACTTCCCGGTCAGCAGGCCGGAGGCGAGGGGTACGCGCGCGATGATGCCGACCCCCGCCGCGTGGGCGGCGGGCAGTACCTCCTCCAGCGGCTTGAGCCGGAAGGGGTTGAGGATGATCTGGACGCTTGCCACACCGGGGCGCGCGAGGGCGGCCAGCGCCTCGGCACAGGTCTCGACGCTCACGCCGTAGGCGGCGATCCGCCCCTCCGCCACCAGGGTGTCGAGCGCGTCGAAGACCGCGTCGGACGTGTAGACGGGCGTGGGCGGGCAGTGCAGTTGTACGAGATCGAGGGTGTCCACGCCGAGATTGGCCCGTGAGCGGTCGTTCCAGGCACGGAAGTTGTCCAGAACGTAGTTCTCCGGGATCTGGTCGGCCCGTCGGCCCATCTTTGTCGCGACGAACACCCCGGCGTCCGGACGGCCTTTCAGATACCGGCCGATGAGCTGCTCGCTGCGCCCGTCGCCGTACACATCCGCCGTGTCGAAGAAGGTGACGCCCGATTCCACGGCCGCGTCCAGGACGGCGAAGGCGTCCGATTCGGCCACTTCGCCCCAGTCGGCGCCCAGCTGCCAGGTCCCCAGCCCTACAACAGATACGTTCTGTCCAGTTTTGCCCAGTACACGTTGCTCCATGCGGATCATGCTACGACGCCGACGGCGAAGAATTAATTTTGCGGATCGTGCACTTTTGCATACCCTGCAAGATGTGAGAAGTGAGGGTGCGGCGCTCGGGCTCCGCGAGCGCAAGAAGCAGGCCACGCGCGCGGCGCTGGCGGAGGCGGCGGTGCGGCTTGCCGTCGAGCACGGCGCCGAGAATGTCACCGTCGAGGCGATCAGTGAGGCCGCGGGGGTCTCTCCGCGTACGTTCTTCAACTACTTCGAGAGCCACGACGACGCGTTCGTCATGATCGACCGGGGCATCGGCGAGCGGGTACGGCGCGCGGTGCGCGAGGCACCGGCCTCGGTGCCCGCGCTCGACGCGGTCCGCGAGGCGCTCGCCACCGAACTGGCCGATGTGGAGGAGCGGCAGGAGATCTGGGAGCTGCGGGCCACGGTGCTGCAACGCTCCCCGCATCTGCTCGTCCGCGGCATGGGCGCGCATATGGTCGAAGAACTCGAACTGGCCGAAGCCATCGCGGAACGGCTCGGCGCGCCGGCGTTCCGTACGGCCGAGGGTGAGCGGGGATCCCGTCGGCCGGGACCCTGCGCGCATGTCCCGGACACCTCGGCGCTCGGGCTCTATCCGCGGCTGCTCGCCGCCGTCAGCACGACGGCCGTACGGGTCGCCGTCGAGCACTGGTGCGCCCAGGGCCCGGAGGCCACCTTCCCGGAGATCTTCCGGCGCGCCTTCGCCCATCTGGCCGCCGGTCTGCCCGAACCGCCGGCCGACGGCTGACGGCTCACGGCTCACGGCTCACGGCCGGGCCGCCCTTTCACCGCTTCCACCGCTTCCACCCAGGCATCAACCATGGACTTGAAGAAGGACACCTTGAGTGCAATAGAGGCGCCCGAGCAGGCGCCGACCTCCATGACCAACCGCCAGATACTCCAGGCCATGTCGGGGCTGATGGCGGGCATGTTCGTCGCCATCCTGGCCGGCACGGTAGTGGCCAACGCCCTGCCCCGGATCATCGCCGACCTCGGCGGCAGTCAGTCGTCGTACACCTGGGTCGTCACCTCCGAACTGCTCGCCATGACGGCGACCGTGCCCCTCTGGGGCAAGCTGTCGGACCTCTACAACAAGAAGCTGCTGCTGCAGCTGTCCCTCGCCATGTTCGTGGTCGGGTCCCTGCTGGCCGGCTTCTCGCAGGGTGTCGGTCTGCTCATCTTCAGCCGTGTCGTCCAGGGCATCGGCGCCGGCGGTCTGACCGCGCTCGCGCAGATCGTCATGGCCGCGGTCATCCCGCCCCGGCGGCTGGGGAAGTACTCCGGGATCTTCGGCGCCGTCTTCGCCGTCGGTACGGTCGCGGGACCGCTGATCGGCGGCGTGCTGGTGGACACCTCGTGGCTGGGCTGGCGCTGGTGCTTCTTCATCGGTGTGCCGTTCGCGCTGGCCGCGATCCTGATGCTCCAGCGCACGCTGCGGCTGCCCACGGTCCGGCGCGAGGTGAGGATCGACTACCTGGGCGCGTTCCTGATCGTGGCGGGCGTCTCCGCGCTGCTCATCTGGACCTCCCTGGCGGGCAACCAGTTCGACTGGGCGTCCTGGCAGACCTTCGCGCTGACCGCCACGGGTGTGGTGCTGCTGGTGGCCGCGGTCTTCGTGGAGGCCAAGGTCCCCGAGCCCGTCATCCCGCTGGACATCTTCCGCAACCGCACCGTCACCCTGACCACGATCGCGAGCCTGCTGGTCGGTGTGGCCATGTTCGGCGGCACCGTCTTCCTCTCGCAGTACTTCCAGATCGCGCTCGGCAAGTCCCCGACGATCGCGGGGCTGATGAGCCTGCCGATGATCCTCGGTCTGCTGGTGTCCTCCACCGTCGCCGGCCAGATCATCAGCGCCACCGGCAAGTGGAAGGTCTATCTGATCGCGGGCGGCGTGATCATGACGGCCGGTCTGGGCATGCTGGCGACCATCAACGCCGACACCGGCTTCGGTCTGCTCAGCCTCTACATGGCGGTGCTCGGCATCGGCGTCGGGCTGCTGATGCAGAACCTGGTGCTGGTGGCGCAGAACGACGTACCCGCCGCCGAACTGGGCGCGGCCACGTCCGTCCTGTCGTTCTTCCGCAGCATGGGCGGAACGATCGGTACGAGCGTCCTCGGCGCGGTGCTCGCCAACCGGGTGGCGGCCGAGATGACCAAGAGCCTGGGCGAGTCCGGCCAGGGGGCGTCCGGCGGTGCGGGCCACGGCGCCGTACCCGACGTGTCGAAGCTGCCCGACGCCATGCGGGAGATCGTGCAGCACGCCTACGGTGTGGCCACGGCGGAACTCTTCCTGGTCGCCGCGCCGTTCGCCGCGCTGGCGCTCGTCGCGGTGCTCTTCATCAAGGAGAAGCCGCTCAAGACCACGAGCGGGATGGAGCGGCTCGCGGAGGAGAGCAAGCAGGCGGAGGGGATCTCCAAGTCGACTCCCCCCTCCCCGGTGGGCTGAGCCAGCCCCGCCTGTCGCCGCATAACGTCACGGCCCCGGCCGCGCCCCCTCGGGTGCGACCGGGGCCGTACGCGTAGGGGTCAGTGGTCGTCCCAGTGACCGTCGTGCTCGGCGTGGCGGTGTCCGTCGTGCACATAGTCCACATGGCCGTCATGAGGCACTGCCACATGGCCGCACCCCTCGCCGTGCTGGTGCGCATGGCCACTGTGCGGAGTGTGGGCTCCGGCTCCGGGGTCGCATTCATCCACATGATCGCCGTGGACCGCGTGCACATGGCCGTCGTGCGCGTAGTCCACATGCCCTTCGTGCGGGAAGGCCACATGGCCGCAGCCCGCGCCGTGCTGGTGCGTGTGGTTCGGGTGGGGGGCGTGCGCAGTGGTCATGGCTCTCTCCAGATCGTTCGTGGAAGGCCGGCCGCGCGCCCGGTCCCGTGAGCGGTGACGCCGGTCCGACGCCGCCTCCCCGACGAACCGGCGCCGGGCTCGTCACTGTCGGCGCGGCAGGTGAGCGCGAGGCGGTTTTGGTAATGGTGTTCATTTGCATGTAGCTTCGACGGCATCACGATCCGTGCTCCGCACCCAGGAGGTTCGCCATGGCCGTACCCAAACGGAAGATGTCCCGCAGCAACACCCGTCACCGCCGGGCCCAGTGGAAAGGCGTCACGCCGACCCTGGTGCCTGTCACCATCGACGGTACGTCCCATCTCGTACCGCAGCGACTCGTCCCGGCGTACGAGCGCGGCCTGCTGACCCCGGAGGGCTGAGCCGTGCGCGTAGCGTTCGTCGGCAAGGGCGGCAGCGGCAAGACCACACTGTCGGCACTCTTCGCCCGGCAGTTAGCCGCCGAGGGGGCGCCCGTGGTCGCCATCGACGCGGACATCAACCAGCATCTGGCCGAGGCTCTCTCCCCCGGGGAGGGAGAGAGTCACACCGCGCCACCGCTCAGCGCGCGCACCGGCGAGATCAAGGACTGGCTGCGCGGGGACAATCCGCTGATCGCCTCACGCGAGGAGATGATCAAGACCACTCCGCCGGGGCGCGGTTCACGGCTGCTGCGGGTGCTCGGCGAGGACCCGGTGCACACCCACCACGCGCGTCCGGTGGGCGGGGTGCCGCTCATGGTGACCGGGGTGTTCGACGACAGCGATCTCGGGGTGGCCTGTTACCACTCCAAGCTCGGGGCCGTCGAGCTGTATCTGAACCATCTGGTCGACGGGCCCGGCGAGTATGTCGTCGTGGATATGACCGCCGGGGCGGACGCGTTCGCCTCCGGCCTGTTCACCCGGTTCGATCTGACGTTCCTGGTCGCCGAGCCCACACGTAAGGGCGTCTCGGTCTACCGCCAATACCGCGATCACGCACGGGAGTTCGGGGTCGCACTCGCCGTCGTCGGCAACAAGGTCACGGGCGAGGACGATCTCCTCTTCCTCAAGGAGCATGTCGGGGACGATCTGATCGCCTACTGCGAGCAGTCCCCCTGGGTACGGGCGCAGGAGCAGGGCCGTACGGGAGGCGGGCTCGAACCGCACAACGCGCACACCCTGCGCCAGCTGCGCGCCGCGGTCGACGCGCGGCCCAAGGACTGGGACGCGTTCCAGCGCCACGCCGTCGAGTTCCATCTGCGCAACGCGCGCGCGTGGGCCGACCGGGCCACCGGGAGCCAACTCGCACTCCAGGTCGACCCCGGTTTCCGGCACGGCCCAAACGCTCCGGCGCACTGAGTCCGGCCGCGACCTCGCACCGTCTCCTCCCCCACCGGGCCACTGTGACCCCCAACCCGACAGGACACATACTCATGTCACTCGATGTCTCCCCCAGGCTGCTCGCCGACGCCGAGAACGGCCAGATCCGCGAAGAGGACTTCGTGGACACCGTCCGGACCTCGCTGCCGTACGCGTACACCCTCATCGCCGGTCTGGTCGGTGAACTGAACAGCAAAAAGGCCGAGTTCGCCGACAACCGGACACCGCCGCCCTCCGAGCACGAGCGCGGTCAGCTGCTGCGCGCTCTCGCCAGCGACGCCATCCGCTCCAGTCTGGAGCGGCACTTCGGGGTCACCCTGGCATTCATGAACTGCCACCGGGTGGCCGTGTTCCGCCCGGAGGACCAGGGCGGTGCGACCCACACCCGATTCACCTCGCAGCGCTCGCAGATCCTCAACCAGTCGCCCGAGTTCCGGGACTGCTGAGCGCGCTCCGTACGTCCGCTGAGCGGTGAGGAAGCGGGGCGGTGGGGCCGGAGCCCCGCCGCCCCGCTCGCCGCCGTGGCTCAGACGCCGTGCGGGCGCATCGCGGCACCACCGGCGACACCGGAGCCACGGCCGTGCAGCACCAGGGCGCGGGCGAGGAAGCCGAGCGCCGCCGTGCAGACGAGGGTCCGCACGATATTGCTGGTCTCCCAGGTGGTCTTGAACTTCTCGACGACCGAGAAGTCCGTGATCCTGGCCGGGTCACCGGCGGCGGCCAGCTCGTTGTTGAGCGGGATATTGACGCTGAACGTGATCATCAGGGCCACCAGATAGAGCACGGCCGCCGCACCGATCCAGAGCGCGGCGCCCCGCCCGCCCTGGCGGTGCTCCAGGAACGCCGCGACCGCCGCGGCCAGCAGCGCCCCGATGAAGATCATGCCGAAGAGACCGTTGCCGTCGATCAGGGCGTTGAAGTTCTGCATCGCGTCGACATAGGTACGGTCGTCGGTCTTGGCCAGTCCCGGCATCACCGAGATGTCGTACGCGAAGAAGAGACCGGCCATCAGCCCCATGGTGATGGTGGCGATCATCAGCAGCGGCCCCACCGCCTTGCTCCGGCGCACGGGCGCCACCGCGGGGGCGGGCGGATAGGCGGCGTAGGGGTTCGGGGTTCCGGTCGGGTTGAAGCTCATGGGTCTTCCTTGTCTGGTGGTCGAAGCCGTCCGATACGAGGTGATCCGGCGACCGCCACGGTGTCGTCGCCAACGCCGCCGCCGACATGTGACACGGCTTTCTCACGTACTGCGTCAGGGGACCAGTCAAGTACAGCGCGATGAGACGGAACATAGCCATGAAGCTCAGGTCCATGTTCCAGCGTCCAAGCGGGCGGACAGCTCACCGGCCGGCCGTCCGATCAGGGACGAGTGGCGGCCAGCGGCCGGTCGCGCCGTACTCCCACGCCCAGGTTCTGGTGGATCTCCATCGTGGCCGTGGAACGGTTGAGGGTGATGTAGTGCAGTCCCGGTGCGCCTTCGGCCAGCAGCCGTTCGGCCATGGCCGTGGCGTACTCGACACCGATGCGATGTCCGTCCCCCGGCCGGTCGCGGGCCTCTTCGAGCCGTTCGGCCAGCGCGTCGGGGAAGCGGGCGTCGCTGAGTTCGGCGAAGCGGCGGATCTGCCGTACATCGGTGGCCGGCATGATCTCGGGGACGATCGGGGTCGTACAGCCCGCGGCCTCGATCCGGTCGCGGAGCCGCAGATAGTCCTCGACGTCGAAGAACATCTGCGTGATCGCGTAGTCGGCGCCCGCACGGCACTTGGCGACGAAGTGGCGGATGTCGCTGTCCCAGTCGGGCGAGCGCGGATGGCGCTCGGGGAAGGCGGCCACCCCGACGGTGAAATCGCCCAGTTCCCTGATGAGGGTGACGAGTTCACTGGCCTGGGCGAAGCCCTCCGGATGGCGGACCCACTCGCCGCGCGGGTCGCCCGGCGGGTCGCCGCGCAGCGCGAGCACGTCCCGGATACCGGCGTCCGCGTACTGTCCGATGATGTGACGCAGTTCGGCGACCGAGTGGCCGACCGCGGTGAGATGGGCGACCGGGCGCAGGGTGGTCTCGGCGGCGATGCGCTTGGTGACCTCGATCGTCCGGTCGCGCGAGGAACCGCCGGCGCCGTAGGTCACGGAGACGAAGGACGGCGCGAGCGCTTCGATCCGGCGGATCGCGTTCCAGAGCGTGCGTTCCCCCGCCGGCGTCTTGGGCGGGAAGAACTCGAAGGAGTACGAGCGCTGCCCGTCGGCCATCGGGGCACGCGGGCCCGGCCTGGGATGCTGCGGGAGGTCCGCGGTCTCTGCCGCCATAAGGAGGGGTCCTTCCTGGATTCGCTCGGTGCGTGGACGAAAACGGTGCGCACACAGTAGCCGCGATGCGCTCCGCTCCCCCGCCATGACCACGGATTGATCACGTACTGATCACCGTAACGATGTTCGCGCGCAACCGCCCCGCTCCCGTGCGGAGTTCAGGATCCGGCGGGGGCGTCACCGGCACGTCGCAGACACTCCTCCAGAAAGGCCAGCGCCCGCAGATGGTAGGCGCGGGCCGCGCGGCCGATGCTGATGTTGTGCCCGGCGTCGGACAGCCGCTCCACCGCGACGAGCGGCGCCGCGGTGAGCAGCCCCGTCATCGCCGCCAGCGCCTCGTCGTCCAGCTCCCACCAGAGTTCATGCTCCGCGAAGGTCAGTCTGACCGGGCTGGTGATCCGGCCGGCCAGCCGGGGGTACTGGACGGGCCAGGTCGCCGTCTGGGCCGCCTCGCGCGCGGGTACGGCCCTCAGCAGGGCGCGGCTCGCCCGGAACGTACCGGGTGAATACAGGTGCAGCGGGCCCCAGTTGAGCCGGGACGCGCCACCGCCGAGGGTGTCGGGGAAGTGCCGCGCCTCGGGCGCGTACCGCCAGCCGCACCCGTTGATGTCCAGACCGATCAGTCCGCTGCCCGCGTCCTGCGCGGCCATGTGCAGCGCCACCTTGCCGCCGTCGGAGTGGGCCACCACGAAGAAGCCCGAGCCGGTCGGATGGCGCCGGGCGAAGCCGGCGAGCGCCCGGTGCAGGGTTGTCGCCTGCTCGCCGAGGGGCTGTCCGTCCGGCAGCGGGCCGGTGGAGGCGCCGTACCCGGGCCGGTCCAGGGCCAGCACCGTATGACCGAGCCGGGCGCCCAGGGTGAGGAGAGAGTCGGCCGGGTCGGTCAGCCCGTTGAAGTAGTCGGCGCACATGCCCCGGCCGTGGATGGCGACGATCACGGAACGGGGTTCCGCGCCGCTCTCCGGCTCGGCGAGCAGGCCCGACAGCGGTACGCCGTCCGCGTCCAGGGTCACGGCACGGACGCCGAGTACCGGAGAGGGGGCTGGGGCGGGGGCGGGAATGGATACGGGTGCGGTCATGGCAGGCGGTTCTCCTGAGCAGCGGGGGCGGGCCGGTCGGGGCCGTTCAGTTCGGCCGGGCCGCGGGGCGGGTCCTGGCGCGGTCCAGGCGGTCGACCCAGCCGGCCGCGCTGTCGGTGCGCAGCAGCGAGGTGCCCACCAGCAGGCCGGCGTATCCCGCGTCGAGCAGTCTCGCCGCGGCGAGCGGGCCGTCGATGGCGCTGGCGCTGACCGGGCAGCGGGTACCCGAGGCCCGGACCGCGGGCAGCAGGGCGAGGCTGCGGTCGAGGTCTCCCCGGTCGCGCTCCTTGGCCTTGATGTCCTTGTTGTTGACGGCGACGACGCACTCGTCGGCGTGCGGCAGACCGTCGAGTTCGGACTCTTCCGTCACTTCGACGAAGGGGGTGAGGCCGAGGGCCAGAGCGGCGGTGATCAGGGTGCGCATACTGGACCGGGGCAGCAGGGCCGCGGTGAGCAGCACGGCGGAGGCGCCGAGTTCCCGGGCGGCCGACAGCTGGTCCTTGCGGGTGATGAAGTCCTTCTGGAGCAGCGGCAGATCGGTGAGCGCGGCGACATCGCGCAGCAGATCGGTGGTGCCGCCGAACCAGCGTCCCGTCACCACCGAGATACAGGGCGCGCCCGCGGCTTCGTACGACTCCACGATCGCGGCAGGGGTCCGGCCGCCGAGCAGGTCGTAGCCGTGCGCGTCGCGCCGTTTGACCTCCATGACCAGCGGGCGGTCGGCGGCCAGCAGGGCTTCCAGGAACCGGGAGGTCATCGGGACTCCTCAGGGGACGTGTCGGTCCGCCAGGCGCGGGCCAGAGCGGTGACGGCGGGCGCCGAGAAACGTCCGTGGGCATCACGGGCGGCGGTGTCGACATCGACGCCGCGGAAGCCGGGGTGGGCGATGACGGACCCGTAGTCGGGGCGGTTGTACGGGGAGATGCCCCCGGCGAGCAGGAACGGGCGGGTCAGCCGGGGCAGCAGGCCGAGCACGTCCCGCTCGGACAGCTGGTGTCCCGTGCTGCCGATCCGGCCGTCCTCGGTGGCCGTGTCGAGCAGGAACAGGTCGGTGCCGGCCCGTTCGTACGCGCCGATCAGCGGACGTTCCAGACAGCTGCCGCCGCGCAGATGAAGGACCTTGACGAGGACCGCGTCGGGAAGGGCGGCGCGTAGCGCCCGTACCACCGCGGGTGGCTGGTAGGCATGCAGTTGCAGCCAGCGCAGGCCGGCGCGGCGGGCCAGCTCGGTGAGGGTTTCGGGGTCGCCGAGGAAGGTGACGAGGACCGGTTCGAGCCGGCCGGTGGCGCGGGCGGTCGCGGCGAGCTCGATCAGGCGCCGTGCGGGAAGTTCGGCGTGGCCGCCGGGTATGCCGTGCCACAGGCCGACGCAGTCCGCTCCCGCGGCGGCGAGTGTGGTGATGTCGTCGGGGGAGGTGGCCCCGCAGACTTTCAGAACCCGGCGGGTCTCGGGTGCGGCCGAGTGTCCCGCCGGGAGCCCGGAGGCGGGCTCCGGGCTCATGTGCCCAGACCCAGCATCGAGGCGATGCGGTTGTACTGGATTTCCGTGGTGCCGGAGTAGATCGTGCCCGCCACGGCGTTGCGCACGTCCTTCTCCAGACCGTACTCGGTCATATAGCCGTGCCCGCCGAAGAGTTGCACGGCCATCAGACTGGTCGCCACATTGCTCTCGCTCGTCACCAGTTTGGCGATGGCCAGATCCACCGTGACGTTCTCGCCGGCCGCGAGGCGTTCACCGGTGTCGTACAGCCACTTGCCCGCCGTCTCCAGCCGGATCCTCATGTCGACGATCTTGTTGGCGACGGACTGGTACGAGCCGATCGGCCTGCCGAAGGAACGGCGGGTCTTCGCGTAGTCGAGGCAGCGGTCGAGCCGGTGCCGCATCTCCCCCACGTTCACGATGAAGGAGAAAAGGATCTCCCGCTTCATCACATGGTCGAGCACGATGAATCCGCCGCCGACCCGGCCGAGGACCTGGGTCCTCGGGACACGGCACTCGTCGAAGAACAACTCGCTGAGCGGCGAGGTGCGCAGTCCCATCTTCTTGGTCGGTGTGCCGATCGTGAGCCCCGGGGTGTCCCGGTCCACGAGGAACGCGGTGACCCCGAGCGGGCCGCCGTCCGGATGCGTACGCGCGTAGACGACGAACACATCGGCGACGGGGCCGTTGCTGACGAAGATCTTCGAGCCGTTCAGGACGAACCGGTCGCCGTCCCGAACCGCTCTGGTGGTCATCGCCATGGCGTCCGAGCCGCCCTCGGCCTCGGTGATGGCATGGGCGCCGATCACCTCGCCCGAGCAGATTCCGGTCAGATACCGCTCCTTCTGCGCGTCCGTGCCGAATCGCTCCAGTGGCACACCGGTACTGGCCATGGTGGTGGTGGCCGAGAAGCTCAGCCCGGAGTCACGGCAGTGCTCGCCCAGCCCTTCGAGCAGATACATGGTGGTGAGCAGGGACTGGCCGAGGCCGCCCCAGCGCTCTTCGAAGGGCAGTCCGAGGATGCCGGTGTCCCGGATCAGTTTCCACTTGTCCCAGGAGAACGTGGCCTGTTCGTCCTGTTCTATGTGGCCGGCGCTGAGCGCCTCACCCCACCGGGCCAGACCTTCGCGCAGTTCGGTCTGGTCGGCGTTCCAGCGGATCACGGCGAGCCTTTCCCTGACGGTTCGTTGACGGGCGGTTGGAGAGGTACGGCGCGGGGATCAGTACGCCGAGGAGACCTGCTCGTCGAGCTGGTGCACCTCGTCGCCCTGGAGCGCCGGGGAGAAGACACACACCAGACGCAGGTCCTCGTGCGGGCCGGCCACGAGGTAGTGGGCGTCGTGCTCGTTGAGCGAGTAGAGACGGCCGGGCACGATCGGGTGCGAGGTGCCGTCCAGCTCGATCACTTCTCCGGAACCCTCGATGCAGTAGCAGGATTCGATGTGATTGCGGTACTCCAGACGGGACTTGGTGCCCGCGCGCACGGTAGTGTCGGTGATGCTGTAGTCGAGGCCGTCGGCGGCCACGATGAAGCGACGGCTCAGGCCGTTGCCCCACTCGACCGTCTTCACGCTCTCCAGGTCACGGACGAACATGTTCAACTCCCGGTTCTCTCAGGTGTGATGGAACGGTTGGGCGATACGGACCTGACGAAGGCGCGGAAGCCGTCGACGACGTCACTCCCCTGAGCGAGCGACTGCTCGATCCGGGCGACGCCCGCGGAGCCGATGATGACGGCATCGGCTCCGCAGGCGCCCACGGTCTCCACGTCCTGTCTGGTCCTGACCCCGAAGCCGATGGCGATCGGGGATTCCGTGTGCGCCCGGAGCGCGGCGACGGTGGTCGCCAGCGCGGCGTGCCCGGTGGCGGGGGCGGTGCCGCTGCGTCCGTAGTGGGCGACGAGATAGAGATAGGCGGTGGCCCCGGCCGCGGCCTCGGCCATGGTCGACGGCGGGCTCTGCTGGTAGCAGGTGGTGACGACGGGCAGTCCGGCCTCGCGGGCCGCCGTGTGGTGTGCGGTGCGCAGCCGGGGCGGCAGCGCGTGGACGAGGAGTCCGTCCGCGCCCGAACCGGCGATCGTAGCGAGTGTGCGCGCCGGGTCGCCGTGCTCGCGGTCCCGGTGCTTGAGTGAATGGCTCCAGTCGACGAGCAGCGCGATCCGCAGCCGGCGCAGGCGCGGGCGTACGGCGGCGATGAAGGCGAGCACCTGGTCGAGCCCGACGCCCCGGTCGAGGGCGCGGCGGGCGGAGCGGCGGATCACGGGCCCGTCGGTGACCGAGTCGGGGAAGGGCACGGCGAGTTCGAGGCAGTCGACGCCCTCCTCGTCCAGCATGAGAACGAGGTCGGCGAGGACATCGAGCGGTGGGTCCCCGGCGTTGAGGAAGAGAGCCAGGCCCGGTCCTTCGCCGGGACCGGTGCGGGAGAAGAAGTCAGCCATGGGTCACCTCTTCCGTGCGGGAGGGCCGTCGCGGCGCCCCGGCCCGTACGCGCTCGGCGAGTTCGCGGGCGGCTCCGCCGCGTACCGCCTCCAGGGCGGCGGCGACGGCTTTCGCCCAGTCGGTGGTGTGACCGCTCGCGACGGACAGGGCCGCCGCGTTGAGGCAGACCGTACGGGTGGCCACCTCTCCCTCGGTGCCGGCGAGGACGGACAGGAAGTGCCCGGGTGCCGAGGCGGGGTCCGGGGCGGGCTTGAGATCGTCGAACCCTCCGTTGGGCGGGACCAACTCGCCTGCGGAGATGCGGTGTTCGCGGCCGTCGTGGGTGTGGATGGTGTTGTCGGCGAAGCCGAGCAGTTCGTCGGCGCCGCGGTCGTTGGTGGTCAGCCACAGCGTGCGGCCGGGCTGCGTACCGGTCTCGGCGAGCGCGCGGAGTTCGGCCAGCGGCGCGCTGGCCGAGACGCCGGTGACCTGCGCCGTGACGGGCAGGTCGGCGAGGAACGGCCCGAGGGCGTTGAGGAAGCGGCCGAAGGGTTTCATGCTCGTCGGTGCGATGGTCCTGGCCAGCCGGGTCAGCTGCGCCGGGTAGACGAACGGTCCGGCGAAGGCGATGCCGTACCGGTCCAGGGTGTCGGCGGTCTGGTCGTAGGAGGAGGTCAGCCGGACGCCGAGCCGTTCCAGCAGATCGACGGAGCCGAGCGAGCTGGTGTACGCGCGCGAGCCGGTCTTGACGACCCGCACCCCGGTCGCGGCGGCGACGAACGCCGACGCGGTGGAGATGTTGAAGGTCTTCGGTCCGCCTCCGGTGCCCACCACATTGACCGTTCCCGGCCAGCGGTCCGCCGGCCGGGCGGGCCGCCGCTCGGCGAGCGAGTCGAGGAGCGGGCGCAGTGTCTCGTGGGTGGGCAGCGTGGTGGCCAGGGAGGCCAGCAGGGCGAGGGCCTGCGCTCTGTCGAGGCGGCCGTCGCCGAGCTGGTCCCAGAACGACCGCCAGGTCTCGCGCCCGACGGGCGCGCGCCGCTCCAGCAGGCCGGTGAGTGCGTCATGCACCGCTAGCCGCCCGCCACCTCGGGGCGGCGCGCACCGGCGATGAACGCGTCGATGGCCGCCACACTGCGGAAGTTGTCGGGGTCGAGGTCGGTGTCGCCGATCGGCAGCTCGAAGCGGTCCTCGACCCAGGCGATCAGCTTCAGCACACCGAGGCTGTCGATGACACCGTCCGAGAGCAGATCGTGGTCGTCCGCCAGCTGCTGTGCGGTGATGTCCGGCAGGAACTCCTCGATGACGAACTGCTTGATGGTGCCGGCGTGGCTCATGACGTCCTTCCCTGGGCGGTTGTGGCTGACGTGACGGTGGAGACGGTGGACAGCCCGTCGAGGCGGTCGAGCGCCTTGCGGTCGACCTTTCCCGTGGCGGTCTTCGGCAGCGGATCGTCGACGATCCGGAGCTTGGCGGGGACGGCCGCCCTGGGCAGACGTCTCGCGCAGTGCTGACGCAACGTCAGGGAGCTGAGCCCGCTGCCCGGTTCGCTCTGGACTGCGGCGATGAGCCGGCGGCCCTCGATCGGGTCGGGTACGGCGGCCACCCCCGCTTCGCGTACGGCGGGGTGGTCGAGCAGCACCCGTTCGATCTCCGCGGTGTTCACGGCGACACCGCGGACCTTGACCTGGTGGTCGGCGCGGCCGGTGAGATGGAGCCGGCCGCCGGCGTCGCGCCGTACCAGATCGCCGGTGCGGAACCAGCGCCTGTCGTCGAGTCCCAGCGGATGGCCGGTGAACTTGTCGGCGTGCCGGGTCCGGTCGAGATAGCCGGCCGACTGGAAGGGGGTGGAGACATACAGTTCGCCGGAGCCCGGCCCCTCGACGGCCGCGCCGTCCGGGGTGAGGATCAGAGCCTCGACTCCCGGCAGCGGGCGGCCGATCGGTACCGGCGGGAACTCGGTGGCGGTGGTATCGACCTCGTGGACGAAGCTGTCGTTGGTCTCGGTGCAGCCGTAGATGTTGTGGATCCGCGCCCCGGGAAACAGTCCGGGCAGTGCCGCGAAGGTGCGGTCGGGTATGACATCGCCGCTGAACATCACCTGCCCGACTCCGGGGAGCGTCACCCCCTGCCGCTCGGCGGCGTCGAGCAGCAGCCCGTAGAACATCGGCACCGCCTGCACCACCCGTACGTCGTGGCGGACGAGCAGGTCGAGCAGATGCCCGCCCCGGGCGGCCAGAGCGGGGTCGACCAGGACCACCCGGCCGCCGTGCGCGAGGGTCGTCCAGATGTCCAGCAGGCACAGGTCGAAGTTGAGGGGCGCGTAGTTGAGTACGGTGACGCCGGGCCCGATGGAGAAGGCGGGGGCGGCCCAGGCGACGAACCGGTTCACGGCGTCCCGGCCCAGGGGGACGATCTTGGGCAGGCTGGTGGAGCCGGAGGTGGTGAGCATGAACGACACCTCGGCGGCCTCGCGGGGTGCCAGCGGCTGCGCGGTGACCTCGGGGTTCGGCGCCACCGCGGCGTCCGTGCCGTCGGCCGTGATCACCCGGCGGCAGCCCGCCTGCGCGAAGAGATCCGCGAGCAGGGAGTCGGCGAGCGCGGGCGACGGCAGCAGGAAGGGGCGCCGCGCCAGCAGACAGGCCAGCACCAGCGCGATGGCCGCGGGAGATTTGGCGACCAGGACGCCGACGGGTTCGCCGGGGGTGAGCCCGAGCCGGGCCAGCCGGTCGCGCTCATGTCCGGCCCGCTCGTACAACTCGCGGTAGGTGGTCTCCTCGCCGTTCCACACCAGGGCGGTGGCGTCGGGCCGTTCGCGGACCTGGCGGAGGAATCCGCCCACCAGGCCGAGGCTGTCAGTCGTCATGGCCGGCCCCCGCTCCTGCCTCGTGCTCGGCCAGTTCGACCCAGCCGCTCTTGACGGCGGGTCCCGCGGGGGTGCGGCAGCTGAAGCGCACCACCCGGCGGGCCGCGTCCGGCTGGAGGTCGAACCGCAGTGGCTCTCCGGGCGTGACGGGCGCCGAGAAGCGCCCGCCGATCCCCCGTATCCGGGCGGCGTCTCCGTCGGCATACCGGTCGGTGATCTCCTCGACGGCCAGGGCCAGCACGCTCATCCCGTGCGCGATGACCGAGCCGAAGCCGGCGGCGCGGGCCGCGTCGGCGTCGAGATGGATCGGGTTCTCGTCGCCGGAGGCCAGCGCGTAGCGGCGGATCCACTCCACGGTCGGCTCATGGACGACGGTGGCGGGCTCGGCGGCTCCGGCGTGCGCGGGGGCGGCGGCGGCGCCGGAGATCTCCCCGAAGGGTTCGAGGGCGGTCGCGCCCACGAGCAGGGCGCTGGTGACCAGTTCGGCGAACGGCTCGGCGGCGCCCGGGGCCGTGGAGCCCGCGGAGCCGGTGGAGTTCGCGGGGTCCGTGGGGTCCGCGCCGTCGCCGGTCAGCCGGGAGCGCAGCGCGACCCGTGTCCCGCGCGGTTCACGGCGGGCACCGAGCACATCCAGCCGTACGGTGACCTGTTCGCCGGGGCGTACGAGCCGCCGGCAGCGGATGTCCTGGCCGAGGTGGACGACCGACACGGGGCCGGGCTCGTCGGCGGTCAGGGCGGCCACCGTGCGTTCGGCGACGCTATGGGCGAGGACGAACGCGTGCACGGGCGAGGCGAGTTGGTCCCGCGCGGCGGGCAGCGCGGCGCGGACGGCGCCCCGGTAGGCCGCGATCTCTTCGGCGGTGACGGTACGCGTCGCCGCCGGGGCGGGTGCGGTGGTCATATCGGGGCCACCACCAGGCTGGAGTTGTGGCCGCCGAAGCCGAAGGAGTTGGAGAGCGCGGGACCGGACGCGACGGCACGCGGTGCGCCGTGGACCACATCGATTTCCATGCCTGGCTCCAGCTGTTCGTGGTTGGCGGTGGGAGGGACCTCGCACCGGCTCATCGCCTGCACGGTGGCGATCAGTTCGACGGCGCCCGCGGCCCCGATGAGATGGCCGATGACGCTCTTGCTCGCGGTCACCGGCGGGCCGTCCGTGCCGAACACCTTGGCCAGCGCGAGTGCTTCGGCCCGGTCGTTGTGCGGGGTCGAGGTGCCGTGCGCGTTGACATGGACGATGTCGGAGGGGGCCAGACCCGCGTCGGCGATGGCTCCCGTCATGGCGCCGACGGCGGCGCCGCCGTCCGGCAGCGGCATGGCCAGGTGGTACGCGTCGGAGGTGGCGGCGTAGCCGGCGACGGTCGCGTACGTACGGGCGCCGCGCGCCCGCGCGTCATCGAGCCGTTCGAGGACGACGAACCCGGCGCCCTCCCCCATCACGAAGCCGTCGCGGTCGGTGTCGAACGGCCTGGACGCGTGCTCCGGGTCGTCGTTGCGCAGCGAGACGGCGTTGAGGTTGCCGAACCCGGCGAGGGTGACGGGGGTGAGGGTCGATTCGCAGCCGCCGGCCAGGACGACATCGGCCCGATGGGTCCGGAGCAGTGTCAGCGCGTGGCCGATGGCGTCTGCGCCGCTGGCGCAGGTGGTGGCGATGGTCAGGGCGGGGCCCTGCCAGCCGAGCCGCATCGAGATCTGGGCCGCGGCCGCGTTGGACATCGTCATCAGCGGCATCAGCGGGTTGACCCGGTGCGGTCCCGACTCGGTGAAGTGCCGGGACTCCAGGTCGCTGGTGGCCCGGCCGCCGACGGCGTTGCCGACGATGATCGCGGTACGGCCGGGATCCGCGGTCGGCGCGCCCGCGTCCCGGTGCGCGGCGAGTGCGGCCGTCGTCCCGTACAGCGCGAACGGGTCCATCCTGCGGGCGTCCTTGGCGGGCACGAGGCCGACGGAGTCGAGCCCGCGGACCCGGCAGCCGATGCGCACCCGGTGGCGCTCCAGGTCGAGATGGGTCAGCGTGGCGGCGGTGGACTTCCCCGCGCGCAGCGCGGCCCACAGATCGTCCGGTGTGCAGCCGGCCGGGGTGACGACGCCCATGCCGGTGATCGCGACAGGCGCTGGTGGCGGTGCGTGCCTCGGTGAGGTTGGCATCTCGGATCCCGTATCCCGTACGAACGTCGGAGGGCGGAGGTAAGAAGTGAGCTGACTGACCGTCAGGCGGTGATCAGCCCGCACCCGCGGGCGGCCCTGAGGAAGGCCTCCGCGGCGAAGTCGATATCGCTCTTGGTGTGGCGCGCGGTGATGGCGATCCGCAGCCTGGCCAGGTCGTTGGGGACGGCCGGGGTGACCACCGGCAGTCCGATGACCCCCGCCGCGCGGCAGGCGGTGGCGTAGTCGTACGCGGCGTCGTCGGAGCCGGCGATGACGGGGACGACGGCGGTCTCGCTGTCGCCGGTGCGCATCCCGCCGTCGTTCAGCATCCGGCGGAAGCGCGCGGACTCCCGCTGGATATGGCTGACGCGCTCGGGCTCGCGCTCCAGGATCCGCAGCGATTCGAGCGCCGCGCCCGACTGGGCCGGGCCAAGCGCCGCGGAGAAGAGGAACGGCCGTGCCGCGTACTTGAGATGGCCGATCAGCTCGCTCGGTCCCGCCACCCAGCCGCCCATCGAGGGGATGGCCTTCGAGAGCGTGCCCAGCTTGACGTCGACCTTCGCGGTGTAGTCGAAGTGCTCCTCGATGCCCTTGCCGGTGGCGCCGATGACGCCCAGCGCGTGGGCCTCGTCCACCATCAGCAGGGCGTTGTGGGCGTCGCACACCCGGCGCAGCTCCGGCAGCGGCGCGATGTCGCCGTCCATGGAGTAGACGCTGTCGACGATGACGAGACGGATCCCGTCCGGGCTCGCGGCGGCGAGCCTGCGGTCGAGGTGGTCGACATCGTTGTGCCGGAAGCGGGTGACGGTGGCGCCGCTCAGCCGGCAGCCGTCCACGATGCTGGCGTGGTCGTACTTGTCGATCAGTACGGTGTCACCGGCGCCGACCAGCGCGCCGACCGTGCCGACGTTGGCCGCGTACCCGGAGCCGAACACCAGCGCCTCCTGTCGGCCGGCGAACCGGGCGACCTCCGCCTCCAGTTCCTCGTGCAGCGGGATCGAACCCGCCAGCGCCCGCACCCCGTGGTTGCCGGTGCCGTACAGATCGACGGCGGACTTGGCGGCGGCGACCACACGCTCGTCGCCGGCCAGGCCGAGATAGCTGTAGCCCGACATCATCAGCAGGCGCTCGCCGTCGAGGTCGGCGTAGGCGGAGTCGCGCTCGACCGTGTACGTCACAAAGCTGTTGCGGCGCGCGGGCTCCCACTCCAGGGCCCGCACGCGGCGGTGTGTCGCGGCCAGTTTCGGCGCGAGACGTTCCCAGCCCCCGGAAGTGTTCACGTACGTCTCCTCACCACGTTTCGGACAATTACCGGAGTCCGCTCAACCTGGACTCAGAGTGCCGACGCAATTCAACGACAGCCGCGCAAGGCGCGCGCAACACGACGCTGAAATGGGAAAAGAGGTGAACGCAAGAACAACGCGTCAGCTTTACGCAAGCGGAATGAGGGTCTCCAGAGAAATCCCGGTAATGTTCCCCGGCCACTATTGACACACCGAGATGGCCGATTGATATCGTCCAATTTCTGTGCAGGGGGCATGCACAGAGCGTCCCGAACTCCTTCACAAGGACCCACTGTGGCGGGGCCCCCTGGCGTGATGTCGACACCCTCGCCGGCGGCAGCCGCCGTCGGTGCAACCGGCCCACGGCCGACCGCACCGGGGAGTACAGCTTGCTCATCAGACTCGCTGGCCTTGTAACGATCGAACCCGAAGGGGTTCCGCCGCAGCATCTGTCCAGCGCTCAGGCTCAAGTCGCGTTCGCCAGGCTCATCCTCGAACGGTCCGCCGGCACCAGTCGCGATCAACTGGCCGACACCGTCTGGCCCGACGGACTGCCGGACACCTGGGCCTCGGCCCTGCGCAGTGTTGTCAGCCGGGTCCGTACGTTCGTCACGTTCCCCCAGCAGCGGCCCGGGGTCACACCACTGGTCGCCCAGGGCGGTCGCTATCTGCTGCGGCTGCCGGACGACGCGGCCGTCGACGTCGAGTGCGCGGAGGCGGCGGCGAGGGAGGCGACCGAGGCGTACGCCACCGGCTCGTTCGCCGTCGCCCAGCAGCTCGCCGCCGCCGCCGTGTCGAATCTACGCGGGTCATTCCTGCCCGCTCACGAGGGCGAGTGGGTCAACGGCGTGCGGGAATGGCTCGATGAGCTGCGGCTGTCCGCGCTGGAGACCGCGAGTCTGGCCTCGGCGGCCCTGGGCGACGAGCATCACGCGCTGCGGTACGCCGAGGAGGCGGTACGGCGGGCGCCGTTCAGGGAGAGCGCCTACCGGTGCCGGATGGCCGCGCACCGTACGGCCGGCAACCGGGCCGAGGCGCTGCGCACGTATCAGCAGCTGAGGGAGGTGCTGGCCGAGGAGCTGGGGATCGACCCGGCGCCGGAGAGCCAGGCCGCCTATCTGGAGCTGCTGCGCGGCTCCGACGCCCCCCGAAGACCGGAGCCCGACAGTGGCGCCGCGCCCCGTCTTGACCCGCTGCTGATGGGCATGTTCGAGGCCCCGTACCCGCGGCCGGCCCCGCCGCGGCCCTGCTTATTGACCCCGGACGGCTGCCTCACCCACCCCGCGCCCTCGGCGCCCGAGTGGCGTGTGGCCTAGACGAGTAAGTCCGAAGTGCCGTCTGCCCGGGAACATCTTCCGGGCGAACGACGCCACTTCGGACTTACTCGTCTAGGGGCTACGGGACAGTACCCGGGGCCATGGGACAGGAGCTAGTGGCGCCGACGGGGGAACGTACGCGGGCGGCCCGGCAGGATACGCCGGGCCGCCCCTCTGTGCGTACGAGCGGTTCTCAGGTGATCGAGACGCCGCTGTCGATGCTGATGACCTGGCCCGTCATACAGTCCTGGTCCAGGAACAGGGCGGCGCTGCGGGCCACCTCCTCGACCGTGACGAAGCGGGGAATGGGGGCCTTGCCCTCCATCCCCTCGATGACGTGTCCCGGCAGGTTCTCCGTCATTCCCGTGATCATGAACCCCGGGGAGAGCGCGTTCACGGTCACACCGCGTCTGCCGCACTCAGCGGCCAGGGTGCGGGTGAAGCCGATGAGGCCCGCCTTCGAGGCGGAGTAGGCGGTCTGACCCGCCGTCGCGATCAGCCCGGAGGGGGACACCACATTGATGATCCGGCCCCACCGCTGCCGGAGCATGTACGGAACGGACACCCGCGCGGTGTGGAACGAACCGATCAGATTGGTCTGGATGACCTGCTGCCAGTCCGCCGGCGACTGCATCGCCATCAGCGCGTCCTTGCGGATGGCGCCATTGTTGACGAGCACGTCGACCGGACCGAGCCGCTCACCGATCTCGGCGTACATCGCGGTGACGGCGTCCCAGGAGCCGACATCCCCGGTCACGACGGCCGAGTCGTTGCTCAGCTTCTCCCGTACGGCGTGGGCCTGCGCCTGCGAGCTGTTGTAGTGGACGGCGACCCGGCAGCCGAGCGCGTCGAGTTCGAGCGCCAGGGCCTGCCCGAGCCCGCCGGACGCCCCCGTGACCAGGGCGACCGGCCGCTCCGGACGGGTGCCCGGCTCGCTGTTACGGCTCATTTCCTCTCCCCTCCCCACTCAAGGAGCATCGATCCCCAGGTCATTCCCGCGCCGAAGCCGGCGAGCAGCACCTGGTCGCCTGGCTGGATCCGGCCGTCCTCCAGCGCCTCGGTGAGCGCGATCGGGATGGACGCGGACGCGGTGTTGCCGTACCGCTCCAGATTGGTGACCAGCGCCTCCGGCCGCAGACCGGTGTGGCTGAGGATCGAGTTGATGATCCGGATATTGGCCTGGTGCGGAATGACGTGGTCGATGTCGGCCGCGTCGACCTTGGCGCTCTCCAGCGTCTCCCGGACCGTACGGACCGTGTAGCGCACGGCGTTGAGATAGATCTCGTTGCCGTTGATCTTGGCGAAGTGCAGCCCCTCGCGGACCGTCTCCTCGGTGGTCGGCATCCTGCTGCCGCCCGCCAGCACCTTCAGACTGCCGGTGCACGAGCCGTCCGCGCCGAGGTTCCACGCCTTGACCCGGTTCTCCGGCCCCGGCTGGAGCACGACCGCGCCGGCCCCGTCGCCGACGAGGATCGACAGATCCCGGTCGGCGGGGTTGGCCGTCAGGGTGTGGGTGTCGGAGCCGATCAGCAGGATCGGCCGGGGATCGATGGCGATCAGCGCCATCGCCGACACCAGACCGTAGACGAAGCCCGCGCACTCCGAGTTGACGTCGTGCGCGCTGCCCGCGATGCCGAGATCGTGGTGGACGAACGCGGATGTGGCCGGTGAGGGCTGCTCGGGCGTGGCGGTGGCGACGATCAGATGGGCGATGTCGCCACCGGTCAGGCCCGCCTTCTCCAGGGCGCGCCGGCCGGCCTCGACAGCCAGCGAGGCGGTCGTCTGTCCCGGCCCCACGGCGCGGCGCTCCCGGATGCCGCAGCGGCTGACGATCCAGTTCTCGTCGACACCGAACCGCTCCGCGAGCTCCACGCTGGTGACCTTGCGCTCGGGTACGGCCATGCCCCACCCGGTGATGTCGAAGCCGTTCACGGGCGCTCTCGCTACGCCTGCGCCGGCTGCGGGACGAGCGCGACGATCCGCTCGTACACATGCCGCAGCGTGGTCGTGTCGTCGAGGTCCGCGAAGAGCGACTCGTCGGCGGGGATGTGCGGGTACTGGTTCTGGAACCCGTACAGCCACTCCATCAGGTCCAGCGAGTCGACGTCCGCGATGTGCTGGAGCGGTGCGTCGGGGCCGACCTCCTCGGCGCCCGACACGGCCTCCAGCTGGCTCGCCAGTTCTTCGATGGTGGGCAGCGTCATGAGCTTCGGTCCTCTCTCGCGGTGCATCCGGTGTCGAGTGGCATGGAAGCGCGTCGCGCGCAACCGGGACGCAACACCGGTGACGCACGGCCGTCTTGCACATCTGTTGCGAGCCACGCGGTTATCTCGTGACCGCATCACACGGTCGGTACGAGCGGCGCAGCGACAGGATCAGGAAAGAGGTCGAGGATGACAACGGTCGCACCCAGGTCGGTGGACCCCGAGGTCGACGCGGTCAGACACCACTACGAGGTCAGCAACGATTTCTACCGGCTCCTGCTGGGCCCGACCATGATGTACTCCGGCGGCTACTGGGAGCAGGGCGAGGATCTCGTCGCGACACTGGACGAGGCCCAGGAGCGCAAGCTCGATGTGTTCGCGGCGCTGGCCGGGGCCCAGGGCGCCCGCCGGGTGCTGGACATCGGCTGCGGCTGGGGCACCATGCTCAACCGGCTCACCACCGTGCACGGGGTGGAGGAGGCGGTCGGTCTCACGCTGAGCCGCACCCAGGAGGCGTTCATCGCCGGCCTGGACAACCCGCGGATCACCACGCGGGTGGAGAGCTGGGCGGACCACGAGACGGACGAGAAGTACGACGCGGCGTTCTGCATCAACGCGCTGGAGCACTTCGTCTCGTCCAACCTGCCGCCGCGTGAGCGCACCAAGCGCTACCGCTTCTTCTTCAGCCAGGTGTACAAGGCGCTCAACCCGGGCGGGAAGTTCGTCCTGCACACGATGACGGCCGAGGCGCAGCCCATGAACCGGGAGCTGCTCGCCGATCTGAAGTTCCTCCAGCGCTCCGAGTTCGAGGGGATGCACATCCCGCATCTCCACGAGCTGACCGCCGCCGCCGAGGGCCAGTTCGAGGTCGTGGAGATCGTCAACGAGCGGGAGTCCTTCGCGATGGCGTGCCGCGCCTGGCTGGAGCGGCTGGCCGCGGACCGTGCGACGGCCGTCTCCCTGGAGGGCGAGGAGGTCGTGGCCCGCTTCGAGCGCTACCTCGACATCTTCGCGTACACGCTCGAAGACAAGTTCTTCAACAACTTCCGCGTCACCATCGCGCGCAGGGGCTGAGGAGGCCGCCGTGACGAGCATTCTCGAACCCGCCCGCGGAGACGGGGTGAACAGCGGTACGGAGCCGGAGCAGCCGGCCGGCCGGGGACCCACCCGTCATCTGCGGGTCGCGATCATCGGTACCGGTTTCTCGGGCCTGGGAACGGCCATCAGGCTGCTCCAGCAGGGCATCGACGACTTCCTGGTCTTCGAACGGGCCGATGAGGTGGGCGGTACCTGGCGCGACAACGACTACCCCGGGTGCGCCTGTGACGTCCAGGCCCATCTCTACTCCTTCTCCTTCGCCCGCAACCCGGAGTGGAAGAGCACCTTCGCCAAGCGCGACGAGGTGTACGCGTATCTGCGGGACTGCGCCGACCGCTTCGGGGTGCGCCCGCACATCCGCTTCAACCACGAGCTGATCGCGGCCCGCTGGGACGAGAACACCCGGTGCTGGCACATCGAGACCTCGGGCGGCGAGTACACCGCCCAGGTCCTGGTCACGGGCGCCGGCTATCTCAGTGAGCCGGCCGTCCCCGATCTGCCGGGGCTCGCGGACTTCGAGGGCAAGGTCTTCCACTCGGCGCGCTGGGACCACGACCACGATCTGACCGGCAGGCGCGTCGCCGTGATCGGTACGGGAGCCTCGGCCATCCAGTTCGTGCCGAAGATCCAGCCCGAGGTCGGGCACCTCGACCTGTACCAGCGGACGCCTCCGTGGGTGGGCCCCAAGAACGACAAGGTCAACAGCGCGTTCCACACGAAGATGCTGCGCGGCTTCCCCGGCTACCAGGGGTTCCGGCGCAACTTCAACATGTGGGGCCGGGAGGTCCTGGCCTTCGCCTTCGCCCGGCCCAAGGTCGCCGAGAAGGTGCAGAAGATGGCCTCGGACCATCTCAAGAAGAGCGTCGAGGACCCGGCGCTGCGGAAGCGGCTCACCCCCGACTATGTCGTGGCCTGCAAGCGGCTGCTGTTCTCGAACACCTGGTACCCGGCGATCCAGCAGCCGAACGTGGACATCGTCAGCGACTCCATCGACCACGTCCGGGCCAAGTCCATCGTCACCAAGGACGGCCAGGAGCGCGAGGTGGACACCATCATCATGGGCACCGGCTTCCTCGCCACGGACCGTCCGGTCGCGCGGCGGATCTGGGGCCGGGGCGGGGTCCAGCTCCGGGAGGCCTGGAGTGAGGGGATGTCCGCGCACCGCGGCACCACCATCGCCGGATTCCCCAATCTCTTCATGCTGCTCGGCCCGAACACGACACTGGGTCACTCCTCACAGACCGTGATGATCGAGTCCCAGATCGCCTACATCGTGGACGCGCTCAAGCAGATGGACAAGCGCGGGCTGTCCAGCGTCGAAGTACGGCCGGAGGCGCAGCGGGCGTACAACGCCACGCTCGACAAGCGCCAGGCGCGCGCGGTCTGGAGCGCCGGCGGCTGCAAGAGCTGGTACCTGGACAGCGCCGGGCGCAACCCGTCGATCTGGCCCACGTACACCTGGCGGTTCCGCAACGGCACCAAGCACTTCGACCTGGGCGAGTACCAGCTCGCCACCACCGTGGGCGCCGGGCGACCGGCCGTCAACCACGCATGACGAACGGGAGAACGGACCAGATGAGCACCAACACCCCTTCCCGGCGCAGAGTCCTGGGCGGCATGGCCGCCACCGCCGCGACCGTCGTGGGATGGAACGTCGCCACGCAGACGTGGGCCACCGCCGCCGAGGCGGGCCGCGGCCACGGCGGCGGCAGCGTGTCGCCCGTACCGGCGCTGGACGGCACGCTCAAGACGTCGGCGGCCGACCTTGTGCAGTTCAGCAAGGACTTCGGCAACCTGGTGCCGAACATCACTCCCTGGGCCGTGCTGGTGCCCGGCTCGGTCAATGACATCGTCAAGATGGTCGACTTCGCCCGGTCCAACGATCTGAAGATCGCCGCGAACGGACGCAGCGGCACCGGTGACGATCTTGAGTCGCACTCCAACTACGGCCAGGCGGCGGTCCCGGGCGGTATCTCGATCGACTCGCGCGGTCTGTCGAAGATCGTCAGCATCGGTTCGAACACCGCGGTGGTCGAGGCGGGTGTCACCTGGCACCAGCTCACCGAAGCGGCCCTGGCCAAGGGCAAGATGCCGCCGGCCATGCCCGACTACATGCATCTGTCCATCGGCGGCACGATCAGCGTCGGCGGCATCGGCGGCACGGTCGGCAAGTACGGCCTGGCGGTCGACACCATCGAGTCGATCGACATCGTCACGGGTGCCGGGCAGCTGCTCACCGCCTCCCCCTCCGTGCGCCCCGACCTGTTCAACGCCGCGCTGGCCGGCGGCGGCCAGGTGGGCATCATCGTCCGCGCCACGGTGAGGATCGTCCCGCCCATGGAGCGGGTGGTCGTCTTCAACCTCGTCTACAACGACGTGGCGACCTATCTCGCCGACGCGGAGAAGGTCCTGGCGGAGGGCCGGTTCGAGGTCCAGGCCGGTGAACTCCAGCGCAGGCCGGACGACTCGGGCTGGCGTTACAAGATGGAGCTGGGCGCGACCTACACCGGCACCGCTCCGGCGCGCGAGCCGCTGATCGCGATGCTCCGGGACGTCCGCTCCGAGGCCGTCATCGACGACATGGCGTTCCTTGACTACGTCTACCGGTTCGACGCGTATGTCGAGTACTACAAGGAGGCGGACTACTGGGACCAGCCCAAGCCCTGGCTGAGCCTGTTCCTGCCGGCCTCCAAGGTGAAGCAGTTCCTCCAGATCGCCGAGGCCGACCTCACCGCGAACGACCTGGGCATCGGCTTCGTACTGACGTACCCGTACCGCACGTCGAAGCTCAAGCGTCCGATGGCGGTGCAGCCGAACGACTCGGTGGGCTACCTCTTCGACCTGCTGCGCTTCCCGCACCCCGGTGAGCCGGACATCGCGGGGATGCTGGAGCAGAACCGGCGGCTGTACGACAAGGCCGTGGCGCTGGGCGCCAAGCGCTATCTGGTCGGTGCCATCCCGCGGATGACCCCCGCGGACTGGAAGAGGCACTTCGGCAACCGTTACTCCGACCTCTGCAACGCGAAGCGGCGTTACGACCCGGCCGGCATCCTCACGCCCGGTCAGGGCTTCTTCGCCTGATCCGGCCCGGCCGGACCGGAGCGGGGCCCTTCCCGGGCCCCGCTTCCCGACCTTCCCATCCGCCGCCCCACCCAGGGAGACTGGCATGAACGGCTACGACATCATCGACGAGGCGGTGGTCGACGCCCCCGCGGACGTCGTCTGGGACGCGCTCATCGCCGAGTTCCGCGGTGCCGCCCGCTGGTGGGTGCCCGCCAACACCTTCGCGACCGTCTCCGGCGCGCCCGACGTGGTGGGCGGCGAGGTCGGCGTGACGGTCCACACCAAGGGCGTCGACAAGGGCGGACCCAAACTCCGCTTCACCGCCCGTACGACATCCGTCGTGCAGGGCCGCCGGCTGACCGTCGAATATGTCGACGGAGTCTTCCGCGGCCCTGCCGACTTCCGCCTGGAGCCGCTGGACGACGGCCACCGCACCCGCGTCACCATGCACTTCCAGGGGCGCCCGCACGGCAAGCTGAAGCTGCTGGCCAAGGTCGCCGACATCGGCGCCGAGCACTCGAAGGCGACGCTGGCGGCCTTCGTCGCCCTCAACGCGCTGCTGACCCGACCGCTGGCCGGGAGGACCCGGTGAGCCCCACACCCGCGGTGACCGTCTCCCGCACCGAGGAGACGACGGTACGTACGGATGACGGCGCCGCGCTCGCCGTCACCGTCCTCGCTCCGCTGCGGACACCGACCGGCACCACCGTCGTCCTCTCGCACGGCTGGGCCGCGGGCCGCCGGGTCTGGGGTACGGTCGCCGACCGGCTGATCCGCTCCGGCCACCGGGTGGTGCTGTACGACCAGCGCGGGCACGGCGCGTCGGGCCTGGGCAAGGAGCCGATCGCCATCCGCCGGTTCGGCGCGGACCTGGCGGCGGTGCTCGGTGAGACCGGTTCCCGTGACGCGCTCCTGGTCGGGCACTCCGGCGGCGGCTTCGCGGCCCTGTCGTATGTCACCGCCGACCCGGCCGCCGGGCGCGGGCTGCGCGGGCTCGTCCTGCTGGGCACCGCGGCGCACGACCAGGACACCCCCGACAGCGAGGTGCGCATGATGGGCAGCGCGCTGTTCTCCCGGGCCCTGCGACAACCGGCGCTCGGCCGGCGGCTGCTGGCCCAGACGATGGGCAAGGGGGTCGACCCGTACGCCCTCGAAGTCAACCGGCAGATGTTCGCGGCGGCTTCCCCGCGGGTACGCGCCGACTGCTTCGCCTCGTCCCGCGGCATGGATCTGCGCGCGGAGCTGGCCACCGTCGAGGTGCCCGCCGTGGTGCTCGCGGGCGAACACGACCGGGTCGTCAAGCCGGAGCTGGGCGACGCGCTGGCCAAGGCGCTGCCCGACGCGCGGTTCGAACGCCTCCCCGGCGCCGGTCATATGCTGCCGCTGGAGCGGCCGGCGGAGATCATACGCGCGGTGTCTGGCCTGATCGCCCGACCGTGATCGAGGAGATCCTGCCCCCGGGCGTCAGATCGGCCGAAGCCTTCGACGATCTGGCGCCCGCGCCGCTGTTCCCGGAGGAGGCGGCGCTGATGGCGGGCCGACGACAGCGCCGGCGTGCGCAGTTCGCCACGGCCCGCGCCTGCGCGCGCCGCTCCCTGGCCGAACTGGGCCTGCCGCCCGCGCCATTACTGCCGGGCGCGGGCGGCGCGCCCCAGTGGCCGGACGGGGTGGTCGGCAGTATCACCCACTGCGACGGCTACCGGGCGGCGGTGACGGCCAGAGCGACCGAGGTGGCCGCGCTGGGCATCGACGCGGAGCCGGCGGGGCCGCTGCCGCGCGGGGTACTCGGCCTGATCTCCTCCGCCACCGAACGCGCCTCGCTGGAACGGCTGGGCGCGGAGAAGCCGGGTGTGTGCTGGGACCGGCTGCTGTTCTCCGCGAAGGAGTCGGTCTACAAGGCGTGGTTCCCGGCCACGGGACGGTGGCTCGGCTTCACGGACGCGGAGGTCCGCCTCGCCCCGGCAGGCACGTTCACGGCGTCGCTACGCCCCGCGACGGCCCCGCCGGGGACGGCTTCGCGGTTCGAGGGGCGGTGGCTGTCGCGGCAGGATCTTGTCCTGACGTCGGTGGTCGCCGTGCGCGGTGCGCCTTCCGGCGGGGGACCGTAGTCCCGGTTGTGTTTCGGCGGGGGCCGGTGGCCGTGTGCGCGCAGTCCGGACACGGACCCCGGAGGCCCGGCAGCCGCCAGCCGGCGCACGCACCCGCCGGCCCCGCCGGACAGCCCGCCTCAACGGTCCAGGACCACCGTCTGCCGCACCGCGCCCTGACGGTCCGCCGACTCCCCCCGCTCGCCCTTCCTGAACTCCTGCGGACTCAGGCCCCGTACCCGCTTGAACGCCGCGCTCAGCGCGAACGCCCCGCTGTACCCCACCCGCCGCGCCACCGTCGCCACCGTCGCGTCCGGCTCGCGCAGCAGGTCCGCCGCGAGGGTGAGCCGCCACCCCGTGAGATACGCCATCGGCGGCTCGCCCACGAGCGTCGTGAAGTGCCGGGCCAGACCCGCGCGGGAGACGCCGACGTTGTCCGCGAGCGAGGCCACCGTCCATGCCTTGCCCGGCTGTTCGTGCAGCAGTCGCAGCGCCGGGCCGACCACCGGGTCGCTCTGGGCGCGGTACCACGCGGGCGCGCCGGACTCGGGGATCGCGAGCCAGGTGCGCAGGACGCTGACGAGGAGCAGGTCGAGCAGTCGGTCGAGGACCAGTTCCTGGCCGATCTCGTCCTTGCCTATCTCGTCCGAGAGGATGCGTACCAGCGGGTTGTCGCCCGCTTCCGCGGGGCGGACGAGCAGTACGGGGAGCGCCGCCAGCAGCCGTCGACCGATCTCGCTGGGGGCCTGGTACGTACCGCTGAGCATGACCGAGGAGCCGGCCCGGCTGTCGTCGCCCCAGGTCCGTACGCCCAGGGCCATCGTTTCGGTGACGTCCTCGCCCTCGGTGGTGTTGCAGCGTTGTTCGGGGCCGACGACGATCTTGACGGGGGTGTCGGGCCGGTCCGCGATGGTGTACGCGTCGGGCCCGCGCATCACGGCGACATCACCGGGGCACAGCCGCACCGGACGGCCGTTGTCGGGGAGTACCCAGGCGTCGCCGCGGACCATCGTGACGACGGAGATGGGCGCCCGGTCCTCGACCCGCAGGGACCACGGTGGGCTGAAGACCGACTTGAGCAGGAACGCGCCGCGGGCCTTCGGACCTTCGAGCAGACCGGTCAGTGTGTCCATGTCATCACCTTAGACGATGCCGCATGCGGGGTCACCGTTTCTTGTGGATCCGTCTCAGGGTGGAACGCGCCCGCCCTCCCCCGCGGGGGAACGAGTTGAGAGGACGGGCGCGGTTCTGGTGGGCCGGACGGGCCGGGGGCATCAGAGCGGCTGGGCCGCTCCCCTGCCGTGCAGGACCAGGGCGCGGCCGAGGGCGCCGAGGGCCGCCGTGCAGGCCAGGGTCCTGACGACGTTGGCCGAGGTCCACGGCCGCTCGAATCTGCCGCGTACCACGCCGAAGTCCGGGGTGCTGCCCACTGGTACGGCGCGGGCCAGCATCCTGTTCAGCGGAACGTTGACGCAGACGGTGATCGCGACGGACAGGGCGTAGAGGGCGAAGGCGGTCCGGGTCCAGCGCGCGGCGTCCGGCCGGCCGAGGCGCCGTTGGAGTACGGCGGCGACGCCCGTGGCGAGGAACACCCCGACGAACAGCAGGCCGAACAGGGCGCTGTTGTCGATGACCTGGTTGATGTCACGCATCACGGTGACGAACGTAGCGTCGTCGGCGCCGGCGAGTCCCGGCATGACCGAGACGTCGAAGGCGAAGTAGAGCCCCGCCATCAGCCCGGTGCCGATGGTGGCGGCGGCGAGCACGGGGCCAGCGACTGCTTGAGCGGGCTGCATCGGGGCTTCCTCATCCGGTCGGGCGTTCACGGGGCGGGCGGGTCGGCGGGGCGGGGCGGGTCGGCGGGGCGGTCAGCGGGGGCGGGTCACGCCGGCGAGGGTCCGTTCGTACCGTCGGCGCAGCACCGTATCGCCGATCAACCGCACGGGCGGCGGGATGGTGGCGGCGACATGCGCCACCGACCGCTTGTCGGCGCCGTCGAACATCCAGGGCTGGAGACGCGTCATGACGGTGAACGGGGCGCTGGCGATCACCTTCCGCTCGACGGCGAGGTATTCGTCCGGGGAGAGCCGGGCGAAGACGGGGAAGGAGACGGTCTCCTCGTCCCGCAGATGATCGCGGAGTACGGACTCGAAGCGGGTGGCCGCGGAGGCGACGGCGGCGAGGTTCCCGCCGGGCCGCAGTGCGGCCGTCACCGCTTCCATGGCACGGTCGAGCACGGCGTGGTCGTCACCGAGCCGCAGGGCCTCGGCGGTGAACTGCGGGGCCCTGCTGAGCAGTCCGGGCCATAGCACCTCGTCCTCGCTGTGGTGGTGCCAGTCGATGATGTCGCGCAACTGCCGCCACCACGCGGCGGCGGCGCCGAGCCCGGCCGGAGTCAGGGCGGGCGCGGCGGCGAGCAGCCGGCGGGCGTCCCGGCGCATCGCGATGTGCATCAGCGCGAATCCGTGGAAGTGACCTGGCAGGGACGCGAGTCCGTACTCGCTGGACATGGGGGTACTCATGGCCGCCTCCTCGCGGATGGTGCGTCGGGCGCCGGGCGGGATCAGACGTTCCAGACGCCGCTGGCGGCGGCGTCGCGGGCGAAGTCGGAGAAGTCACGGGGCTTGCGGCCGAGGGCTTCCTCCACTCCGTGCACCAGGAAGGCGTTGCGGCCGTCGAGGATCAGACCGAACAGGTCGGCGAACTCCACCGGCTGACCGTGCTCCGCCAGCGCGGCGCGGTAGTCGTCGATGGAGACCGGGATGTAGCTGATCTCCCGGCCGGTGGCCTTGGACAGTTCGGCGGCGACGTCCTGGAAGCTGAGCAGCCGGGGGCCGGAGAGTTCATAGGTCTTGCCGATGTGCTGGTCTCCGGTCAGCGCGGCGACGGCCACATCGGCGATGTCGTCGGTGTCCACGAAGGGCTCGACGGCGTCACCGGTCGGCAGCGCCAGTTCCCCGGCGAGTACGGGGTCGAGGAAGAAGCTCTCGTTGAAGTTCTGGTTGAACCAGCTGGCCCGGACCACGGTCCAGTCGGCGCCGGACTCCTTCATCTTCTCCTCGGCGACCTGCGCGCCCTCCTCGCCGCGGCCGGAGAGCAGCACCAGACGGCGGGCGCCGTGGGCGACGGCGAACGCGGAGAACTCGCCGACGACCTCGGCGGCCCCGGGGAAGCCGAGGTCGGGGTAGTAGGTGATGTAAACGGCTTCGACGCCGTCCAGCGCGCCCGCCCACGTGGCCGAGTCCTCCCATACGAAGGGCCGGTCGGCGTTACGCGAACCGATGCGCACCGGAAGGCCCTTGCCGGCGAGCCGCTCGGCGACCTTCCGTCCGGTCTTGCCGGTACCACCGATGACGAGGGTCGCCTTTGTCGCTGAGCGGGCGTTCTGCGTGGTCTGTGTCATGAGTACAGTCAAGTCCACTCCGGTGAGACGGGACATAGCCACGAAGCTCAGTTCCATACGCGTGCGTCTACGGCCCCGTCGGGGAGACGGCTCAGGAGTAGCCCATGCCGCCACAGACGTTGATCGCCTGCGCGGTGATCGAGGCGGCGCTGACCGTCGTGAGATAGCCGACCAGGCCCGCCACCTCCTCCGGGGTGGAGTAGCGGCCGAGCGGGATGTTCGCCTCGAACTGCGCCTGGACGAAGTCCTCGGTGGTGTCCCAGGCCGCGGCGTACCCCTGGCGGACCCGTTCGGCGGTCGGGGTCTCCACGTACCCCGGGCAGACCGCGTTCACGGTGATGCCGAGGGGCGCCAGCTCCTTGCCGAGGGACCTGGTGAAGCCGACGACGCCGTGCTTGGAGGCGGAGTAGGGGGCGCCCATCAGGACTCCCTGTTTCCCGGCGGTCGAGGCGATGTTGATGATGCGTCCGTAACCCGACTCCAGCAGGCCGCCGTTCACCAGGACCTCGCGGGTCAGCAGGAACACTCCGTTGAGGTTGGTGTCCATCACGTCGTACCAGAGCTCGTCGGCTATCTCCGCGGTGGGCCCACCACCGCCCCGGCCCGCGTTGTTGACCAGGATGTTGACCGGGCCGAACTGCCCGACGACGGCCGCCACCAGCGCGGACACCGACGCGCGGTCCCGGACGTCGGCGACCGTGCCCTCGGCCTCCATCCCTTCCGCGCGCAGATCCTCGACCGTCTGCTTGACCTCTTGCGCCGTCCGCGCGCAGATGAAGACCCGATGGCCCCGGCCGCCGAGCTCCCGTGCCACCCCGAGCCCGATCCCCCGTGTCGCGCCCGTGATCAGGGCCACCGGATTCCTCGGGGCCCGCATCGGTCTTTCCTGGTTCGCAGCGACCCCGGAACCTGAAATCTCCACGGTTCTCCTCCGCACCTCGTCAAATCCCCGCCGAATCACTCTTCGACGCCAGGCATGTTAGTCCCGCGCGGGCTCCGCTTCTTGAATTCTTGAGTAACCGTCCAGCACATCTCTCACGTCTTCATTTACCGGGCATGGCAGGGAGATTGGGCTACTCGACAACAACCGAAAAGCGCAAGAGGACAACGCCGCACAAACAATGGGGAAATTCCACGACCCGATCGCCGGGTACGCGTGGCACGTTCCTGTTCGAACGTCCTCATCTCCCGGTGCGGGGCACGAAGCGGTGTGCGGCGGGCCGGGGCGGAAACAATCCGCCGTCACGGTTTGTATCGTCCATCGGTCTCGCCGATCACACCGCCGCCCGCTCCCGATACGGCTCAAGACCCGTTGGCTGCCGACCGGAGAGAGCGGACGGCCTCGACGCGCGCGCCACGGTCGGGCGCCACGTCCAGTTCGAGCAGCAGGCGCGGCATCACCACGCTGGGCAGCAGATGCGCCCACATCACCGACATCCGGCGCTCCACGTCAGTGCGGCCGGCCACCGCGCGGGCGTAGACCTGGATCCCGGCCCAGGCGCTGACCACGAGTTCGGCCGTCTCCCGAGGCACGACGTACGGCAGCAGTTCGCCCCGCTCCGCCGCCCGCAGCAGCAGGTCCTCGCTCAGCCCCGCCCACGCCGGGAAGGGGCTGACCTCGGAGAAGTCCACCGCCCTCTCCTCCAGGGCCAGCCGGAGACCGGCCCTGACGATCGGGTCGCGCAGGGAGCGGTACGCGACGGCCATCGTCAGGTCGATCAGTTCCTGGACATGGGAATCCGCCGGTTCCACGGCGAGATTCCCGGTCAGTTCGCGCAGCACGCCCCGCGCCAGCTCCTCCTTGGAGGAGAAGTGGAAGTAGAGGGCGCCCTTGGTCATCCCGGAGCGCGCCGTGATCTCCGCGATCGTCGCGGCGTCGTAGCCGCACCGGTCGAAGACGGAGGCCGCCGCTCCCAGAATCGCGGCGCGTGTTCTGACCGCACGCTGCTGTGCCATCGGGATACTCCCGTCGCACCGTTCAGGGGTTCACCGAGCGGGTGTCACTGGTTTCCCCGTCGTTCACTGTCAAGGGTACCTTCCGAACCGGTCGGTCCGTATGTTCCGGCGGCGTACTCCTCGACCACCGCGAGATGACGGGCGGCCCGCAGGTCCGCGACGGGGCGGCGCGCCGGTGGCAGCCGGCGCAGGGCGCGCCGACGGGAGCGGCGTGTGAGCAGTTCGATGGAGAACGGGGATCGCGGCGAGAGCAGGAAGGCGCGGGCCCGGCGCCGCGCGTGGCGCCGCAGGACGACATAGAACCCCACGGCGACAAGGAAGTTGATGGCCACCTTGCCGGCGAGGCCCGCGGCGGAGCCGAGCAGGGGTGAGTCGAAGAGCCAGTGCATCGCCATGGCGGTCAGCAGGCAGAGGGCCGCCGGTACGATCCGCCGGCGCACCGGCCGGTCGGCGTGGGCGAGCAGGATGCCGATGCCCGTCCCCGAGACGGCGGTCATCGCCCAGTGCGAGCCGAGACCCGTCAGCCCGACCCGGGTGACGAAGGACTGGAAGACGTCGTTGTCCGCGTTCACTCCCCCACCGCTGAGGACGGAGTTCATGGCGTAGGTCCAGTTCTCCATGACCTGGAAGCCGAGTCCGGTGAAGGCGCCGAGGAAGAAGCCGTCGAGCGGGCCGCGCACCAACTGCCGTGCGCCGAGGGCGATCAGCGCGACGCCGGACACCTTGAGAAGTTCCTCGTTGAGCGGGGCGGTGAGCGCGGCGCCCCATCGCGAGCCGAAGTCGATACCGGCGGCCTTGAACCAGATGCCCTGGAGCCCGCCGTTGGCCACGATCGCGCAGCCGGTCGCCGCGGTGGCGCCCCAGGCGACCCCGCTCCAGGCCCAGCCGCGCGGCGGCGCCCGGAACGGACGTACGCGCCCCAGGACGGCCACCCCGATCCCCAGCGTGACCAGCAGCAACAGGAAGGCCAGCAGCGCCGGGCCGGGGAACACCCTGATCGCCGGGGCGAATTCGAGGGCGAGCAGCGCGAGACCGAGGACGCACAGGACGCCGCACAGCCAGCCCACCGGACTCCGTCGGAAGGAGCCGCGCAGTCCGGTGTACGCCGCCGCCGTTGCCGTCGTCATGGCGCCTCCCGGGGGAAGGCGACGGAACGGACCATGGCCGCGGCGTCCGCCGAGGCGCGCGGATCCGCGCCCGGCCCGGCCAGTACGGTGATCTCGACCGCGTAGGACAGGTCGGGCGGCAGCCATACGGTGGCCGTGCCGGTACGCCCGCCACGGGTCAGTGTGCCCGCCACGCCCTGGGCACCCCCGGCGCTGGTGACGGTGTGCGGAGCGCCGAGCCGGGTGTTCTCGTCCGCGACCGACTGGATCTTGCGCAGCCCCGCCCACAGCTCGTCGGCCTCACCGGGCATGGTGAGGGCGACATACCCGGCGACCAGGTCGACGCCGTCGCGGGTCAGTACGTACATCGAGTCCGGATCGCTCTCCGACTTGCTGAGCGCCCAGCCCGCGCCGGTCACCCGCAGCACCGCGATGTTGTCATCGGGCCCCAGCTCCAGCAGCGTGCCGTCCGGCACCCGCTCGTGATCGTTCAGCGCCCGGCCGATCAGTGGCCAGCCCGCGGTCAGAGCGGCCATGACGACCAGCACGACGATGACCGACGACCGGGCCCGCCGGGAGGTTCGCCGCGGTGGGCGCCTGATGTCCGATGCGGAGTCCATCTCCCTACGGTCAGTCAGGGACCGCGTTCACGCAGCGTCAGTGACTCATACGAGTGGCCGCGGAACCGGCGCCGAGGTCACCGCCGGGACGGCCCTGGGCGTCGTGGCGCAGCGGGGTGAGCTGCTCGATGTCGTAGCGCAGCCGGAGATCGGCGATGGCGGCGGGATCGGGCGTTCCACCGTCCTTGAGGATGTCGAGCAGTTCCTCGAAGTACCGCTCGTGGTCGGAGGGCGGGGACGACTGGAAGAACATCTTGGCCGGGCCGTCACCCCGGTTGGCGAACGCGTGCGGGCAGCCGGGGGGTACGACGATGACCGTGCCCGGTGTGGCCCGTACCGACTTCAGCCCCGACGCGGACTCCCAGTGCCGCCAGTCCTCGCTGAGCACCCGCGGCTCGAAGGCCAGCACGTCCAGCTCGCCGTCGAGGATGTAGAACAGCTCCTCGCTGTGGGTGTGCCTGTGGGCGCCGACGTCGAAGCCGGGCGGCACGACGACCTCGAAGCTGGAGGAGACCCGGGAGTGCTCTCCGGTGACCTTGAAGGTCACCTGCTGGGCCTCGGTGAGGATGGTGGTGCCCCCGCCCGGAGGGACGATGAGCCCCTCGGCCCGGGTCAGCTGGGTCATGCGGTACTCCGTGACGGTGGGGGTGGTGGTCCTACGGCGGTGCGGTGGCGCGGGGCCGTTCGGGTGACGGGGCCCGCGCGCCGCGGGCCCGGCGCTCGCCGCGTCACCGTCATCGTCATCTCACCGGTTCGCTCACGGGCGACGGCCCGCTTTCGCGTTCCAGCCTTCCCACGAGCCGGCTTCCGGTCATCGCGGTGTCGACGGAGGCGCCGGTGGCCGTCCAGCGCCCCAGCGCCATCTCGGCGGTGATGCCGGGCCCGAAGCCGGCGACGATGCCGCGCGCGCCGTCGGCCACCCCGCCCTCGTCGAAAAGCCTGCGCACCGCGTCGAGGACGACGGCGCTGGCGATGTTGCCGTACTCGGTGAGTGTGCCCCGGCTGAACCGGAATGCCTCCGGGGGCACTTCGAGGAAGTGGCTGAGGTCGTCCAGGATGCGCGGGCCACCCGCGTGGATGATGTAGAAATCGAGCCCGGTGGCGTCCCAGCCGTGTTGGTCGGCGATCGTCCGCAGTGCGGGCGCCAGCGGTTCCATGGTGGTGGGTACCCGCTTGTCCAGCAGGAAGTGGAAGCCGGTGGCCCGGACGCTGTAGGCGATCCAGTCGATGGTGTCGGGTACGAGGTGGGAGCCGTTGCGCTCCAGCGCGATCCCGGTGCCGCCCTCACCGCGTACGACGGCGGCGGCGACGGCGTCGCCGAACAGCCCGTTGGACAGCAGGGATCCGACCCCGAGGTCGGTCGGCTGGTAGCAGAGCGAGCAGAACTCGCAGGCGACGATGAGTACGTTGGCGCCGGGGTACGAGCGGCAGAAGTCGTGCGCCCTGTTGATGGCCGCGCCGCCCGCCGCGCAGCCGAGTTGGGCGATCGGGAGCTGCCTGGTGTGGCCGGGGAAACCCATGGTGTTGATCAGCCAGGCGGTCAGTGACGGCATCATGAAGCCGGTGCAGGAGACGTAGACGATCATGTCGATGTCCGCGGGGCGCAGCTCGGCGTGGCCGAGGGCGCGCTCGATCACCTCGGGGACGCGTGCCTTCGCCTCCGCCTCGTACAGCATGTTCCGGTCTTCGAATCCGGGATGCCGAAGCGTGTCCTCGATCGGCTGGACGATATGCCGTTTGGTCACCCCCGTGTTCTGGATCAGCCGCAGAGCCAGGGGCAGTTGAGGATGGTCCGCGTGCAGCGAGCGCGCGAGAGCGAGTGTGTCCTCCATGGTGATCACATACTGGGGAACCGAGACCGCGGGTTTACACAGAGTCGCCACGACGCGCTCTCTCCTTCATCCGTGTTCACTGTGAACTGCGGCCCACACTCACCGGTGGGCCCCCACCCCGCAACCCGGGACCAGGAGGTGCCGGGAGGTGGAAGGATACGGCGACGGCCGCCCCGTAGAGGTTCGGCGCGGGATCCGGAGAACCGTCTGGGCGCGCGCGGTGACTACGGAGCGTAACCCGGGGGGCCGGACCGCCTCGTCCGTTCGGGTGACGCCTGCCCGACATCGGATGGGCCCCGACGGCCCCTCTGATCGGTGACCCGCTGTCTTCCCGGGCCGACCCGCGACATGCCCGAGAAGTCACCGATTGTCAACCTTGTCGCGTGGCCATCAGTCGCCATGAGCGAGAGCCGAACGGCGCCCTCGCCTACGGACGAGCCTCGTTCAGGAAGCCTCCGAACGTACGCCCGTTCGGGTCGTGCGATGGGCGGAGCCCGCCCCTCTGCCGTGGCGGCGCGTGAACACGTACCGCGGGGGCGAGCGCGCCGCCGCCGTTCGTCCAGCGCGGATCCGCAAGTTCCGTCACGGGCCGGGGAATCCTGCCGCCGCGTGTCGCGAACACCGCCCACGCCAGTGGCTTCCTCCGAGTGACACCCGGCTCGGCGCCGCGGGAGGACGTCGCACGCCCGCCCGCCGCCCGATGCCCGTGTCCTCCTTGGTGAGTGGGTCGTTTGCCCGGTGGAGGAAACGACTTTGGTGATGCCTCACATGCGTGAACGTGCCCCGTCGGTGGATGCCCTGACCAGCCTTGTCGAATGCGCGCCGCACGCCGGCGCGGTGCGTGCCAAGGAGACCGCCTCATGAACCATCCCTCCCCGCTCTCCGCGCCGCCGGAGTGTCCGGCCCACTCTCCCGGCGCCGAGTTGCTTCCCCTGTCGGCCGCGACCGGCGCGTCCGAACCCCGCGAGGTCTACCGAAGACTGCGCGAGCAGTGGGGCAACGTCGCCCGTGTCGAGCTGGAGCCTGGCGTACCGGCCTGGCTCGTCATGGGCTACCGGGAGTTGCTCACGATCACCCGGCAGGAACAGGTCTTCTCCCGCGACGCGCGCAACTGGCGCGATCTCAACGAGGGTGTGGTCCCGCCGCATTCGGGGCTGCTGCCGATGATGGCCTGGCGTGCCAATGTCGTCGGCGCGGACGGACCCGAGCACCGGCGGCTGCGCCAGCCGCTGGACGACGGTGTGGCACGGATCGACCAGCGCAGGGCGCGCCGCCAGGTCCAGTCGGTGTGCACGGAGTTGATCGCGTGCTTCTCCCAGCGGGGCCGGGCGGATCTGGTGAACGATTACGCCACGATCGTGCCGATGCTCTCCATCGCCTCCCTGTTCGGTCTGGACAGCGCGGAGGGCCAGGAGCTGCTGCGGGCGCTCATCGCGCTGTTCGGCAGCGCCGACGACTCGCAGGACGGCAACCGCCACTTCGAGGAGATCCTGGTCGACGCGCTGCGCCGCCGGCAGGAGTGCCCGACCGACGATCTGACCACGGCGTTCATCAACCACCCCAATCTGCGCAACGAGTCGGAGCGTATCCAGTCGATGGCGGTGATGATCTCTTCGGGCACCGAGGGCGTCAACGCCTGGACATCACTGACGCTGCGGCTGATGCTCACCGATCCGCGCTTCGCCGCCCGGATGCACGGCGGCCGGCTCGGGGTGGACGACGCCCTCGACGAAGCCCTCTGGCGCGACCCGCCCATGAACAACATGCCCGCCCGCTACGCACTGCGCGACACCGAACTCGGCGGCCGCCACATCCGCCGCGGCGACGTCCTCATCCTCGGCATCGCCGCCGCAAACGACGACCCCGCCATCCGCCCCGACGACACCGCCGGAGAACCGGGCAACCGCGCCCACCTCGCCTTCTCCGCCGGCCCCCACGTCTGCCCCGCGCAAGTACCCGCCCGACTGATCACCCGCACCGCCGTCAACACCGTGCTGCATCTGCTGCCCGACATGAGACTCGCCATCCCCGCCGAGGAGGTCGCCTGGCATCCCTCGCCCTGGACGCGTATCCCGGTCTCTCTTCCGGTGGAGTTCTCGGCGGCCCGGATTCCGGCACTCGGCAGCCGGTAGCGAGCCGCGCGTCACCCGCCGCCATTACCCCGGACGTAATCGACCCCCGGCGCTCCGCGCGGCATCGTCGCGGTCAGCGGGCCTCGGCCGGCGCACTCCGGCCGAGTCCCGCGTCCGCCCCTTGCCGGTCCCCTTCCGGCGAAGGCCGATCCTCGATGGAGGCTGATCATCATGTCCGCGAACCGCTACGAGACCGCCGTCACCCGTTACTTCGAGGCCTGGAACGCGACGTCCGCCGACGAGCGGGCCAGGGCGGTGGCCCTCGCCTGGAGCGAGGACGGCAGCTATACCGACCCGCTGGCGGACGTCGCGGGGCATGAGGCGCTGGCGGCCGTGATCACCGGGGTCCAGGAGCAGTTTCCCGGTTATCTGTTCACCCCGGCCGGGCCGGTCGACGGGCATCATGACATCGCCCGGTTCAGCTGGGAGCTGGTCTCGGCGGCCGATGGATCGGCGCCCGTCGCGGGCTCCGATGTCATCACGCTCGGCGAGGACGGCCGGATCGTCAGCGTACGGGGCTTCCTCGACCGCGTACCCGCCTCGGCGTGACCGAACGGACGGGTCCGTACGGGGGGTTCGCCGCCCGTGGGCCCGTCCCGTCCGGTCCCACGCGGACTTGGCCGTGGCCCGCACGCCGAAGTGCACGTACCTGGAGCCGTCCGCCAGGGCGTAGAAGACCACCGGTATCCAGGCGTCCTTCTCGTTGCGGCGCCCGGCGAGTGGGTGCGCCTGCCCCACGAATGACCGGCGCCCACGCATGAGATGCCATCACCTGTCACGTGCGGTCGGGCATATCAGCCGCGGGGAGCGGCCTCCCGGTCGCCCGCCGCGACGCCGTGCGGCGCCACCGCGTCGATCGCCGCCAGATCGCCGGCGGTCAGTTCGATATCGGCTGCCTCGGCGTTGTGTTCCAGATAGGTGCGCCGCTTGGTGCCGGGGATCGGTACGACGCGCTGCGCCAGCAGCCAGGCCAGTGTCAGCTGCGTCGGCGTGACGCCCTTGGCCTCCGCCAGCTCGGTGACCTTGTGGACGACCGCCAGATTCGCGGCGATGTTCTCCTCGGTGAACCTGGGCAGACCGCGGCGCGCGTCGTCGGGCGCGAGATCGTCGCGGCGCCTGATCTTCCCGGACAGGAAGCCCCGTCCCAGCGGTGAGAACGCGACGAACCCGATGCCCAGCTCCCGTACGGTCTCCAGCACGCCGTTGTGCTCCACATCCCGGGTGAACAGGGAGTACTCGGACTGGAGCGCGGTCAGCGGATGCACCGCGTGGGCCCGGCGGATCAGATCGGGGCTCGCCTCAGAGACGCCGATGTAGCGCACCTTGCCCGCCCGCACCATCTCGCTCATCGCCCCGACGCTCTCCTCGATGGGGACGTCCGGGTCGACGCGGTGCAGGTAGTACAGATCGATCACGTCCATGCCGAGGTGCCGCAGCGAGCGGTCCACCGCTCGCTGCGCGTACTCGGCGCTGCCGTTGTGACCGTGCGGCGTGCCGTCGTCGTCGAACTCGATGGCGAACTTGGTCGCGATCGTGATCTCGTCACGCCGGTTGCCCAGGGCGCGTCCGATCAGCTTCTCGTTCTCGAACGGGCCGTACGCCTCGGCCGTGTCGATATGGGTGACTCCGATGTCGACGGCGCGGTTGAGCGTGGCGATGGCTTCCCGCTCGTCCCTGGGGCCGTACCAGACGCTCATGCCCATCGCGCCCAGGCCCTCGGCGGAGACGGTGAGGCCCTGCGAACCGAGTTTCACGGTTTTCATGACGAGGAGACGCCCTTCCGATAGAAGTCGATCTTCCGTTCAATGGCGGCGAGATGATTCCGGGTCTCGTTGAGCTGTTCGAGTACGCGCTCACGGTGCTGTTCCAGCACGGCCAGCCGCTCGGCCTCGTTGCCCTCGTACCGGCAGATCTCGGTGAAGGCTCGGATGTCGCGGATCGGCATGCCGGTGCCGCGCAGCATGACGATCCCGGCGAGCCAGCGGAGATCCTGGGCGAAGTAGCGCCGCTGGCCCGAGGGCGCGCGATCGGCGGGGAGCGCCGTCAGCCCCTCGCGTTCGTAGTAGCGGAGGGTGTCGACGCTGAGGCCGCAGACCGCGGCGGCTTCGCCGATCGTCAGTCCGCCGTGCGGAATCTCCACATCCGGCTCCAGCCGGGGAACCACTGAACTCATGCCTCCAGCGTCCACCCTGGAGCGCGCTCCAGGGCAAGCGGAACGGTCGCCCAAAGGCCCCGAGGAGTTGTCGGACTCAAAGGTCTGTCCGTTAGAGACCGCGCTTCTTCGCGCTCTCCGCGGCCGCGCCCATGGCGAGGCCCGCCACGATCAGCACGACGGACACATAAATCTCATAGCCGTCGAAGTAGCTCAGTCTGGCCACCAACGACCAGAGCGCGAACCACCCGTCCGTCCATTCGTGCAGCAGTCCTCCCACGCCTTGGGACAACAGGAGAAAACACAGGATTCCGCATACCGTCTTCACCCCTCAAAGCTAGAAAGGGCAGGCCCAGCGCGGCTATTGGCCTTCAGGAGCGGCCTCCGCGACCAAAGTCGCGAGCGCGCTCCGGCTCCCCGTCCCAAAGTCGCCGCGTACGGTGGCCCGGCGCCCTGCCGGCCGGACGCCGGGCCACCGTACTCACCCGGTCACGCGGCGGGCGCGACCGCCCCGTACGCCCCGGACGCCCCGGAGGCCGTCGCCGCGATCCTGATCTCCGCCCGCCGCGTGACGCCGTTGACCGTCACCGCGAGGATGACCGTCCCGGGCCGCAACGCGGTGAGGGTGCCCGTCGCCGGGTCGAAGACCGCCGCGTGGCGGGCGCGGGCGCCGTTCCGGTCGCCGATACGGAGATTCGGGGAGCCCGTCCAGTCGGCGCTGAGCGGGAAGCCGACCGGGACCGCCCTCGTCCCCTGGGTGATGATCGCCGTGGCGCGAGCGCTGTGCCCGGGGGCCAGTGCGGCCGGCGCGTCCAGCGTGAGCGCGTCGGTGTGCGCGCGGGTCTGTACGGAGACCCAGTCGGGGCCGCCCTTCCACGGAGCCAGCCGGGCGGCCGACCGCGCGCCCGGCGAGACCTGGTCGACCCCGATGAGCGACCAGCCGGTGAACCCGCCCTCGCCCGCCGGGGACGCGGGTGCCTTGCCCGAGTTCCCGTTGATCAGATACGGCACGCCGTTGACCCGCGAGGCGTCGAAGACGCCGACATGGCTACCGATGAGCCCCGCGCCCTTGCCGGTCGTCCGGCGGAAGTCCGCGAGCCACTGTTCGAGGAGGGCCGCCTCCTTGCGGTCGCTCAGCTCACTGGCCTTCTGGACGGTCGGATCGCGCGGCGGTACGTGCTCGATCACCATCACCGAGCGGACCCGGTCGTCCTTCGCCGCCGCGTCCAGCTGCTCCCGTACCGCCTTGATCTGCGCCAGGCCCCCGCCGCGCAGCGTCAGACTCGATGTGTCGAGGGTGAGGAAGCGGGTCCCCCGGTGGTCGAAGATCCGCTGGGCGGGACCGAACCGGTCCACGAAGTTCTTGATCGTGCCGCCCATCACCTCGTGGTTGCCCGGTACGTAGTACCAGGGCAGGGCGTCGCCCAGTTCCTCGGTGAGAACTGTCTCGGCGAAGGCGAGATCGGCCGGAGATCCCTCGTCCACCAGGTCGCCGTTGATGACGACGAAGTCGGGCTTCGCCGCCTTGATCTCGCGCAGGGTACGGCGTGCCTGCGCCACGATCGCGCTGTCGGGGTCGCGAGCGACGAACTGGGCGTCGGACATCACCGCGAACCGCCAGTCCCTGGCACCGGTTTCGGCCGCCGAGTCGATCAGCGGATCGGCCGGGCGCGGCTGCGCGGGCAGCTCCACCGTGGGCGGCACCTGCGCCGTCAGCCCGTCGATCACGATCTCGCCGGTGTACTGCTTGGTGGCAGCGGTCTCCGCGAGATAGAAGCGGTACACGGCGAGCGGCGTCGCGGCCCCGGCCGGCACGGCGAAGGTCACCTGCCGCCAGCCGGTCCAGGTGACATACGGGCCGCGCAGCAACTGGTCGGAGCCCGCCGCGTCCTTGAGATGCAGGGTGGGCCAGGCGCCCTTGCCGTCGCCCTTGATCCAGAGTGTGAAGGACTGCGGCTGACCGGGCACCGGGATCCGCTGGGGCGGATTCGCGTACGCGGCGCGGGTGGCGGTGGAGCGGGCGAAGTCGTACGCGAGGGTGAGTCCGGTGCCGGTGTGGCCGTCCGGTGTGGCCGAGACCGAGCCGTCCGCGCGTGCCTGGCCGAAGGTCCAGGACGCGGCGTCGTCGAAGGCGGAGACCGGCTGCTCGTCGAGTCCGACGCTGACGGCGAGGACTGTCGTGCGGCCGCCCGCCTCGGCCGTGACACGCCCGGCGCCGCTGCCCTTCAGGGACTTCACGGCGAAGGAGCCCCGGCCGTCGTCGGTGACCGAGAAGAGGGAGTGGTCGTAGTCGAGCCGTACGTCGCGGGGTTCGATGGGTGCGCCGGTGCCGTGGGCGTCGAGACCGACGATGCCGAAGGTGCCGGTCGCCGTGGTGTCCGCGAGTCCGACGCGCCGGGTGGTCGGCTGGATCCGGTCGAGCCTGTCGAGGACCGTCAACTCCGTGCCGCCCCCGGCCCGTCCGCGTTCGGCGCGTACTTCGGTGGTGCCGCTGCCGCGCGCGGTGAACACGCCGTCGGCGTCGACGCGGCCGACCGAGGACCGTACGGCCCGCCAGCGCGGTTCGCCCGACGCGGGCCCGTAGGTCTCGTCGTATCCGGCCGCGGTGAGCGCCCGGGTCAGTCCGGGGAAGACCCGCTCGGGGTGGCCGCCCTTGACGGGGTCGACGCTCGGGGCGCCGCTCGCGGGGGTCCGGGTCTCGACCCAGAAGCCGCCCAGCCGTCCACTGCCGTCGGGCGCGGTGAGGGCGAGGCCGTTGGGGACCGTGCGCTCGCTGCCGTCGGAGGGACTGTTCTCCACGCGCAGCGCGTCGCTGCCCGGTGCGCGGGCGACCAGCGTGGACGAGCCGCCGCCGTCGAGGTTGAGCGCGCTGTGGGCACCGGCGTCCCGCATCATCAGGCCCAGCTCGGTGAGGGTGACGCCCCCGCTGTCGGCCTGCCGGCCGTCGACGGTGATCACCTGCATGGTGCTGCCGTCGCGCGAGAATCCGACGGCGGTGCGCGGCGCCGCGGTGTTGTTGCCCTCACCGTCGTGGTTCTGCGCCATGCCGTCCACCACGAGGAGTTCACGGCCGCCGACAGCGGTCCGCGGGACGGATCCGCTGTCGGTGCGCGGCCGGTATTCGAGGGTGACCTGATCCCCGGGGCGCAGGGCGCGAAGCGCCTCGGCGCCCGCTTCCCGGCCGACCAGGACGGTCGTGCCCGCGGCGATCGCTCCGGTACCGGGACGGTCCGTCACGGAGACGACCCTGCCGTCCCGTACGGCGGCCTCGGCGACGGGGGTCGCCCGGTCCACGGTGAGCGCGCGGTCCGCCACGCCCCAGCCCGCGTTGTAGGCGCCGATACCGCCGGTCGGCACATTGGCCGCGTTGTAGGCGTTCAGCGCCCGCGGCCCCGAGGGGAGCGTCACGGTGCCGTCGAAGTACAGCTTCAGCAGGCGTCCGGCGTTCCCGGGGCCGATGCCGATGGCCTGGTTGGCCCCGGGGGCGGGCGAGTGCGTGACCTCGCCGTCCGCGATCCCGGGGCCCTGGGGCGCGCCCGTCTCGTTGATGTCGAAGAAGTCGGCGTTGATCGCGGCGACGGTACGGCGTCCGGGCCCGGCGTCATGGCCGGCCGCCAGTTCCGAGATCGTACGGCGGTCGGAGACCTTGCCCGAGGAGAGGTAGTCGGCCTGGGCGCCGGTGCCGTCGAGGTCGACGGAGAGCGCGTCCACGCGCAGCCACTTGTCGGATTCCAGCCGGTCGTACGACGTGAGCCGGACACCGGGGGCGATCGGGCGCGAGGCCCGCGCGGTCTCGATGCCGTCGGCGTCGGCGACGGATGCCGGGGTTCCGGTGGATCTCGGGTCCGCGGTGGCCGCGCTCGCGGGTGGTGGCGCGACCGGCCGCAGCATCTCCGCGGCGGTACCGGGTCGGGGGTCGGGGGTGGAGTCGGCGGAGGACGGTGATACCGCCCCCACCGTCAGAGCGGTCACGGCCGCGAAGAGCACGGCGGTCCGCCCGGCGATGCCTGGGCCCACAACTTCTCCTGGAAGACGGTGGATACGCATGGCTTGTGCGATGTCGGCCGCCAGCATTGCCGTGCGCGGACCAATGAACCAGGGGTTCGCGGGGACGTCGGGGAGAACACGCGGTGACAGTGGGGAACGGGACGCCGAAACCGGCCAGGATCAGGCGCCGCCACGGCGTCGGAAGCTGTCCCGCCGTCAGACGCCGGCCCGGCTCACACGACCGGCCGAGGCGTGAGCGGCTGTCCCGCCGTCAGATGCTGTTTCCCGCCATCAGAAGCTGTCCCGGCGTCAGACGCTGTCCCGCGTCAGTCACTGCCCCGGCGTCAGACGCTGTCCCGCCGCAGGAGCAGCAGGGCCATGTCGTCCCCGCCGCTCCGCTCCCCCTCCGCCGCGAACAGCAGGTCCGCCAGCTCCTCCAGATCCGCCGGGCCCGTACGTACGGTCTCCCTGAGCCCTTCCAGGCTCTCGCCGAGGTCGATGCCCGGCTGCTCCACCAGCCCGTCGGTACAGAGCAGCAGCGTCTCACCGGGCCCCAGCACTCCGGTGGTCACCGGATAGCTGATCCCGCCGAGCTCCGCGAACTCCGCGGAGAGCCCGAGGGGCAGCCCGCCCGACGTCTCGATCCAGTGGCAGCCGCCGTCGGCACGCCGCACCAGCGGGTCGAGATGGCCCGCCCGTACGATCCGCAGCCCCCCGGTCGACAGATCCACCTCCACGTAGGTGCAGGTCGCGAAGCGGTCGGTGCCCAGCTCGCGCAGCAGGGCGGAGGCGCGGGCCATCGCGGCGTCGGGCGGATGCCCTTCAGCGGCGTACGCCCAGAGCGCCATGCGCAACTGGCCCATGACCACGGCCGCGTCCGTGTCATGGCCCTGGACATCGCCGATCGTCAGCCCCACCCGGTCGCCGGGCAGCGGAAGCAGGTCGTACCAGTCACCGCCGACGCTCCGGCCGATTCGCGCGGAGCGGTAGCGGAAGGCGCTGCGCGCGCCGGGGACCTCCGGGACGCGGCGGGGCAGCATCGCCCGCTGGAGCTCCCCGGAAAGATCGTGCTCCTGCTCGTAGAGGATGGCCCGTTGCAGACTCTGCGCGATACCGCTGGAGAGCGCGACCAGCATATTGCGTTCCTCGGCGCTGAAGCCGCCGTGCCGGGGGTAGAGCAGCCCCATGACGCCGATCATCCGGCCCTGGGCGATCAGCGGCAGATAGGCGCCGGAGGCCACGGACAGCGGCTCCACATGCGGCCAGAGCAGCGGGTAGGAGGACCGGAAATCCTCGCGCGAGGTGATGAAGCGGGGCCGCTGGGTACGTACCACCTCGCTCATCGGGAACCGCGCGTCGATCCGCGTGTACCGCAGCTCCGGTACGTACGACCCCGACCGGCCCTCGGCGACCGCCCGGATCCGCCCGCCCTCCACCACGCCCAGCATGACGCTCACGGCCTTGAGATGGCCGAGCGCCTCCTCGTCGCGGAGGACGTCGAGGACGTCCTCGACCGTCTCGGCGCGCGCCAGCAGGACGGTGGTGCGCTCCACCACGCCGGTCAGCCTGCGCCGTGCCTCGTCCAGATCGCTTCTGGTGGCCACCTCGGTCAGCTCGTGTTCCGCGCTCCGTACGAGGCCGATGATCCGCCGGGGCCGTCCCGTCCCGTCGTAGGCGATATGGGCCTGGGCGCGGGTCCACTGCCGTGATCCGTCGTGCCGGACGATCCGGAAGTACGCCGCGACCTCGGCCGAGCCCTCCTTGAGCGCCCGCGCCACCAGGCTCTTCAGCCGGGCGGCCTCGAACAGCGACAAGCGGCGGACGAGGCTGCGCGGATTGCCCGCGTATTCCCCCGGGCGCAGGCTCAGGATCTGGAGGGCGGGCGCGTTCAGATGCAGCAGCCCGCTGTCGAGATCCCAGTCGAAGCTTCCCATCCGGTTGAGAGCGAGGCTCAGGTCCGGATGGGCGGGCCAGTCGTCCGGCAGCGACACGGCAGCCGGAGGTGCGCCCCGATCAGCCATGGAGCCACCATCTCACCGATCGGCCCGTCCCACTCCTTGAGCCGGTGCCCGGTCCGGCGCCGTGTGCGCCCAGAAAGCGCTTCCCCATACGAGCGGGCCGGAGGAAACTGGGTGTCTGCAATCGAGCGCGCACCATGGCTGCCGAAAGAGGACTCCGCTCTCCATGCAGAAACCCGACTCCGCCCCCCGTCCCAGTCCACTGGACCATCACTATTCCGGGGAGCATCCGCTCCGCACTCTCGCCTATCTCTTCCGGCCCGACCGCCACCGGCTGTCCCTCGCGGTCGTGGTGTTCGCCGTCAAACACATTCCGGTCTGGCTGCTCCCGCTGATCACGGCCAACATCATCGATGTGGTGGTGGATCACGGCCCGGTCTCCGAACTCTGGTACAACACCGGGGTCCTGGTGTTCGTCCTGGTGCTGAACTTTCCGCTGGCGCTGCTGTACGCGCGCCTGATGAGCTCCAGCATCCGCCGGATGGGCCGCGAGCTGCGCTCGGCGCTCTGCCGCCGGATGCAGTACCTGTCCATCGGCTACCACGCCCGGGTCAGCGCGGGCGTCCTGCAGACCAAGGTCGTACGGGACGTCGAGAGCGTGGAGCAGATGACCCAGCAGAGCGCCGACATGGGGCTCGGCGCCATCATGACGCTGATCGGCGGACTGGCGGTGATCGGGTACCGCGCCCCCGTCGTACTGCCGGTGTTCCTGATCGTCGTACCCCTCGCGGCCCTGCTGGTACGCCGGCTGCGCTCGCGGATCCGCAGCAACAACGAGGAGTTCCGGCTGGAGATCGAGCAGCTCTCCTCACGTGTCGGCGAGATGACCACGCTCATCCCGATCACCCGTGCCCACGGTCTGGAGCGGACCGCGCTGCACCGCGTCGACCACACCCTGGAGCGGGTGCTCTCCGCCGGGTTCCGGCTCGATCTGCTCAACGGCCGCTTCGGATCGCTCTCCTGGATCCTGCTCAACACGATGGCGGTCGGCTGTCTCTCGGGCTCGGCGGTCGTCGCGTACTACGGCTGGCTGGGGCTCTCGGCCGGCGATGTCGTGATGATCAGCGCCTTCTTCACGGCGCTGACCGCCTCGCTGACGACCCTGATGAATCTGACCCCGATCATCTCCAAGGGTCTGGAGTCGGTGCGTTCGATCGGTGAGGTCCTTCAGGCGCCCGACCTGGAGAGCAACGAGGGCAAGGCGTCCGTCGACCGTATCGGCGGGCGTATCGACTTCCAGGGGATGGGTTTCCGCTACCCCGAGGCGACGGAGCACTCGGTGCGCGGGTTCGAGCTGTCCGTACGGCCGGGCGAGACCATAGCCCTGGTCGGCGCGTCGGGCGCGGGCAAGTCCACGATCCTGAACCTGCTGATCGGCTTCATCAGGCCCACCGAGGGCCGGATACTGCTCGACGGCGCCGACATGGCCTCGCTGGATCTGCGCACGTACCGCCGTTTCCTGTCCGTCGTACCGCAGGAGTCGATCCTCTTCGAGGGAACCATCCGGGAGAACGTCACCTACGGTCTGGAGGGCGGCGCCGACGAGGACGCGCTGCGCGGGGCGCTGCTCGCCGCGAACGCGATGGAGTTCATCGAGCGGCTGCCGGACGGTCTCGACACGGTGGTGGGGCAGCGCGGCGCCCGGCTGTCGGGCGGGCAGAAGCAGCGGCTGGCGATCGCCAGGGCGCTGATCAGGGATCCCCGCATCCTGGTCCTCGACGAGGCGACCTCGGCCCTCGACAACACGTCGGAGGGGCTGATCCAGGACGCGCTGTCCCGTCTCGTCCGGGGCAGGACGGTGTTCGTCGTGGCACACCGGCTGTCCACCATCCAGAACGCGGACCGCATCATCGTGATGGAGCGGGGCCGCATCGTCGAGGCGGGCAGCCACCAGGAGCTGCTGGCGCGGGGCGGGGCGTACGCGACCACGCTCCAGCCGAGGCGCTTGGGCTGAGGGCGCCGCTCAGCGGGGGCGGCGCGACCGCTCGGGCCGCTCGTCGGCGACGGGGTCGATCCTGCGCGGTCTGACGTGTTCGTACGCCATCGTCGTCTGCACATCGGCGACTTCGCGGCGTTCCGTGAGGCGGTCGATGACAAAGGCGTAGACGCCGTTCACGTCGGGAACGGCGATATGCAGCAGGAAGTCATGGGCGCCGGAGGTGACGAACAGGCCGATCACCTCCGGCAGCCGTGCCGCCCACTCACGGAACCCCTCGATCACCGGGCGGGCCGGCGGCCGGATGCGGACCGAGATCAGGGCCTGTACGGGGCGTCCCACCGCGTCGAGATCGACGGCCGCGTGGTAGCCGGTGATGACGCCGCTCTCACGCAGCAGCCTCACCCGCTCCAGCGAGGTGGAGGGCGAGACACCGGTCTTGGCCGCCAGCTCACGGTTGGTCTGCCGTGCATCGTTCTGCAACTCCCGCAGCAGAGCTTGATCGATCGCATCAAATTTCATGGAACACCTCGATTGCCGAATGACATGCGGATGCTGGCGACAGCATCGGAACTTCTGCCTAGCGTAGCGGGGTATTCCGCACACGAAGGAGTTCCATGTCCCTCCCTCACCCTCACCCGTCACGCCCACAGCTGTCCCTCCCACGGCTGACCAGCGAGGACATCACCACCGACCGCTCCACCCGGCAGGCCGGGCTGAAGTGGGTGATCGTCGTGGACGAGAGCCTTCCGGCGGGCCGGATCACGAACGCCGCCGCGTGCATGGCCGCCGCCGTGGGAAAGGCTCTGCCCGGTCTGCTCGGGCCCGACGGTGCGGACGCCTCCGGCGTCACCCATCCCGGACTGCCCTGGGCCGGCTGTACGGTCCTCGCCGCCGATGGCGGGAGTCTGCGCGCGCTGCGCGCCAAGGCGGCCACGAAGGACGAGGTGCTGATCGTGGACATGCCCGAGCCGGCCCAGACCTCACGGGTATACGACGACTATCTCCGCTTGCTCGCCGGTACCGGCCAGGACGATCTGGGGTACTGCGCCGTCAGTCTGGTGGGCCCCCGCAACAGGATCGACCGGCTCGTCGGCGGGCTGAGCCTGCTCCGCTGACCAGGTGATGATGACGGTGATCGGAATCGGATCGCCGGATATCCGTTACCGGGCGTGAATCGGGGCGTTGAAGGGGCGTGAGGCCGCACATCGTGCGGCTGTGCTCCAAACGGTTCAAGGAGATTCTTGATGTCGCGTATCGCGAAGGCAACAGCTGTTCTCGTCGGCACGGGCGCCGTGCTGGCCGGTGGCGCCGGTATGGCCGCTGCCGACGCCGACGCCGGGGCCGCCGCCATCGGCTCGCCCGGTGTCGTGTCGGGCAATGTCGTCCAGGTGCCCCTGCACGTCCCGATCAACCTCTGCGGCAACACCATTGACGTGGTCGGTCTGCTCAACCCGGCGTTCGGCAACCATTGCGCCAACCTGTCGGGCGAGAAGCACCACAAGGGTGGCCACCACGAGGGTGACGGCTACGGCGGCTGATCACCGATGAGGGCGCGCGGTCCCGGGGCCGCGCGCGGTCGGTGAGGGACGGCCCCCCGCGTGGACACGCGGGGGGCCGTCCCGTCTGCCGGAGACTCACGCTTCGTAGCGGTACAGGCCCTGGTGGTCGAGGAGTTCGGACGGCTTGACGTTCCAGGGCGGCATCGGTTCCTCCAGACTGATCGCCCGGCCGCGCTGCGGGTCCCCGGCGCCCAGCTTCGACTTCGGCAGATAGGTCGCCTCCGGGTGCTTGCTCTGCCAGCGGTCCCAGAGCAGATCGACAAAGGCGTGGTGCAGCCAGAAGACGGGGTCGTTGGGGGAGGAGCCGCCGAGCATATGGCCACCGATCCAGCGGTGAACGCGGTTGTGGTTGCACCAGGGCTCGTCGCCTCCTGACATCCAGCCCTCCAGCCTGTTCCGGAAGCCCGAGGCCGCCGTCGAATCCCAGGGGGCCGCGTCGTACACCTTCTCGTTCATCGCCCAGGCCAGTTCGTCCTTGGTGGGCAGCGTGACCGGCTCGGCGGGACGGCCGAGATCGCGAGTGAGGAACTTCCCCTCCGTCACCCCGTCCCTGATCGTCCAGTTGCCCGCCTTGTAGGCGAACGGACCGGTGACGACCTGCTGGTCGCGCGACCGGCCGGTGCCACCGAGGAAGTCCTCGGACCAGGGCATGGCGGCGGGTGTGTTGTCGGTGGTCCAGTCCCAGTACGGCACGGTCACCTTCGGGTCCACCCGCTGGAGCGCGCGCTCGAAGTCGAGCAGGAAGCGGCGGTGCCAGGGGAAGAACGAGGGGGCCATGTGCCCGGCGCGCGGTCCGCCCTCCGCGTCGGAGACGTGGTACTGGACGTGCAGCCGGACGAACTCGTCGTACTCACCCCGGCGTTTGAGCTCAAGGACGGCGCTGACGAAGCTCTTCTTCTCGGCGCCGGTGAGATTCCGCTGGTTCTTTCTGATGTACACCGGTGAGGCCCTCCAGCCGTCGGATGCGGTGAGACGGAGTGGAAGGACGGGTCAGATGTGGTGGACCGGCCCGTCGAGGGCCAGTTGCGCGCCCCTGAGATCCCTGACCGCCGCACGGGCCGCCGCGAGCGGGGTCGGGAACGACTCGTAGTGGTTGACCACGCTCAGATAGCCGCCGCCGGCCCTCCGCGTCAACTGGAGCTTCCGGCCGTCGATCCGGATGTCGGGGAGGGAGGGGGGAGACAGAGTGGAGGCGTCCGAACCGTCCGAGACCGTGGTGACGGCGCCGGGATGCGCGGTGCCGAAGCGGCCGATCTGGATACGTCGTCCGCGGTACACCTCGTCGAAGACTCCGTCGATTTCGGTCTCCGCGTGCCGTGCCGGGCCCCCGGTCGCCGCTCCGGCGGCCCCGGGGCGCGCCCTGAGAATGGGCGCCGGCGCCGCGGAGGCGCCCGCGACCACGCCCAGGGTGAAGAGCGCGCGCAGCAGATCGCGCCGCGTCCTGAGGCGCCCGGACCAATCTGTCGCGCCGGCTCCCATCGCGCCGGCCCTCGTCACGTCGGCCCCCAACTGTCCGGACACCTTCTCGTCGGCCCCGGTCCCGTCGGTCCGTGGGGTGTCCGCGACCTCGTCAGGCGTCCTCGTACGGTCCGACTCCGCCTGGATTCCCGCCGGCATGAAGGCCTCCGCTCGTCGCGCGCTGCTCGGTCGGGGCGACGGCCACGTCACGCGGCGAGCCCGCGGGAACGGGCCGTGACCCCGACCGGCTCAACGACACGACGGCCGATCAGTTCTCCGGCGGTGAACCGGCACCGGCCGAGAACGTCCGTACGAATGCGAAAGCCGGTCCGACGGCGGCGAACGACGTCGGACCGGCCTCTGCCCGGATGACGCTCAGCAGCTCAGATTGGACCCGGGAGTGGTCCCGAGGATCTGCACGAAGCTCTGGTAGCTGTTGATCCGGCTCTGCACCTGTCCGGGGTTGCCCCCGTTGCACTCGATGCTGCCGTTGATGCTGCGGATGGTCTCGCCGAAGCCGCGGCTGTTGACCATGGCGTTGTGCGGGGTCATCGTGCCGGGTCCGGTCTGGGTGTTCCAGTACCAGAGGGCCGTCTTCCAGGCCACGGCCGAGTCGTTCTGCACGAGCCAGGGGTTGTTGAGGAGGTCGATACCGAGAGCGTCGCCCGCGGCCTTGTAGTTGAAGTTCCAGCTCAGCTGGATCGGTCCGCGCCCGTAGTAGGCGGCCTGTCCGGCGGGGCAGCCGTAGGGCTGCGAAGCGTCGCAGTAGTGCGGGTAGTTGGCGGTGTTCTGCTCCACGATATGGACGAGCCCACCGGTCTCATGGCTGACATTCGCCAGGAACGCGGCGGCCTCCTGGCGCTTGATCGTGTCGCTGCCGGTGTTCGCGAAGCCGGGGTAGGCGCCGAGGGCGGCGGTCAGGCCGCTGTAGGAGTAGAAGGAGTTCCGGCTCGGGAACATCTGGTTGAACTGGCTCTCGCTGACCACGAATCCGCCTTGCGGCGGCGGGGTGGTGCCACAGGTGTACGGCTCCCAGTACCAGGTGCTGATGACCGGGTCGTAGCCCGGGTTGTCGTGCTCCGCCCGGTAGAACTTGCCGTCGGTGTACTTGACGATGTCGCCGGCGACATACGCGCGGCCCGCGACCCAGGCCGGGTAGTCACAGCTGCCACCGGATCCGCCGCCGGGGCTGGAGCCGTCACAACTGCCCTGGTCGGCCCAGACATCGGTGGTGCCGGGGGTCTCCCCCTGGGTCCACCACTTCGCCGACCAGTTGTGACCGTTGTACGAGGCGACGTTTCCGCCGGTATAGACGGCGGAGGCGGTCCAGCCGGGGCCGCAGGTCGCGGCGGAGGCGGATGAGGCGGGCAGGAATACCGCGAGGGCGAGGGCCGAAACCAACGCCGTGAGCAGGGCAAGAACTCGCTGTCTCAAACGACTCACTCCTTCGCGCGAGCAGCCGCGGCCGGCGCTCGCCATGGGGGGTGAGGGAACCAAACCGGAATTGTGCGGACCCTGTCAAGGTCTAGACCAAGTCACCGGATGAAGCAGCCGGCTGTCGGGCGCTCGACTCCCCGCCGTTCAGGGGTGCGGCCGGGCGAGCGTGGAGGCCCGCACCACGAGTTCGGGCTGCAGCACGATGCGCCGGTGCTCGTGGCGCGCGGCGTCGTCGCCGGTCTCCTCGATGAGCAGATCCGCCGCGGCCCCGCCCAGTTGGACGGCCGGCTGACGTACCGACGTCAACGGCACGGCCGCGGCGGACGCGAACTCTATGTCGTCGTAACCGACGAGGGCGACATCCTCGGGCACCCGTATTCCGGCGTGGTACAGCGTCTGGAGCACGCCCAGTGCGAGCAGGTCGTTGGCACAGAACACCGCGCTCGGCCGGGACTCCATACCGAGCAGCCGCGCCCCGGCGTCCCGGCCCGCGGCGACATCGAGCCGCGCGGCCTCGACATGCCGGAGCGCATCGGGCGCCAGCCCCGCTTCCGCGAGGGCGATCAGGGCGCCCTCGCGGCGGTTCCGGCACTGCGCCAGATGCATCGGACCGCTGACGTACACGATCTCGCGGCAGCCGCGCCGCAGCAGATGGCGTACGGCCAGGGCTCCGCCCGCCACATCGTCGACGGAGACCGAACAGCCGTCCGCGCTGGGCACGATGCGGTCGACGAGGACGAACGGGATGCCGTGGCGCCGGAAGGTGTCGAGGTTGCGTCCGCTCATATCGGCGGGGGTGACCAGCACGCCCCGTACCTGCTGTTCGGAGAAGAGGTTGAGGTAGGTGGCCTCCTCCGCGGGGCTCTCCGCGCTGTTGCACAGCATCACACCGAGCCCGGCGGCGCGGGCGGAGCGTTCCGCGCCCGAGGCGACCGCCACGAAGAACGGGTTGGCCATGTCGAGCACGAGCATGGCCAGAATACGACTGCGGCCCGCGCGCAACTGCCGCGCGGATTCACTGCGTACGTAGCCGAGCCGTTCGATGGTGGACAGGACACGCCGGCGGGTCTCCTCGGTCACGGACTCGGGGCGGTTGATCACATTCGAGACGGTGCCCACCGAGACACCGGCCGCGCCGGCCACGTCCTTGATCCCCACCGGACGACGCATCAGACGGAGACTTCCACGAGCTCCAGGCCGGTCAGCCCGGACAGCGCGCGCAGTTCGGGCAGCAGCGCGCCGGTGGCCAGCGCCCAGTGATGGCCGACCCCGCTCGCGCTCCAGGCATCGGTCCACTCCCCCGGGTCGCAGCCGAAGTCCACGCGCGAGGTGGTGTTGCCGATCTCCAGATGCGGGCCGGGGACGACCTCGCCCTCGGCGGCGACCAGCCGGTAGCGGCCGTCGCGGCTCTGGCCGAGCCCGACCAGGGTGACGGGTCCGTGCCGTACGTCGAACTCGACGGAGACTCCCCAGCCACGCTTGCCGTGGTAGACACCCAGTCCGCGCAGCAGGGGTTTGCGCGCGCTGATGGCGAGGTGCCCGGGACCGTCGTGGCCCATCTCGACCACACCGGCCGTGAAGTCCAGGGCCTGGAGTTCGGTGAACGAGCCGCCGGCGCCGAGCCGGTCGGCGACGAGCATGGCCAGGGAGGTACGGAGTTCGTACTCACCGCAGGCCGGGACACCGCGGGCGGTGAGCAGCGAGGAGCCGAGGATCATGCCCGCGCCGAGCCGTTCATGGACCTCGGCGTCGAGTCCGCGGTGGTAGTACGCGAGTGAGTCCAGGTCGAAGTCCTCGACCAGCCGGTCGAGGCCGACGGCGACGCGGGCGGCCCAGCGGAGATCGTCCTCGACCACGGAGTCGGCGAGTTCGAAGACTTCGCGGGTCTCGTCCAGTTTGGCCGTGAGGTCGTCGTCCTTGACCTGCTCCACCCGTACCCGCAGGTCATCGAATTCAACGACCTCCACATGGCCGCCGAGATGGCCGGGGACCATGGTGAGGTCCGTGGAGACGTCGTACATCCCGGGGTAGAGATGGCCCATCAGCCCGTGCCGGCCGTTCCGGAGCACCGAGCGGACCCCGGCGGCGCGGATCCAGCGGCCGATGCGCTGCCAGGCGCGCTCGTCCTCCAGATAGCCGGAGACGGAACGGAACGGCACGCCGACACGTTCGAAGGCGTTGGCCATCTCCGGCAGCGGGCAGGCGCCGCAGTACGCCAGCCACTGTCCGGTGTCGAACGAGGCGTGGTCCATGGCGGGGGTGGGCTGGAGGTTGATCAGCAGGACGGGCGCGCCGCTGCGTTGTGCGATGGGCACGAGCATGGTGGCCGTCATATAGGTGGTGAGGAAGCCGACGATCAGATCGCAGTCGGCGGCGCGCAGCTTTTCGGCGGCTTCGGCCCCCTCCTGGGCGTCGGAGATGAAGCCGACGTCGATGACCTCGGCGTCGAACTCCCGCATCCGTACGGTGACACGGTCCGCGGAGCGCTGGAGCTGCGGGAGCAGATCGGGGAACTGCGGCCAGTAGGCGCCGAGTCCCCCGGCGACCAGGCCGATCCTGGGTTTGCGGGCGACGGCGGGGGTGCGTGCGGTCATGGCGATTCCTTCGTGCCTCTGGACGGGGTGGTGCCTCAGGACGGGAGCCGGAAGTCGATGCCCCGCGGGGGCGAGGGCGTGGTGCCGGTCGACTTCCGCTGATACATGAACGAGAGAACGCCGTCCTGGGCGACGCGGGTGTCGTCCACGACGACCTCACCGAAGGTGCTCAGGGCCTAGGCGAGATGGAACACTTCGGTGAGCGGGCGCATCGCCTCGTCCGGCTTCGCCCCGTCGGGGGCTTCGAAGAAAGGCGCCATGTCCCGCTGCCAGCGGGCGTTGACCTCGGTGGCGGCCATGGCGGCCTGGGCCGCCTCGAAGTCCTCGGTCTCCAGATAGCCGACGAGCAGCCCGTCGTCACGCAGGAAGAGCGAGTAGTTACGCCAGCCGCACTCCGTCAGGGCCCGGAGCATGTCCGGCCAGACGGCGGCGTGCCGCTCGCGGTACTCGGCTGTGCGGTCCTGGCGGACCTTCAGCAGAAAACAGACGCGTCGCACGGAACACCGCCCGCTCAGAAGTCGAACTTGTCGATGTTCTGCTTGTTGAAGACGGTCGGCTCACCGAGGATGACCTCGCCGTCCTTGCCGATGGTGTACTCACCGAGCCTGCCCGCCTTGAACTTCTCTCCCTCGGCGCCGGTGATCTGGCCGGAGGCCAGGGCCGCGGCGGCGTACGAGCCCAGGTAGCCGAGCTCTTCGGGGTTCCAGAGCGAGAACTGCTCGACGGTGCCGTCCTTGACGTACTTGCGCATCTGGTTCGGGGTGCCCAGACCGTTGAGCACGACCTTGCCCTTGTACGAGGAGTCGCCGAGGTAGCGGGCGGCGGCGGCGATACCGACGGTGGTGGGCGAGATGATGCCCTTGAGGTCGGGGTACGCCTGGAGCAGGCCCTGGGTCTGCTGGAAGGACTTCTGGTCCGCGTCGTCGCCGTACGCGACCTTCACGAGCCGCATGTTCTTGTACTTGGGCAGCTTCAGCTCGTCCTTCATGAACTCGATCCAGGTGTTCTGGTTCGTGGCGTTCTGGGTGGCCGAGAGGATCGCGATCTTGCCCTGGTACCCGATCTGTTCGCCCAGGTGCTGGACGAGGCTGCGGCCTATCTCCTCGGAGCTGGCCTGGTTGATGAACAGCTGCCGGCAGTCCTTGGCGGTGTCCGAGTCGTACGCGACGACCTTGATGTCCTTCTTCATGGCCTGCTTGAGCGGGCCGCACACCGCGTTCGGGTCGTTGGCCGCGATCAGGATGGCGTCCTGGCGCTGCTGGATCAGGGTGTTGATGTACGAGACCTGGGAGGAGGCGCTGGCGTCGGAGGGGCCGACCTCCTTGCCGTTGGCGCCGTATTCCTTCGCGGCGGCGATGCCCGCCTCGTCGACGATCTTCTCGTACGGGTTGTTGATCTGCTTGGGCAGGAACGCGAGCTTGAGGCCCTTCTTCAGGGGCGCGTTCGGGTCGGCCTTCGCCGCGGTGCCCGTCTGTGTGGTGTTCTTCTCGGCGCTGTTCTTGGTGGTGCCGGAGCAGGCGGTCAGCGCGACGGCGAGGGCGCAGACGGTGGCGGCTGCCGCACGGCGTCGGGCGGCGATACGGATGATCATGGCGGGCAGGTGCCTTTCGGGAGGTACGGCGGACTCGGGGCCGGGCGGGGCATGCGATACGGGGCTTGAGGGTGGCGGGGCGTGCGGGGTGAGGGCAGCTCAGGACTCGGGGGCGGCGCCCGCCGTGCGCCGGTGCCGGCGTTCGATCACGGTGGCGATGACCCGCGGGGTGAGGACGGAGGCGACGAGCAGCAGGCCGGTCACGATGACCTGGACCTCGTTCGGCACATCGTTCAGCGTGAGCAGGTTCTTGAGAACTCCGATGAGCAGCACACCGGCGACCGCCCCGAAGAGCGTGCCCTTGCCGCCGTCGAAGTCGACGCCGCCGAGCAGCACGGAGGCGATGACGAGCATCTCGAAACCGAGACCGTTGTCGGCGCGCGCGCTGCCGTAGCGGAGGGTGAAGATGATCCCGGCGAAGGCCGAGAACATCCCGGTGACGACGAAGAGGATCAGCTTGAGGCGCTTGACCCTGATCCCGGCGAAGTAGGCGGCCTCCTCCTGCGCGCCGATCGCGAACAGCGAGCGTCCGAAGGCGGTGGAGTGCAGCAGTACGGCGGTCGCCACGGCCAGCGTGATGAACAGGGCGATGGGATAGGTGAGGAAGGTGCCGGGGATCGTGGTGGTGTCCACGGCCCAATTGGCGTACGTCTGGGGGAAGTCGGTGACGGCGTCACTGCCCAGCGCGACCGAGGCGAGACCCCGGTAGAGGGCGAGCGTACCGATGGTGACGGCGAGCGAGGGCAGGCCGACGCGGGTGACCAGCCAGCCGTTGAGGAGACCGCCCGCGACGCCCACCAGCAGAACGACGGGCACGATCAGTTCGAACGCCCAGCCCGCGTTCCACAGGGCGCCGGTCAGCGCGCTGCCGAGGCCCAGCATCGAGGCGACGGACAGATCGACCTGTCCCGCCACCACCAGCAGGGTCATGGGCAGCGCGATCAGGGCGACTTCCGCGATGTCGTTGAAGGCGAAGGCGAGGTTCTCACCGGACGCGAAGCCGTCGGTCGTGCCGAGGCCGACAACGAAGACCGCCACCAGCAGGGCGCCGACCGCCGTGTCCCAGCGCAGACCGACGGACTTGACGAACTCGCCCGCCGTCGCGGTACGGGGCGCCGGAGCCTTGGCCGGTGGCCGCGGCGCGGTCTGTGTGTCAGGCGCCATTCCCATGTCGGGCGCTCCTCTTCCTCAGTGCGGCTGTCATGCGCAGGGACACGATCCGGTCGACGGTGATGGCCGCGAGGAGCAGTGCGCCGGTGATGGCGCCCTGCCAGAACGAGTCGACCTTCAGGACGACCAGCGCGCTGCCGATGGTGGTGAGCAGCAGCGCGCCGAGCGCGGCGCCCCAGACCGTGCCGGTGCCTCCGGTGATGGCGACGCCGCCGACCACCACGGCGCTGACGACGGTCAGTTCCCAGCCGTGCGCGTTGTCCGCGACGACGGTGCCGAAGCGGGCGAGCCACAGGGCACCGGCGAATCCGGCCACGGCACCGGAGAAGGCGTACGCGCCGAGGATCCGGCGGCGGATCGGTACGCCGGCCAGCCTGGCGGCCTCGGGGTTGGAGCCGATCGCGTACAGCTCACGCCCCGACCGGTAGCCGCGCAGGTAGTACGCGGTCGCGGCGAGCAGGGCCAGGGCGATGAGCGGCAGATAGGGGATGCCGAGGACGCTGCCGCTGCCCAGGCCGAGGACCGTGTCCGGGACGTCGTTGGCGCTGATCTGCTCGCCCTGCGCCCACCAGTAGTCGAGGCCCTGGATGATGTAGAGCATGCCGAGGGTGACCACGAGCGCCGGGACCCTGCCGAAGCTCACCAGAGCGCCACTGACCAGTCCGCAGGCCACGCCGAGGGCGATACCCAGCAGCATGACGGTGAGTACGCCGTGATCGGTGCCCGCGACGAACTTGCCGCAGGCGAACGCGGAGAGGCCGACGACCGAGCCGACCGAGAGGTCGATATTGCGGGTGACGACGACCACCGACTGGCCGACGGCGAGCAGGACCAGGATGGAGGCGTTGAGGAGGAGGTCCTTGACGCCCTGGTCGTCGAGGAAGCGCGGGTTGGCGATCCAGGTGCCGAGGACGAGCAGCGCCAGCGCTCCCGCGATGCTGATCTCGCGGGCCCGGAACACGACGTCGACGAGCGAGCGCGCCGGGCCGTCGTCCTTGGTGCTCGTGGTGGGTTTGTCCATCAGGGTGGTCATGCCGCAGCCCTCCCGGCCCGACCGGTGGCGGCGGCCATCACGGCTTCCTCGGTGGCCTCGGCGCGCGGGATCTCGGCGGTGAGCCGGCCCTCGCGCATCACCAGCACCCGGTCGGCCATGCCGAGTACTTCGGGCAGGTCGGAGGAGATCATGAGGACGGCGAGTCCTTCCGCGGCCAGGGAGGAGAGGAGCCGGTGCACCTCCGCCTTGGTGCCGACATCGATCCCCCGGGTGGGTTCGTCGACGATGAGTACGGCCGGTTCCGTCGCCAGCCATTTGGCGAGGACGACTTTCTGCTGATTGCCGCCGGAGAGTACGCCGACGGGGTCGGCCAGGCGGTTGTACTTGAGCTGGAGGCGTACGGCCCAGTCCGCGGCCCGGCCGCGCTCCAGGGCCCGGCGCACCATGCCGCCCCTGCCGAGCCGGTCGAGTCCGGTGAGGGCGATGTTCCGTTCGATGGACAGATCCATCACCAGTCCTCGCTGTCTGCGGTCCTCGGGGACGAGCGCGAGTCCCGCGTCCATCGCGGCGGTCGGTGAACCGGCCGGGAGCGTATGTCCGTCGACCACCACCTCGCCCGCGTCGGCCCGGTCGACGCCGAAGACGGCCTGCGCCACCTCGCTGCGGCCCGCGCCGACGAGTCCGGCCAGGGCGACTATCTCGCCCCTGCGCACCTCGAAGGAGATGTCGCGGAACACCCCCTCCCGGGTCAGCCGGCGCACCGACAGGGCGATCTCCCCCACGTCGGCGGACTGTTTGGGGTACAGGTCGCCCAGATCCCGGCCGACCATGGAGCGCACGAGGTCGTCCTCGGTCAGTCCGGCCAGCGGCTCGGAGGAGATCAAGCGGCCGTCGCGCAGGACGGTGACCCGCTGGCAGAGCGCGAAGATCTCCTCCAGCCGGTGGGAGATGAACAGGACGGCGGCGCCCTCGGCCCGGAGGGTCCGTACGACGGAGAACAGCCGGGCGGTCTCACTCCCGGTCAGAGCGGCGGTGGGTTCGTCCATGATGAGGACGCGCGCGTCGAAGGAGAGCGCCTTGGCGATCTCGACGATCTGCTGGTCGGCGATGGACAGTCCGCGGGCGGGCCGGTCGGGGTCGAGCTCCACACCGAGGCGTTTCATCAGGGCCGCGGTGGTGTCCCGTACGGCCCGGCGGTCGATACGGCCGAGCGCGCGCCGCGGTTGGCGGCCCATGAAGATGTTCTCGGCGATCGACAGATCGGGGAAGAGCGTCGGCTCCTGGTAGATGACGGCGATCCCGGCGTCCCTGGCGTCGGCCGGACCGTGGAAGACGACGGCCTCGCCGTCGAGCGCCACCTCACCGGCGTCGGGCCTGTGCACCCCGGCGAGTGTCTTGATGAGGGTGGACTTGCCCGCGCCGTTCTCCCCGGCGAGGGCGTGTGCCTCACCGGGGAACAGTTGCAGGGAGACGTCCCGCAGGGCCCGTACGGCACCGAAGGACTTGCTCACATCCTTGAGGGCCAGGACCGGTGCGGGGCCCGTGGCGGGCTGGTTCATGAGGGCTCCTCAGCGGTGGGGACTCGTGGCATGACCCGCCGTGAAAGGTTTCAATGAGGTTGCACGGAAGCTAAACGGCCACTACCGGCGGCGTCAATGGGCTGCGCGCGACATTTTCCGTTGAATTCGAAGGGTGTGCCTCGCACCGCCCCAGGTGGTGCGGAAAGGGTTGACACGCACCGGTGACTCCCATAACTTCACCGCGATGAAACGATTCATAAGGAATCGCTGCACCGACTCGCCCGCCGAGTCCGCACCACGGGAGCGCTGAGAGATGACGGGTCGATCCGCCGTGTCCGCTGTGAAGAACGCGCTGAAGTCACAGGCTGTCGAGACGCCGTCGTGGGCGTTCGGGAACTCGGGCACCCGCTTCAAGGTGTTCACACAGCCGGGCGTGCCGCGGACTCCACAGGAGAAACTGGCGGACGCCGCCCGGGTGCACGCGCACACGGGCGTGGCTCCCACGGTCGCCCTGCACATCCCCTGGGACCGCGTGGACGACTACGGCGCGCTCGCCGCCGAGGCGCGCGAACTGGGCCTGCGCGTCGGGGCGATCAACTCCAATGTGTTCCAGGACGACGACTACAAGCTGGGGTCCGTGACCCATCCGGACGCCGCGGTCCGGCGCAAGGCACTGGCGCATCTGCTGGAGTGCGTGGATGTCATGGACGCCACCGGCTCGCGCGATCTGAAGCTGTGGTTCTCCGACGGCACCAACTACCCGGGCCAGGACGACATCTCCGCCCGCCAGGGCCGGCTGGCGGAAGCCCTCGCCACGGTGTACGAACGGCTCGGCGAGGGGCAGCGGATGCTGCTGGAGTACAAGCTGTTCGAGCCCGCCTTCTACGCAACGGACGTCCCGGACTGGGGCACGGCGTACGCGCACTGCCTCAAGCTGGGCGAGAAGGCCCAGGTCGTCGTCGACACCGGACACCACGCGCCGGGCACCAACATCGAGTTCATCGTCGCGCTGCTGCTGCGCGAGGGAAAGCTCGGCGGGTTCGACTTCAACTCCCGCTTCTACGCGGACGACGATCTGATGGCCGGGGCCGCGGACCCCTTCCAGCTGTTCCGGATCATGTACGAGGTGATCAAGGGCGGCGGGTTCACCGCGCGGACCGCGTTCATGCTCGACCAGTGCCACAACATCGAGGAGAAGATCCCCGCGATCATCCGGTCGGTGATGAACGTCCAGGAGGCCACGGCCAAGGCGCTGCTGGTGGACGCGGACGCGCTGCACGCGGCGCAGCGCTCCGGCGACGTACTGGCGGCGAACGCGGCGCTGATGGACGCCTTCAACACCGACGTACGCCCGCTGGTCGCCGAGGTCCGCGCCGAACTGGGCGCGGACGCCGACCCCGTCGCCGCCTATCACGCCTCCGGCTACGGCGAGAAGATCGTGGCCGAGCGGATCGGCGGCACCCAGGCCGGCTGGGGAGCCTGAGCGCTCGGCCCGTACCCCCGCCCTTGCGAAGAACGCATCTCACAGAGGGACATGATGACCGACCAGCCCCATATCCATGCTGTGGCAGCTCAGTTGCTCGACCGTTCGCACCGGCTCGGCGCCGACCCACGCAACACCAACTACGCCGGGGGCAACACTTCGGCCAAGGGGTCCGCCACGGACCCGGTGACCGGTGACGACGTCGAACTGATGTGGGTCAAGGGGTCCGGCGGCGACCTGGGCACGCTCACCGCCGGCGGACTGGCCGCGCTGCGGGTCGACCGGCTGCGCGCGCTGACCGGGGTCTACCCGGGTGTGGCGCGCGAGGACGAGATGGTCGCCGCGTTCGACTACTGCCTGCACGGCAAGGGCGGGGCGGCCCCGTCCATCGACACCGCGATGCACGGGCTGGTCGACGCCGCCCATGTGGACCATCTCCACCCCGACTCGGGGATCGCCCTGGCCTGCGCCGCCGACGGCGAGAAGCTGACGGCCGAGTGCTTCGGCGACACCGTGGTCTGGGTGCCCTGGCGCCGCCCCGGCTTCCAACTGGGCCTGGACATCGCCGCGGTCAAGGAGGCCCATCCGCGGGCGATCGGCTGTGTGCTGGGCGGCCATGGGATCACCGCCTGGGGCGCCACCTCCGAGGAGTGCGAACGCAACTCCCTGCACATCATCCGTACGGCCGAGACGTTTCTCGCCGAGCGCGGCACGCCCGAGCCGTTCGGCCCCGTACTGCAGGGGTACGAACCGCTGCCCGAGGCCGAGCGGCGGGCCAGGGCGGCGGCGCTCGCCCCGCTGATCCGCGGTCTCGCCGCCACCGACCGGCCCCAGGTCGGCCATTACACGGACACCGAACCGGTCCTCGACTTCCTCTCCCGCGCGGAGCATCCGCGGCTGGCGGCCCTGGGCACCTCCTGCCCGGACCACTTCCTGCGCACCAAGGTCCGCCCGCTCGTTCTCGATCTGCCGGCCGGCGCGCCGCTGGAGCGGGTGCGGGAGCGGCTCGCGCAGCTGCACACCGCGTACCGCGAGGAGTACCGGGCGTACTACGAGCGGCACGCGTCGCCCGGCTCGCCCGCGATGCGCGGCGCGGACCCGGCGATCGTGCTGGTGCCTGGCGTGGGCATGTTCTCGTTCGGCAAGGACAAGCAGACCGCCCGGGTCGCCGGGGAGTTCTACCTCAACGCGATCAATGTGATGCGCGGCGCCGAGGCCGTCTCCTCGTACGCGCCGATCGAGGAGTCCGAGAAGTTCCGGATCGAGTACTGGGAGCTGGAGGAGGCCAAGCTGCGCCGGATGCCGGCACCGAAGGCACTGGCCTCCCGGGTGGCGCTGGTGACGGGCGCGGGCTCCGGAATCGGCCGGGCCATCGCGCACCGGCTGGTCGCCGAGGGCGCGTGTGTGGTGGTCGCCGATCTCAACACCGAGGGCGCGAAGGTGGTCGCCGACGAACTGGGCGGCCCGGACAAGGCTGTCGCGGTGAGCGTCGATGTGACCGACGAGGACCAGATCAAGGCCGCGTTCGACGCGGCGGCGCTCGCCTTCGGCGGAGTGGATCTCGTCGTCAACAACGCCGGGATCTCGATCTCCAGGCCGCTGCTGGAGACCACGGCCCGGGACTGGGACCTCCAGCACTCCATCATGGCTCGCGGCTCGTTCCTGGTCTCGCGCGAGGCCGCCCGGGTGATGGCCGATCAGGGCTTCGGCGGTGACCTCGTCTATATCGCCTCCAAGAACGCGGTGTTCGCGGGCCCGAACAACATCGCCTACTCCGCGACCAAGGCCGACCAGGCCCATCAGGTGCGGCTGCTCGCCGCCGAGTTGGGCGGTCTCGGTATCCGCGTCAATGGTGTCAACCCCGATGGGGTGGTGCGCGGCTCCGGGATCTTCGCGGGCGGCTGGGGCGCGGAGCGCGCGGCGGTGTACGGCGTGGCGGAGGAGAAGCTCGGCGAGTTCTACGCGCAGCGGACGATCCTCAAGCGGGAGGTGCTGCCCGAGCATGTGGCCAACGCAGTGTTCGCGCTCACGGGCGGCGAGCTGAGCCATACGACGGGGCTGCATGTCCCGGTGGACGCGGGGGTCGCGGCGGCGTTCCTGCGCTGACGTCATGGCGGAGCGGGGTGGGGGCCGGCGGTCCGGCCCGGCCCGGGGAGCCGGGCCCGGCTCCCCGCTCCGTCGTCCCGCTGCCCGCCACCCTCGCTCCCCGTTGTCTCCCCAGCTTGTCTCCCCCGCTGTTCGACGAGTTCCGACGAGGTCAGCCGTGCCATCCACCGAACCGCTCCCTTTCGCCGCCGTCGACCTCGGCGCGTCCAGCGGCCGTGTCATGGTCGGGCGGGTCTCCGGCCGGGGCGCCGGGACGCTGCGTCTGGAGGAGGTCCACCGCTTCCCCAACCGGCCGGTACGGACCGCGGGCACGCTGCACTGGGACATCCTGTCGCTGTACGGAGGCGTGCTGGACGGTCTGCGGGCGGCCGGCGCGGCGGGGCGCGCGCCCGTGAGTGTCGGGATCGACACCTGGGCCGTCGACTACGGGCTGTTGGACGCCTCCGGAGCGCTGCTCGGCAATCCGGTGCACTACCGGGACACCCGTACCGAGGGCGAGGAGGCGAAGGTCGGCGCGGTGTTGTCGCCGACCGCGCTGTACGAGGCCACGGGCCTTCAATATCTGCCGTTCAACACGCTGTACCAGCTCACGGCCGCGCAGGGCAGTCCGGTGCTCGGTGCCGCGCGCCGGCTGCTGCTGATCCCCGATCTGATCGCGTACTGGCTCACCGGCGAGGCGGGGACCGAACTCACCAACGCCTCCACCACCCAGCTCATCGACCCCCGGACGCGGAAGTGGTCACGGCCCGTCGCCGACGCGCTCGGCATCGATCTGACGCTCTTCGCGCCGCTGCGCGGTCCGGGCGATCCGGCGGGCGCGCTGCTCCCGGACGTGCTCGCCGAGACCGGGCTGACCGGACCGGTGCCGGTGACGGCCGTCGGCTCACACGACACCGCCTCGGCGGTCGCCGCGGTGCCCGCCTCAGGGGACTCGTTCGCCTATGTCGCCACCGGCACCTGGTCTTTGGCGGGGCTGGAGCTGGACGCCCCGGTGCTCACCGAGGAGAGCAGGCGGGCCAACTTCACGAACGAACTGGGCGTCGACGGCACGGTCCGCTACCTGCGCAACATCATGGGCCTGTGGCTGCTCCAGGAGTGTCTGCGGACCTGGGAGGCCGAGGGCGCGCCGCAGCGGCTCGACCGGCTGCTGCGGGAGGCCGCCGAGGTGCCCGGCCTGCGGTCGTTCGTCGACGCGGACGATCCGGCGTTTCTCGCGCCCGGCGGGATGCCGGACCGTATCAGGGACGCCTGCCGCCGCGTCGGGGGGCCGGCGCCGGAGAGTCCGGCCGAGGTCACCCGTTGCGTCCTCGACTCCCTGGCGCTCGCGCACCGCAGAGCGATCGAGGACGCCCAGCGGCTGTCCGGCCGCGTCGTGGACACCGTGCATGTCGTCGGCGGCGGCGCCCACAACGAACTGCTCTGCCGGCTCACCGCGGACGCCTGCGGGCTCCCCGTCGTCGCGGGTCCCGCCGAGGCCGCCGCGCTCGGCAACGTACTCGTCCAAGCGCGCGCCGCGGGCGTCGTCCGGGGCGGTCTCACCGAGCTGCGCGCCCTGCTCCGTGCCACGCTGGAGGCGCGCCGGTACGAGCCCACCGGAAACCGGACCGGCTGGGACCGGGCCGCCGAGCTGCTCGCCGGCGAGGGCGCGCGGCGCTGACATGTTTCCGGGGGACTTGCCCGTGGTGACATGTCTGTCGTGACACCTCTGTGGTGACACCTCTGTGGTGACACCTCTGCGGACCCCTGTGGGTGATATATCCGGTCGGGGCCGTGTCCCCCGTTAGGATGGTCCACTCGGTCAGGGGAACCAACAAGATGTGACAGAACGGGCAGGGCGCGTGGTGCAGACGGTCGGTATCAAGGACGTGGCCCGGCTGGCGGGGGTCTCGGTCGGCACCGTCTCGAATGTGCTCAACCGCCCCGAGAAGGTCTCGGAGCACACCCGGGTACGGGTGCGAGCGGTGATAGACCAGCTCGGTTTCGTACGGAGCGAGACGGCCCGGCAGCTCAGGGTCGGTACCAGCCGCATTCTGGCCATCCTGGTGCTCGACATGGCGAACCCCTTCTTCGTCGCCGTCGCCAAGGGCGCCGAGCGCGCGGCGCGTGAGGCGGGGCTCAGGGTGATGCTCTGCAACAGCGCGGGCAGCACGGCCGAGGAGGCGGAATATCTCGCGCTCTTCGCCGAGCAGCGGGTGCGCGGCGTGCTCCTCACCCCGGCCGACGCGACCGGCGGCAACGTACGGGACTTCGCGCGCAGGGGCATTCCGTTCGTCCATGTCGACCGGGCGGTACCCGCCGCCGAGGGGTGCTCCGTATCGGTGGACGACGTGGCCGGCGGCGCGCTCGCCGTCCGGCATCTGCTGGCGGCCGGGCACCGTTCCGTCACGTACATCAGCGGCCCGATGTCGCTCCCCCAGTGCCGGGACCGCCGTACAGGCGCGCTGGCGGCGCTGCGCGCGGCGGGTCTGCCCGAACAGGCCCTGCGGCAGGTGGAGTCGGCGCGGCTCGATGTGGCGTCCGGTATCGACGCGGGGGCCCGGCTGCTGGGACTCACGGAGCGCCCCACCGCGGTGTTCTGCGCCAATGACCTGCTCGCGTTGGGGGTGCTGCAGGCGATGTACGGGGCGGGGGTGGATGTGCCCGGCGATGTGTCGATCGTCGGCTATGACGACATCGAGTTCGCGGCGGCGGCCGTCGTACCGCTCACGTCCGTACGGCAGCCGGCCGACGCGATGGGGCGGGCGGCGGCGGAGATGCTGATGGACGAGACGGGCCCGGACGCGGAGCATCACACGCATCGCTCCGTCGTCCTCCAGCCGGAACTGGTGGTGCGTAGTTCGACGCGCCGCCTGGGACGCTGAGCGCATGGCGGCCGCCGCTGTGCGAAGGCCGTCGACGGGTCAGGAGAATTCCCCCGTCCGTGTCATCGCCGGTCCTCGGGTATGAGCGTTATCCGATCATGCCGGCCTGTCCGGGTGCGCCCTGGCGGGAGCTGCCCACGGGCAGCGGGGTGCCGCGTGGTTGCGGGGCCGGACACAGGTCCTGGGTGTGGCGCCCTGTGGCCCCGCAACTCGAAGCAACCGTGCCGCGGTTGGATCAGGCGGGGGCGGCGTAACAGCGGACGGTGACCGTCTGATCCGGGCTCCAGCGCTGATCGACGACGGCGAGCAGGCTCCAGCCCATGCGTTCGTAAAGTGCCGCCGCGGCGGCGTCGGTGGACACCACGTCCAGTACGGGGTGCAGACCGCGCCGTCTGGCCTCCCGTGCCGCCTGGGCCATGAGCAGGGCGCCGATGCCATGACCGCGCGCCGAGGGGGCGACGAACAGGCGGCTCACCACGGCGGTCTCGCGGATGGTGGTACCGGCGCGGCTGCTCCAGAGCGCGGGGGCGACATCGCCCTCACCCGCCGGGCACAGGGCGAGATGGCCGACGATCCGGCCGTCCAATTCGGCTACCCAGGCGTCGAGTTGGGCGGGCTGGGCGAGCCAGCCCGCAGGGTGTTCCGGCCAGTTCACCGGGTACCCGTCGCCCTTGTGTACCTCGCCCAGGACCCGTACGCATGCGTCGAGGTCATCCCTGCCGCGACGCCGGACATCACACATGGGGATGTCATCGGCCGTAGGCATCGTCTGTCGATTCACCGAACCATGCAACCACAGACGGGCGGCCTCCCCGGCCCGGGTTCAACGGCTGAACGGCGAGGGAACGAATCGCGAGCGCATCCCGAACCCGTTGTGTTTAAGCCACACTTGAATCAAGAGCTGGTCAACACATCACCAAGTGAAATCATTGGCCAAGGCTGTCACGGATAGTCTCCGGCCGTGATATTGACCAGACACGCGCAAAGACCTCCCATGACCACGGGAACACCCCGCAGGACGCTGCTTCGCGCGGCCCTCGCGGGAGGCGCCGCCACCGCGGGAGTGACGCTTGCCGCGTCCTCCGCGGGTGCGGCTGTCACCCAGCCGAGGACCACCCGCCCGGCAACCCCCGACCAGGCACTTCGCGAGCTCTCCGAGGGCAACCAGCGCTGGCGAACCTTCCGCCAGAACCACCCGCACGAGACCGCGACCCTGCGGCAGACCCTGGTGACGGGCCAGCACCCCTTCGCCCTCGTCCTCGGGTGCATCGACTCCCGGGTGCCACCGGAGCTCGCCTTCGACCAGGGTCTCGGCGACCTGATGACCGTACGGTCGGCCGGCGAGGTCCTGGACGAGGCCGTCCTCGGCAGCGTCGCCTACGGTGTGCTGGAGCTGGGGATCCCGCTGGTGCTGGTCCTGGGCCACCAGTCGTGCGGCGCCGTCGCCGCGGCGGTCGAGGCCGAGGAGACCGGCGATCGGCTGCCGAACCACATCCAGTATCTGGCCGACCAGATCAAGCCCGCCATCGACCACTCCCAGCAGGGCGACGCGCGCGTCGACGCAACCGTCAGCGCCAACGTCAAGATGGTCCGTGCGCGCCTCGCCGCCGAGCCCGACCTCGCGGCCAAGGTGGCCGAGGGCAAATTGGCCATCGTCGGAGCCCGCTACGAGCTCACCAACCAGTTGGTCCACCGGATAGACTGACCGGCTCTCCGCGTCGCCACTCGATCGTTCCCTGACCGGGGCTGGAAGGTGTCCCGGTCAGGGAACGATCGAGTCGATGTATCCGCCGTCGACCCGGATCGCCGCCCCGGTGGTGGCGGAGGCGAGAGGCGAGCTCAGATAGACCACCATGTTCGCGATCTCCTCGGGCTCGATCAGCCGCTGGAGCAGGGACTGCGGGCGGTGTTCACGCATGAACGCGCGCTGCGCCTCGTCCCAGGGCAGCGGTGAGTCCAGCAGCCCGTACACGAACTCCTCCACGCCGGGCGTGTGTGTCGGTCCCGCGAGTACGGAGTTGACCGTCACGCCGGTGCCCGCCGCGGCCTTGGCGAATCCCCGGGCGACCGCGAGCAGCGAGGTCTTGGACACCCCGTAGTGGATCATTTCGGCCGGGATGGCGATCGCGGAGTCACTGGCGATGTACTGGACGCGCCCCCAGGACCGCTCGGTCATCCCGCCCAGAAAGGCCCGGGTGAGCCGGACCGCGGTCAGGACATTGACCTCGAAGTACCGCCGCCACTCCGTGTCGCTGATCTCCAGCGCGGGCCGGGCCCCGAAGATGCCCAGATTGTTGATGAGGATGTCCGCCCGGGGCAGCGCGTCGAGCACCTGCCGGTTCCCCTCGTCCGAGGCGATATCACCGGGGGCGGCGAGGAATTCACCGTCCGGCACCTGTCCGCGCAGCCGCTCCAGCGCCGCGTCCACCGAGTCGGCGCCGCGCCCGTTGACGGCGACGCGGGCCCCGGCGCGGGCGAGTCCGGCCGCGATGGCCGCGCCGATCCCCTGGGTGGAGCCCGTCACCAATGCGGTCTTGCCGGCGAGGTCGATCTGCACGATTCGGGTCCCTTTCCGGTGGCTGCGTTCCGTCACGCCCATGGTGTGCCAGGGACGCGCCATCGCCCGGCCCGGCGTGCCGGGCGGCGTGTCGCGCCGGGTGCCATGGCGCGTGGGTGTCGTGATGATCCGTCATCGGATACCGCCTGCCCCTTGATGTGAACCCGACACCTGTGTCATATATGTCTAGACCATTGCCCCCCAGGTGGAGGACACGGCCATGAGAAGGACCTTCAGCCTTGCCGCCCTCGCGTCCGCCGCCGTCCTCGCGCTGAGCGCGTGCGGTTCCGACGACGAGGCGGCGAAGGCGCCTTCGGCGCCGGCAGGCGTCACGGCCCAGGCCGGGAGCGCCACTTCCGTCCATGTCATGTGGAAGTCGGCCCCCAGCAAGGACGGAGTGAGCGGGTATGAGGTGTACCGGGGCAAGACGAAGATCAAGGACGTCCCGGCCGGCCAGACCATGATCGATGTGACCGGGCTGAAGCCGTCGACCGCCTACACCTTCAGTGTCCGGGCCCGGGGTGCCGAGGGCGCCGTCTCTCCGCCCAGCGGCGAACTGGCCGTCACCACACCGGCCGCGGTCGCCGAGGACAAGAAGGCCCCGGCCCGGCCGACCGGGGTAACCGGCAAGAGCGACGGCGCCCGGGGCGCCCGGCTCAACTGGGCCGCGCCGGCGGGCGACCAGGACATCACCTCCTACGACATCCACCAGGGCGGCTCCAAGATCCACAGCGTCGACGGGAAGGCGACCGGCGCGCGGATCACCCAGCTGCGGCCGGGGACCCACTACAGCTTCACCGTCACCGCGCGGGACGCGGCCGACAACACCTCGCCCGCCAGCCGGGCCGTGGAGATCACCACCCCGCGCGGCCCCGGCGACGATCCCGACACCGCGCCGATCGACTTCCGGGCCGCGACACACGCCGCCGACGGCGCCTACTACGTGGATCTGTCCTGGCTGGCACCGAAGACAGGCGGCAAGGTCCCCTCGTACCAGATCTATCTCGACGGGAAGTTCGCGACAACCCTGATCTGGGGCGGCGAGCCTCCGACGGGCCGGGCCAGCTATAGCGTGTACGCGAGCAAGAAGGCCGGCGAGACCTACCGGGTGAAGATCCGCGCCAAGTTGCCCGACGGCAACTGGGGCAAGTTCTCCGCGGAACGCACCATCGTCACCGGCGACGCCCGGCCCTGACGACGGACACCGGGCCCCGCTTGGGGGAAGGATGGGGCACGCGGGACCGCCCGCAGTCACTGACAGGAGCCACCGATGTCCGTCCGCAGAGTCGTTCCCGACATTCGGTCCGAGGCCATGAAGGAGAGCCGGGACTTCTACGGGCTCCTCGGACTGGAAGAAGTCATGAACCTGGGCTGGGTCATGACGCTCGCCTCCCCCTCCCAGCCCAGCGCGCAGCTGACGCTGATGCGGCACGACGAGTCCGTCGCCGTCGTCCCCGATCTGAGCATCGAGGTGGACGACGTGGACAGGGTGTACTCGGCGGTCGTCGCGAGCGGCGCCGAGATCGTCTACCCCCTGCGGGACGAGGCGTGGGGGGTACGACGGTTCTTCGTCACCGATCCCAACGGCCGGGTGGTCAATGTGGTGAGTCACCTCCGGCAGTGACAGTGTCGGCCTCCTCCGTGCCGGACGATCTGATCTCGTCGAGATGGTTCTCCACCCAGGCCCGTACCTGCCCGAGCGGTTCGGCGACGCTCACGCCAAGTGCGGTGAGCGCGTACTCCACATGGAGCGGCACGGCCGGATAGACCGTGCGGTCGACGAAGCCGTGGTCCTCCAGCCGGCGCAGGGTGCTCGTCAGCACCTTGGGACTGACGCCCTGAAGCCGTCGCTGCAGCGCGCCGAACCGCTGCGGCCCTTCCTCCAGCGCCCCGATCGCCAGCGCGGCCCACTTGTTGGCCAGTAGATCGAGCACATCCCGGCACGGGCACTGGGCCGCGTAGACGTCGTGCTCGGTGTGTCGACCCGTCGTACAGGTGATGGCCATCGCGCGTCGTCCCTCCATACGCTCCGAACTGCATACTTCCCCTGAGATAGTAATTGCCCTTGCAGGAAACCAATACCCCGCGGATAGCTTACGGGCGTCGGACAGCAGCCGCCGGGGGTGCGTAGGCGCCCCGGCACGCACCACAGGAGAACCGTGATGAGCAGCAACGCGAGAACGATGCGCGCGATCACCCAGGACACCTTCGGCGGACCCGAGGTGCTGCGGCTCACCGAGCTGGCAAGGCCACAGCCGCTGCCGACCGAGGTACAGGTCCGGGTCCACGCGGCGGGTGTGAACCCCGTCGACTGGAAGACCCGCGCGGGCGGCGGGATGGCCGGCGTCCTGGGGGAACCTCCTTTCGTGCTGGGCTGGGATGTCTCCGGCGTCGTGACGGAGGTCGGTTTCGGTGTCCACACCTTTCAGGTGGGTGACGAGGTGTACGGCATGCCGTGGTTCCCCCGGCAGGCCGGCGCCTATGCCGAGTATGTGACCGCGCCCGCCCGCCAGTTCGCCCGGAAGCCCGCGTCGGTCGGCCACGACCAGGCCGCCGCGGTGCCCCTGGCCGCGCTCACCGCGTGGCAGTCACTCGTCGACGCCGCGCGGGTCGAGCCGGGACAGCGCGTTCTCGTCCACGCCGCCGCGGGCGGCGTGGGCCACTTCGCGGTGCAGTTCGCCAAGTACCTCGGCGCCCATGTCATCGGCACCGCCGGCGCCGCCAAGCACGACTGGCTGCGCTCGCTCGGCGCCGACGAGCTCGTCGACTACACCGCGGTCCGGTTCGAGGACGCCGTACGCGACGTCGATGTGGTGATCGATCTCGTCGGGGACGAACACGACATGACGAGCACCCGCTCGCTCACGACCCTGCGGCCCGGTGGCCTTCTCGTCGCCGTGCCCTCCGGTGTCTCCCCCGAGCTTCACGACGCCGCCCTCGCCCGGGAGGTGCGCGCGAGCGCCTATCTCGTGGAGCCCGACGGCGCGTCCCTGGCCCGGATCGCGGAGTTGATCGACAGGGGGGTCGTCAAGGTCGAGGTCGAGGACGTCCTTCCGCTGGCGGACGCGGCCGAGGCGCACCGCCGGGGCGAGCGGGGACGGACCCGCGGCAAGCTCGTCCTGCGCGTCGCCTCCTGACGTCCGTGCCCCGTCCCCATCGGGCTCCGGCGCGTACGCCACCGCTGAGCTCCGGACCCTGGCGCGGGGACCTCTCTTCCCCCTGACCCGCAGCCGGGTCAGCAGCCCCCGGTGGCCGCCCTCGCGCGGCGGCTCGTGCGCCACCGCCGTCGGCCCGGGTACTGGTCCCGTCGGTGCGGGTACTGGTGCTGGTGTGCGTGCGGGTACTGGTGCTGGTGTGCGTGCGGGTGCTGGTGCTGGTTCCGGTCCTGTCCCGCCGTACCGCGGGGCAGGATCTCCGGCGTGCGGCAGGGAGCTGCCGGGGCGCGGCGCGGGGCGTGCGCGCCGGGCCGCCGTCAGCAGCGTGTCAAGACTGGCCCGGTGCCACTGGATCTCGTCCGGATGATCCGCCACCAGCAGACGCTGGACCGCCGTCCGCGCCGCTTCCGACTCGGGCCGCCCATGGCCGAGGTCCGGCCGCAGCCGGTCCAGGTAGGCGCGTTCGTACGGATCAGCTACCAGCTCGGCCAGCTGGACCGGATCGAGCACACAGCCCGCGATGGCGGCCCGCTCCCAGGGGTCCCCGCTCTCACGCAGCAACTGACCGATGCGCCGCCCCCGCCAGTTGCGTGGACGCCAGTCCTCCCCCGCCTCCAGGCCGGCCCGCAGCGGCCGTGGGAACCGTCCGGTGAGCAACGCTGGTTCCCTGGCGGCGAGGGACCGTAGGTCATCGGCCAGATACAGCCATACGACCGCGCGGTAGCGATTGAGATAGAACCTCACCGGCACGAGGAACCCCGAGCGGGCCAGTTGTGTGAAGCGCCCCGGGCTGACGGGCATCAGCGCCGCCCCCTCGGCCGTGCCCACCGTCCGGACCCGCTCGCGCAGCGTGTCCGGGAATCCCTCCGCCGCCCGTAGACGGTCGATCTCCTGCCGCGTGACCTGCCGACGGCCCAGGTCCGTCCCGGCGGTCGAGCCGGCGGTCGTCACGCCGGCGGCGGTGATGGTACGGATGTGCCCGAGCCGCACGGCGAGCTCGAACTCGCCGCGCCGCAGGTCCAGTTCCCGCGCGGCCCGGTCGACGCCGACGGCCCGGGGCGCTTTCCCCGCGATTTCCACCGCCTCGGCCATCGCTGCGACGACGGGCGTGTTCGTTTCCCCGGCAAAGTGGTTCCGGGCCTGTGACTGAGCGTCGCTGACGGACATGATGGTCCTCCCCCGTGAGGCGTAACTACTCTCGGTGACGACCGTAGCGCGACAGCGGCGTTCTTCGCCGCGCCTGTGGATAACTCCCGGACCGGACCGAGAATCCGGCTTCCGGCTACCGGCTACCGGCTACCGGCTACCGGCTACCGGCTGGGAGTCTTCGGAGACGCGAGAGACCTCAGGGACCTCAGGGACCTCCGAGACCTCAGAGACCGCTCAGACTGGTGCCTCCCGGCTGCCGCGCCGCGACACCAAGGTGCTCACCGACCCGGTTGACGAGCAGCGTCATCTCGTAGGCCACCTGGCCGACATCGGCCTCGGCCGCCGTCAGTACGCACAGGCAGCTGCCGTCACCAGCGGCGGTGACGAACAGCAGCGCCTCGTCGAACTCGACCATCGTCTGCCGGGCCTGGCCGGCCCGGAAATGCCGCCCCGATCCCCGGGCGAGGCTGTGCAGCCCCGAGGAGACCGCCGCGAGGTGTTCCGCGTCCTCGCGCGCCAGTCCGGCGCTCGCCCCGGTCACCAGACCGTCGTTGGACAGCACCAGTGCGTGCTTGATGTGCTCGACCCGTTCGGTCAGGTCGTCGAGCAGCCAGTCGAGTCCCTTTTCCAACGGCATTGTCGTTCCTCCCCGTTCAGTTGTTCCCCATGGTCCCGCAACGCCCGTAGCCTTTCGCACCGGCCGCTCGCGGGCAAGCGGGTCCCCGGGGCGCCGCGTCGCGCCCGCCGCCCGGGCGGCGGAAAATGCGGACATGGCGACAAACATGAGCAAGGAGCAGTGGCGCGCCTTCGTTTCGGAAGGCACGCGCACCGGCAAGTTGTCCACCGTACGGGCCGACGGGAGCCCGCACGTCGCGCCCATCTGGTTCGTACTGGACGGCGACGATCTCGTCTTCAACACCGGCAGGGAGACAGTGAAGGGCAGAAATCTGCTGCGCGACAGCCGGCTGGCGCTGTGCGTGGACGACGAACGTCCGCCGTTCTCCTTCGTGGTGATCAACGGGCGGGCCGAGATCCACGAGGAACCCGATCAGTTGCGCGCCTGGGCGACCCGGGTCGCCGCGCGGTACATGGGGGAGGAGCGGGCGCAGGAGTTCGGGAAGCGCAACGGGGTGCCGGGCGAACTGGTCGTACGGGTGAAGATCGACAAAGTGCTGGCGTACGCGGACATCGCGGACTGACGTGCGGACGGGGCGCCCCGCACGACTCCGCGCCGGACGCCCCGCCCTCGCCGTACACGCCAGCCCGCGCCGGGCCGCGCGGCTATCACGGCGCGTCAGGCGGCCGGCCGGAGGCTCAAGCCCTCGACGGCTCCGGACAGCGCGGACTTGAAGGCACGGCTGGCATCGTCGGCGAGGACCTCGCTCTCGCCCTTCTCCAGCGCGGCGACGACATCGCGGGCCACGTCCCGCGGATCGTTCTTGACGACGTCCAGCCCACGGATCATGTCGGTGTCCGTGTACCCCAGATGGACACCCACCACCTGTGTCCCCTGGGGCGCCAGTTCCAGCCGGAGCGAGTTGGTGAGCGACCACAGAGCGGCCTTCGTCGCGCCGTAGACACCGGCCCCGGCCGCCCAGGACAGCGCCGAGTGGATATCGACCAGCGCACCGCCACCACGGGCCGCCAGCACCGGGGCGAAGGCCTGGGCAACGCGCAGCGCACCGAACACATTGGCCTCGAAGAGGGCCCTGACCTCGTCGATACCGACGTCGGTGAGCGGGCCGCCGCCGGAGATCCCCGCGTTGTTGATGACGATGGAGACATCGCCGGCCGTACGCGCCAGCTCGGCGACCGAGTTCCCGTCGGTCACCTCCAGCGGCAGCGGGACGATCCGCGGATCGCTCTCGGCGACGGGCGTACGGGCCGTGGCATAGACCTTCGCGGCCCCCGCCTCAAGCAGTTCCTGTACGAAGGCCCTGCCCAGGCCGCGCTGTCCTCCGGTGACCAGGGCGGTTGCTCCACTGACGGTCGTCATGTCGCTCTCTCCTCATGAAATAGATGGACCGAGGCCTCATGGAATAGACAGAGGCGTAACCACATAGCCTCTGTCTTCAGCCTGCTCGCCCGTCGCGACATAGTCAAGTACGATTCGGTTATGTCATGGGTAGCCAGTGAGCGATATCGCGTACGCCAGGCCCCTGCCGGACTCGCGCTGGTGCAGGAGCTGATCAACACCCGCGCGATCAGGGGGTACGCACCCGATCTGCTGGCCGACCGCGAGTCCGCCGAGCGGTGGCTGACCGGCGCCACCGGGGAGTGGGCCCGTATCCACGGCGTCGACTCCCCCGACTGCGCGCTGTCCCTGTCGGACCCACGGGCGCTGCGCGACCTGCGGGAATCCTTCGAGCGGCTGCTCACCACGGCCCCGGCATCAGGCGTGGATCCCGGTACCGCCGCCCCGCCCCGCCCCGCTTCCGGTCGCGGCGTCGCGGTGCGTCTCGCCCCCGACGAACAGGGGCAGGTGCGGCCGCTGCCGGTCGGCCGGGGGCGCGGCTGGCTGGAGTCGGCTCTCTGGTCGGAGACCCTGCTCGCCCAGCGGGCGGGGACCTGGCCCCGGCTCAAGATCTGCCGCAACGGCGAGTGCGGGTCGGCCTTCTACGACACGTCGCGCAACAACAGTGGTGTCTGGCACGACGTACGTATCTGCGGCAACGCGGCCAATCTGCGCGCCTCACGGCAGCGCAAGCGGATACGGGCCGCCGCCGAGGGCGACCGCGACGGCAAGGACGAAGGCACACCGGCCGGCTGATCCCTGGCAGGTATCCCAGGGCGAGGGCACGACCGGCCGGCTGATCCCGGGCGGGTACCCCGAGGAGGCCCCCCTCAGTCCGGAGCCACGACGCGGGCGGCTCGAAGCGTGAGGTAGTGCCGTTCCGGAAGGCTGGTCGTACGGTGTGCCGCCTCCCGGTAGTTCTCCAGCGCGCCCTGCCGGTCGCCGGCCATTTCGAGGAGATGGGCCCGCGCCACATACAGCCGGTGGCTGCCCGCCAGACGGCCGTCCGCCTCAAGGGTCTTGAGGATGGCGAGACCCGCGTCCGCACCGCGCACCATCGCGACGGCCACCGCCCGGTTCAGCGATACGACCGGGCCGGCGGACAGCTGCTCCAGCACTCCGTACAGGGCGAGGATCTGCGGCCAGTCGGTCTCCTCGACCGTCGCCGCCTCGTCGTGGACGGCGGCGACCGCCGCCTGGACCTGATACGGACCGAGAGGGCCCCTGGGCAGGGTGGCCGTGAGGAGCGCGGTGCCCTCGTCGATGGCCCGCGCGTCCCAGAGCCCCCGGTCCTGCTCCGCGAGCGGGATCAGCTCACCGGCCGGGCCGGTGCGCGCGGCGCTTCTGGCGTGAGTGAGCAGCATCAGCGCCAGCAGACCGGCCACCTCGCTGTCATCGGGGAGCAGTTCATGGGCGGCCCTGGTCAGCCGGATCGCTTCCCGGGAGAGCTCGACCCGTTGCAGATCGGGCCCTTCGCTGGTGGCGTATCCCTCGTTGAAGATCAGATAGAGGACATGCAGTACGGCGTCGAGCCGGGCGGCACGCTCCTCGCCCTCCGGCATCCGGAACGGGACCCCGGACATCTTGATCCGCTGCTTGGCCCGGCTGATCCGCTGCCCCATCGTCGTCTCGGGCACCATGAAGGCGCGCGCGATCTGGCTCGTGGTCAGGCCCCCGACACAGCGCAGGGTCAGCGCGATCGCGGCCGTGGGCGACAGCGCGGGATGGCAGCACAGGAACAGCAGGATCAGCGAGTCGTCCCTGTCCGCCGGGTCCGCGTTGTCCGCGGCCGGCGCCGTCCGCCGGTCCGTGGGCAGTTGTCTCGCCGCCAGGTCCTCGCGGCGGCGGCGCGCCTGCTCGCCACGTACTCGCTCGGTCATCCGGCGGCTCGCGACCTGGATCAGCCAGCCGCGCGGATTGCGGGGCGTGCCCTCGTCGGGCCACTGCGTCGCCGCTGCCAGCAGCGCTTCCTGTACGGCGTCCTCGGCCGAGTCGAAATCCCCGAAGCGCCGGGTGAGCACGCCGACGACCTGCGGCGCCAGCGTGCGCAGCAGGTCCTCGGCCGTCGTCTCCCCGCCGGTTCCCGGATCCGTCACCGGATCGGGCTCGGGCTCCGCCGGGCGGGGGGTCGTATCAGTCAGCGCTCACATCTCCTCCGGCGGTCCCGCCATCACCTGGCGCACCTCGATCGGCATGTTCAGCGGCTGTCCGCCGGGGCCGGGAGCTGTCGACACATACGCGGCCAGCTCCACCGCCCGCTCCGCGCTGTCGCAGTCCACGATCCAGAAACCGGCCAGGAATTCCTTGGTCTCGGGGAAGGGGCCCTCGGTGATGACGGCGGAGCCGTCGCCACCCGCCCGTACGATCCTGGCCTGTTCCGGACCCGCCAGCCCCTCCGCCGTGACCAGCTCGCCCGCCTCCGAGAGCTTGCTGTTCGTGTCACGCATGAAGGCGATATGGGCCCTGATCTCGTCCTGGGTCCACTCCGTGAGCGGCGGGAAGTCCACGGTCTTCTCACTGAACTGCATCAGCAGCATGTACTTCATGACGTTCTCCTCACTGTCGCGCCCTTCTCGGCGCTCTCACTGACAGGTAGAAGCACGCGCCGTGATTTCGACATCCTCGACGGGACCGACGAAGATTTCTCGGAAGAATCTCCGCGAGAAGGCCTCCGTGACCTCCGAGACCCCAGAACATCCGGAAGATCGCAGAACATCCGAGATATCCCGGATGTCCGGAACCTCTGGGACAAGTTACCCCCGGGAATCGCCGACGGGAAGTGGAGCGACGAAATGGGGCGGCCCGCCCGCCGTGCGACGGTCACGCCGGGGATCATTGCCCCATGGCCCATGACCACACACATGTGCAGGAATTCTTCGGCTCCCGGGCGGCGGACTGGGACGCGCGCTTCCCCGACGACGGTCCGGCCTACGCCGCCGCCGTCGCCGACCTGGGGCTGCGCCCCGGTGACGCCGTACTGGACGCGGGCTGCGGTACGGGCCGCGCACTGCCACCCCTGCGGGACGCGGTGGGCGCGCGGGGTACGGTCCTGGGCGTCGATCTGACCCTCCAGATGCTCGACGCGGCCGTACGGGCGGGCCGTCGCGCCGCCGGGCGACTGCTGCTCGCCGATGTGAGCCGGCTGCCGGTGCGGACGGCGGTGCTCGACGCGGTGTTCGGTGCGGGGCTGATCGCCCATCTCCCGCAACCCGACGAGAATCTGCGGGAGTTGGCCCGGGTCGTACGGCCGGGAGGCCGACTGGCACTGTTCCACCCCATCGGCAGGGCGGCGCTGGCGGCCCGGCAGGGCCGGCGGATCACGGACGAGGATCTGCGCGCCGAGCCCAATCTCCGTCCGCTGCTGGCCGGCTCGGGCTGGCGGCTGGAGTCGTACACCGACGAGGACTCCCGCTTCCTGGCCCTGGCGGTACGCCACGGCTGATCCCCGCGCCCCTGGGCCCCGCACCCCTGGGCCCCGCGCCCTGGGTCCGGACGAGCACCTGCGAAAAAGCACCTGGCACGGGGAAGGACCTCTTCTGCCGGCGCACCCGCGACCGTACGTTGGAAGGGCGGCCCGGACGACCGGACGACCGTTGCGGCCCGCACCACGCCAGGCAGCAGGGAAGGTGGACCCCGTGTTCAACAGACTGCGCAGGATCCTCGTATCGGGCCACGTGTCGGGCCGGGCCGCCGCCCCGGCCGCGGAGCGGCCCCCGGCCCGGCCGCACAACATATTCGAGGCCGCCGCCACCTACGTGTCGGCGTGCGCGGAGGACGATCAGCAGCGAATCGACGAGGCGGCGGACTGGGTCTCACCGGAGGCCCTGTCCTTCGGTGTCAGCGAACTCGCCTGCCGGGCGGTCATCGCGCTGGCCCGCGAGCGGGACGAGTCGCCGCAGACCGTGGCCCGCGGCCTGCTCGGCCTGCCGGCCGCCTGACCCCACCGGCCCGGCCCGACAGCGGAGCCGGGGCCCGCACCGGGGGCCGGAGCCAGGGCCGGAAAAGCCTGGTCGTACCGCGCTCTCGACGTCCGGGTTGCCCACTGGCTAGGGTGCGCCGACAACCGATGGGTTCGGGAGGCGCGGTGACCGGAACGGAAGACTCCGTGGACGACGACGCACTGTACGTGCTGACCGCCGCGCTGCTCACACCGGCGCGGTTCCCGGCCGTACTCGGCGACGACTACCCGGAAGCGTGTGCCGCCCTCGGCCTTGAACCGTACGACCGGGGATACGGGCTGGTCATGGGGCAGGACGGCGACGGCGCCCGCTGGACAGTGGTGGTGGACGACGTGTCACTCGTCGCCGTCGCGATCGCGGCCTGGGACTGCGGAATGGAGCACGACCTGTCGCCGGGGGAACGGACCGTGGTGTGCGCCCTGCCCGGCTGGCCGGTCGCCCTCGCCGTCGCCGCACCCGGCGTACCCGCCCCGCACGACCCCGAACCGGAACCCGGCTCCGGGGAGGACGGCCTCCGGCCGCCCCTCGCGCCGCCCGACACGGAGTCCTGGGGTCCGGCGCAGCGCCGCCTCGGCGCGGACGGAATCGCCCTCCAGTGGACGGCCTGGCGAGAACAGCTGCACGACAAGAGGGCGGCGGCGGCGGACGGCGACGGCGCACCGGCACCCGCCCATGAGGGCGTACGACGTGTGCTGAAGGAACTGCGCGGCTACCTGGACACACCGCCGCCGCTCGGCCGGGTGCGGTCCGGCTTCGCCCCGGGCGAGGCGCGGACGCTGCGCGCCGACGGCCCCGGCTGGTCCTTCGTCGCCAGGACCGACGACATGGCGTTCGTCCTGCTGGACGAGGAGCCCGGAGACGTACTGCCGGTCGGCCGGGGCACGGAACTGCCGGAACTGCTGAAGGCGCTCGACGGCATGGCCGTACGCCCGGCCTGAGCCGGCCCCCTCGGACGGGAACCGCGTGCGTGTGCGGGGCCCAGGACCGTCCGGCCAAGGACCCCGCACACGAGCGATCAGCCGGGCCGGGTCAGCGGCCGATCTCCTTGCGGCTGATCCTGCGCAGCCTGCGGCGCTGCGACGGGTCCAGCATCAGATACGCGGCCGCCGGCACGCCGAGCACCACCAGCAGTGAGAACCAGAAACCGATCAGCGGAATCAGAAGAAGGCCAACGGCCACTCCCCCGACAGCGATCTTCGTACGTGTCGACATCTCGACGCCTCCTTCGCGGCCAGGCCGCTTCCTGCCCAGTGAACGCGCACGGGCGTCCGCCAGTTCCACTATGCGCCCGCGCGCAGCGGTTCGCCGACCTCATGCATATGCCCGAGAGCCTGGCGGTACGACTCGATCAGTCCGGTCTCCGTGTACGGGAGCCCCAGCGAGAGGCAGTGGGCGCGCACCATCGGCTGGGCGAGGCGCAGATGGGGGCGCGGCATGCTGGGGAAGAGGTGGTGCTCGATCTGGTAGTTGAGCCCGCCGAGGAACCAGTCGGTGAGGAGTCCGCCACGGACGTTCCGCGAGGTCAGGACCTGACGGCGGAGATGGCCCCAGCCCTCGCTGTTCTCCGGGTCGGGCATCTCCATGCCCTTGTGGTTGGGCGCGAAGGCCATGCCCAGATGGAGACCGAGGAGCATCTGGTTGATCAGGGCGAAGACGATGGCCTGGCCGACGGTCATCGTGGTCAGCAGCAGGGTCACGTACGCCACGACATGGGCGGTGAGCAGCGCTCCCTCGGTCACTCGTCGGCGGACGGGCATCCGGTCGTCGCGGGAGAAGACGGCCTGGAAGCCGTACACCTTGAGGGCGATGCCCTCCAGTGTGGTCAGCGGGAAGAACAGCCATGCCTGGTGCCGGGTGAGCCAGCGGCGCAGTCCGGTGCGGCCCGCGGTCTGATGCTGGGTGAAGACGAGGATGTCCGCGGCGACGTCCGGGTCCTTGTCGATGTGGTTGGGGTTGGCGTGGTGCCGGTTGTGCTTGTCGTTCCACCACTCCTGGCTCATACCGAGCATCAGATTGGCGTGGACGAGCTGGATGAGGCGGCCCCTGCCCCGGCCGGAGGTGATCTGGGCATGTCCCGCGTCATGGCCGACGAACGCCATGCGCGCGGATACGACGGCCAGCGGCGGCGCGAGGAGCAGCGTCCACCAGGAGGGGCCGAGGAGCACCATTCCGGTGACGATCGCCGCCAGGAAGAGGAAGTTGACGGTGATGCCCCGGGCGTACCAGGCGACCCGGCGCTCCAGGAAACCCTGTTCCCTGACCGTACGCAGGAGGGGCGTGAAGTCGCTGCCGCCCGCGCGGCCGACTGCCGGGTCGGGTATGGGCTCCGCGAGGGGGATGGCGGCGGCTTGGGGCATGTCGGTCTCCGGTCTGTAGGCCGAGGTGGGTACTGAGAGAGGGCCGCGCGGACTGCGTCGGCCCCCTTGAAACGTAGGGGTACGTGCTACCGGGCAGCCATGACGCCACCACCCGGAACAGGTGGGTGCTGTCCGGGGTGTGGGGGTGGTGCTGGCTACACCCAGGGGTGTCGCGGGAGTGAGTCAGGTCACGGCGTCGCCGTCGCCGCGTGGCTTCGCGGTGGGGTACCCTCGGCGGCTCCGACCCGCATTAGTCAAACTTGAGGAATGCGTCTTCGCTGTGCACAGGCTTCCCGCGGCATCGCTCTCCCGGACCGCCGAACTCGCAAACTGTTCCACCGTCTTTCTCCCCGCGGATCCGGCTCGCGCCGGGCGGATCGCCTTCTGGCGAGCCGCCGGCGCGGAGCCGCCGTCCGGACCGGGCTCCCCGGAGGAACTGGCTGTCGTCGACACCGAAGGCCACCTTCTCACGGTCCGGGCGCTGCTGACTCCCGTATCCGCCGCTCTCCCCATGCTGACCAGGGGGCGCGCCTCGGCGAACGCGTCGCCGTCCGTGGCCTTCTGGGGTGCGGCGGCGCTCCTGGCCCTGCAACTCGCCGCCCGTGGGCGGATGTTGCCCGGCCTCACCGGTACGGATCACGACGCGTGGCGGGCCGGACCACTGACCGGCGAGGATCTGGAGCGGATCCGTGCACTGGCGGCCTCCATGCCGCCCAGCGCGCACGCCGTACCGCTCGGCGCCGCTGTCGGGCCGGCCGCCGAACCAGCCGCCGGCCCGGCGGATACGGTGCTTCTCCCCCGGCCCGAGAGGCTGTTGAGGGATTTCCTCGACGCGGTCGCCGACGGGCTGCCGCGCACGCCGGCCGCCACGCTCGTCACGGCGGACCCCGCCTTCGCCGCCGCCCCGCCGCGCCGCTATCCCGAGCTGCGTGACTGGGCCACGGCTGTGGCGGCGGGGCATGACGCGGGCGTGCGGCTCTCGCTGCGCGTTGAGCTGCCGGGTCTGACGGATACCTCGGACACGGCGGACATGGCGGGTACATCGGGTACGCCGGGATCCATCTTCCGCGCCGTCCTCCAGATGCACAGTGTCAGCGATCCCTCCACGGTCTCGGACGCCACCGACGTGTGGTCGGGTTCGGCGTCGGCCGCCTTCGGCCCGCGCGCCCGGATGGACGCCCTGCTCGCGCTGCGCCGCGCCGCCCGCGCCTGGCCGCCGCTCACCCCGCTGCTCTCGGCCGCCGTGCCGGACGCCATCGAGCTCGCGGACGAGGAGGTCACCGAACTGCTGGGCGAGGCGGCCGGCGCGCTCGCCGCGACCGGCGTCCAGGTGCACTGGCCCAGGGAGCTGGCGCGCACGCTGACGGCCCGCGCGGTCATCGGCCCCGCGGACGAAGGGGCTGACCCCGACACACCGGACGCGGCAGGCACGGCAGACGCGGCGAACACCGGCGGATCTCCCCGGCCGGAGACGGATCTGCCGGCCTTCCTGTCGGCCGACGCCCTCCTCGCCTTCAACTGGCACTTCGCGCTGGGCGATCAGCGGCTCTCCCGCGCCGAGCTCGACCGGCTCGCCGAGGCGAGCCGTCCCGTTGTCCGGCTGCGTGACCAGTGGGTCCTGATCGACCCGGCGGAGGCCCGGCGCGCCCGCGAGAGCCAGGACCGCAAGCTCAGTCCGGTCGACGCGCTCGAAGCCGTACTGACCGGCTCCACCGAGGTCGAGGGCCGCCGGGTCGAGGTACGGGCGACGGGCCGGCTCGCCACTCTGCGCGACCGGCTCGCCGATCCGGAGCATGCGGAGCAGGAGATCGGACAGCCGGCCGCGCTCGCCGCGACGCTCCGCGACTACCAACTCCGCGGGCTCAACTGGCTGCACCGGATGACATCGCTCGGACTCGGCGGCTGTCTCGCCGACGACATGGGGCTCGGCAAGACCATCACCCTCATCGCGCTCCATCTGCACCGGCAGACCGACCCGTCGGCGGCCGGCCCGACCCTCGTCGTCTGCCCGTCCTCCCTGATGGGCAACTGGCAGCGCGAGATCGAACGGTTCGGACCCGGCACACCGGTGCGTCGCTTCCACGGTGTCTCGCGCGGTCTGGAGGGGCTGGGAGACGGCGAGTTCGTCCTCACCACCTACGGCACCATGCGGCTGGACGCGTCGAGACTCGGCGGGACGGACTGGGGCATGGTCGTGGCCGACGAGGCGCAGCACGTCAAGAACCCGTACTCCGCCACGGCCCGACAACTGCGCACCATCGGAGCCAGGGCCCGGGTCGCTCTCACCGGCACCCCCGTGGAGAACAACCTCTCCGAGCTGTGGGCGATCCTCGACTGGACGACCCCCGGACTCCTCGGCCGCCTCGGCACGTTCCGTACCCGCTACGCGGAGTCCGTCGAGAGTGGTAACGACCCGGCGGCGGCCGAGCGCCTGGCCGCGCTGGTCCGCCCGTTCCTGCTGCGCCGCCGGAAGTCCGATCCGGGGATCGCGCCCGAACTGCCGCCCAAGACCGAGACCGACCGCGCCGTCTCCCTCACCAGGGAGCAGGCCGGGCTGTACGAAGCGGTCGTACGGGAGACCCTCGCCGCGATCGCGGAGGCGGGCGGCATGGAACGACGCGGGCTCGTCGTCAAACTGCTGACCGCGCTCAAGCAGATCTGCAATCACCCGGCGCAGTATCTGAAGGAGCAGCGGCCCCGGCTCACCGACCGCTCCGGGAAGCTGGAACTGCTGGACGAACTGCTCGACACGATCCTCGCGGAGGACGCGAGCGTGCTGGTCTTCACCCAGTACGTACAGATGGCGCGGCTGCTGGAGCGGCATCTGGCGGCGCGTGGCGTGCCGACCCAGTTTCTGCACGGCGGTACGCCGGTCCCCGAGCGCGAGGCGATGGTGGACCGCTTCCAGAACGGTGAGGTGCCGGTCTTCCTGCTGTCGTTGAAGGCGGCGGGCACCGGGCTCAATCTGACCCGCGCCGAGCATGTCGTGCACTTCGACCGCTGGTGGAACCCCGCTGTCGAGGCGCAGGCGACGGACCGCGCGTACCGCATCGGGCAGCTCAGGCCCGTACAGGTGCACCGGATGATCACCGAAGGCACGATCGAGGACCGGATCGCCGAGATGCTGGCACGTAAGCAGGGGCTGGCCGACGCCGTACTGGGCTCCGGCGAGGCGGCCCTGACCGAACTGACCGACGCCGAGCTGGCGGATCTGGTGGAGCTGCGGGGGAACGCCCGATGAGCGATATGTATGACGGCGGTTCCGAGGACGGTTCGATGGACGGCTCGGTGGACGGCTCGCCGGACGGTGCGGTGCGCACCTTCGCCGCCCTGGCGCCCGCCCAGGGCCGGGCCTTCGCACAGACCTGGTGGGGCCGGGCCTGGCTGAAGGCGCTGGAGGACACCGCCCTCGACGGCCAGCAGTTGAAGAGGGGGCGCAGACAGGCCCGCGAGGGCGCGGTCGGCGCGGTGTCCGTACGGCCAGGACGGATCACCGCGGTCGTCCGGGACCGGGACGGCACCGCCCAGCGCAGCGATGTGCTGTTGCAGCAGCTGACCGAGGAGGAGTGGGACCGCTTCCTGGACATGGCGGTCGACCGGGCGGGCCATATCGCGGCGCTGCTCGACCGGGAGATGCCGCCGCATCTGGTGGAGGACGCCGCGAGCGCGGGGGTCGAACTGCTCCCCGGTATAGGCGATCTGGAGCCGGAGTGCGGCTGTGAGGCCTGGGACCACTGCCCGCACTCCGCCGCGCTCTGCTATCAGATGGCCAGGCTGCTCGACCAGGATCCGTTCGTCCTGCTGCTGATGCGCGGCAGGAGCGAGCGCCGGCTGCTCGACGAGCTTCAGGTGCGCAGTGTCGCGCGTGCCGCCCGTACGCGAGAGGAGCCGAGGGACGGTACGGGCGACGGCGGCGCCCGGAGCGGCGAGGAGGCGGGCGTACCGGCCGTGGCCGCTTTCGCGGCGCGCGGCCTCCTGCCCGCGCTGCCCGCTCCCCCGCCGCTGCCTTCGGAGCCGGGGCAGCCTCCGGCCCTCGACACGGAGGGCGCGCCGCCGGCCGGGGTCGACGCGGACGCCCTGGAGTTCCTTGCCGCCGACGCGGCGGCGCGGGCGCTGCGGCTGCTGTCGGAAGCACTGCTGCCCGGCCATGAACAGCAGCCGGAGGAGCCTGAGCTGACGCCCGGACAGGACGCGGTACGGCTGGCCGCCACGGCGTCCGACCAGCGGCTGGTGGCGCGGCTCGCCTCGGGCTCCGGCCGCCGGCCGGCCGAGCTGGACCTCGCGGTACGCGCCTGGCGGTACGGCGGCGCGGCGGCCCTCTCCGTACTGGAGGACACCTGGGCCCCGGAGCCCGAGGCCCTCGCACGGGCCGCGGCGGCGCTCGACGCGGCCTGGGAAGACGGGGACCGGCCGCGACTGCGGGCGGGCGGCGGCGGGCGCTGGACGGTGGCCGAGGCGCCGGTCCAGCTGCGGTACGGCCGCGACGGGCGCTGGTGGCCGTACCGCAAGGAGCGGGGTCGGTGGGCTCCCGCGGGTCCGGGCGGCCCCGATCCCGCGGCGGCTCTGGCGGACGCGCTCGCCGAGGACGCTCCTGCCGAGGAATGACGCTCCCGCCGAGGAGTGAGGTGATCCGTACGGTCCGGTCGCCCGGCGGGACGCTTGCCGGGCCGGGCAACCGGGGCGACGATGGTCACGTCCGGTGATGTCCGACCGGGGAGGCCGTGTTGACCGATACCTGGGTGGCTCTGGAAGCGGGCGCCGACCCGGTGAAGCGCCGAGGGGCGCTGCGCCGCGCGTACGAGTCGTACGCGACCGCGGGGCGGGTCGAGCATCCGGTGCGGCCGGTGGTGGCGGCCTCCTGGCGGCGGTCCGCCCGCGCCCATGTAAGCCCGGAGGGCATGGCGCGCGTGGAGCTGTCCGACGACGAGCTCGCCGCGTACCGCGACGCCCATCCGCTGGCCCGGGTGATGCCGCTCTTCCGTGAGCTGATGGGCGCGTACGCGATGGACGGCCGGCATCTGATGGCGGTGTGCGACACGCACGGCAGACTGCTCTGGGTCGAGGGACACCGGGCGACCCGGCTGCTGGCGGGCCGGATGAACTTCGTGCCGGGCGCCCGCTGGTCGGAGGCCGTCACCGGAACGAACGCGCCCGGCACCGCGATCGCCGTGGACCGGCCCGTGCAGGTCTTCGCCGCCGAGCACTTCCAGCGGCCCGTGCACCCGTGGACCTGCGCGGCCGCGCCCGTCCACGATCCGTTCAGCGGACGGCTGCTGGGCGCCGTGGACATCACCGGTGGTGACCGGCTGGCCCACCCGCACAGTCTGGCCTTCGTGGGCGCGGTCGCGCGGGCCGCCGAGTCGCAGCTCGCACTGCTCGCGCCGGCGCCCGACGCCGGGGCCGTACGGCTGACGGCGCTGGGACGGGACGAGGCGCTGCTGGTGGCCGCCGGCCGCAAGCTGCGGCTGAGCCCCCGGCACAGCGAGATCCTGACGCTGCTCGCGCGCCGTCCCGAGGGCGTGGCGGGGGACGAGCTGCTTGTCGACTTGTACGAGGACGAGTCGGTCACCCCGGTCACACTGCGCGCGGAGCTCTCCCGGCTGCGCGGACTGCTCGGCCCCGGGCTGCTGCGTTCACGGCCCTACCGGCTGGCCGCTCCCGTCGAGTCGGACTTCGACGCGGTGACCCGGCGGCTGGCCTCCGGCGCCGTGACCTCCGCGATGAGCGCCTACGCCGGGCCGCTGCTGCCCGCCTCGCGGGCGCCCTCGGTGGTACGGCTGCGCCGGCGTCTCGCGGACCAGCTGCGGGCCGCGCTGATCGCCCGCGGCGACCCGGGGCTGCTGACCGACTGGGCGTACAGCCCCTGGGGCGAGGAGGACCTGCCGGTGTGGCGGGCGCTCGCCTCCGTACTCCCCGTACAGCAGCGGCCGGCCGCACTCGCGCGGGTACGGGAACTCGACGCGTGGCAGCGGAGGTGACGGCCTGCCCCGACCGCGCATGCGAACGTACACACGCGTACACACGACGAATCGCGCTTCCGGCCGCCCCCGCTCGGCGTCTCCCGCGCTGCGAACCCGCTCCTCCCTCCCTACTGTCGGTTCACAGAGCACCACGGCGCCTGGCCCGTGCGACGGGCCGCACTCCGCCGGGTACCCCGATCGGAACCGGAGGAGCCTTCATGCCGGAGCTGTTCATCGGTGGTAGGTGGACCGTCGCCGTCAGCGGGCAGACGCGCGAGATCCGCTGCCCCGCCGACGGCACACTGGTCGCGACCGTCGACGAGGCCGGACCGAAGGACGCCGCCGCGGCGATTGGTGCGGCCCGTGACGCCTTCGACAGCGGTCCCTGGCCCTCCACCCCGGCCGCCGAGCGCGGCGCACTGCTGCTGCGCGTCGCGGATCTGCTGGAGCGCGACAGGGCGGCACTCGCCAGAGCCGAGTCCCTGGACACCGGGAAGCGGCTCGTCGAGAGCGAGTACGACATGGCCGACATCGCCAACTGCTTCCGCTACTTCGGCAATCTGACGGCGGCCGGCGGCACCGACAGGATCGTCGACACCGGCGATCCCGGCGTGGACAGCCGGGTGGTGCATGAGCCGGTCGGTGTGTGCGCGCTGATCACCCCGTGGAACTATCCACTGCTCCAGACCGCCTGGAAGGTCGCCCCCGCGCTCGGCGCGGGCAACACCTTCGTCCTCAAGCCCAGCGAACTGACCCCGCACACCGCCATCATGCTGATGAGTCTGCTGACCGAGGCCGGGCTGCCCGCCGGGGTCGCCAATCTCGTCCTGGGCGCGGGACCGACCGCGGGCGCGCCGCTCAGCGAGGACCCGCGGGTCGACATGGTGTCGTTCACCGGCGGTCTGGTCACCGGCCGGCGCATCATGGCCGCCGCGGCACCGACCGTGAAGAAGATCGCGCTGGAGCTGGGCGGCAAGAACCCCAATATCGTCTTCGCCGACGCCGATTACGAGGCGGCCGTCGACTACGCGCTCACCGCGGTGTTCCTGCATTCGGGACAGGTCTGTTCGGCCGGGGCGCGGCTCCTCGTCCAGGAAGAGCTGCACGACGCGTTCGTCGAGGACGTGGTGGCCCGGGCGCGCGTGATCCCGCTGGGCGGACCGTTCGACGAGAACGCCCGGACCGGGCCGCTGATCTCCGCCGCGCACCGCGCCAAGGTCGAGGCGTATGTGGCGGCGGGGCTGGCCGAGGGCGCCGTGCTGCGCTGCGGGGGCGCGCGGCCCGACGATCCGGCGCTGCGTGATGGCTTCTACTATCTGCCGACCGTGCTGGACGAGTGCACCCCGGGAATGTCCGTGGTGCGCGACGAGTCGTTCGGACCGGTCCTCACGGTCGAGCGGTTCCGCGACGAGACGGAGGCGCTCGCGCTCGCCAATGACACGATCTACGGGCTCACGGGGGCTGTCTGGTCGCAGGACGTGGGCCGTGCGCACCGGGTGGCCTCGCGGCTGCGCGCCGGCACCGTATGGATCAATGACTTCCAGCCGTATGTGCCCCAGGCGGAGTGGGGCGGGATGAAGCAGTCCGGTTTCGGCCGGGAGCTGGGTCCCGCCGGACTGGCCGAGTACCAGGAGGCGAAGCATGTGTGGCGCAATCTCTCACCGCGGCCCCTGGGATGGTTCGAGTGACCCCGAGCCCCGGCCACGCACCGTCGGGTCCGGAGCCCGCACCCGATCAGCCCGCACCCGATACCCGTAGCGCCCAGGACATCCAGAGCCAGGACGACGACGATTCCCTCAAGGCGTTCGGATACAAGCCCGAACTCAAGCGCACCCTCGGAAACTTCCATACCTTCGCCGCCGGGATCAGCTACATCTCGATCCTGACCGGCACCTTCCAGCTCTTCTACTTCGGCGTCAAGTTCGCCGGGCCCGGGTACTGGTGGTCATGGCCGATGGTGTTCCTCGGGCAGCTGATGGTGGCCCTCTGCTTCTGCGAGCTGGCCGCCAGCTACCCGGTCGCCGGTTCGATCTACAACTGGTCCAAGAAGCTCGGCGGACCGCATATCGGCTGGCTGGGCGGCTGGATGATGGTGACGGCCACCATGGTCTCCCTCGCGGCGGTCGCCCTCGCCTACCAGATCACGCTGCCCCAGATCTCCAGCTTCTTCCAGGTCGTCGGAAACGGCGGTGGGGAGACGGACGCGGCGAAGAACGCCGTCCTGCTCGGCACGGTACTGATCGTCTTCACCACCCTGGTCAACGCCTTCGGCGTCAAGCTGATGGCCACCATCAACTCCGCCGGGGTGATGGTCGAGCTGATCGCCGCGATCGTACTGATCGGGCTGCTGGCCGCGCACATCACCCGCGGCCCCGGCGCGATCGTCACGACCAGCGGCTTCGGCGCCGGTCAGCCGCTCGGCTACGTGGGGCCCTTTCTGACCGCGTCGCTCGCCTCCGCCTATGTGATGTACGGGTTCGATACGGCATCCTCGCTGGGCGAGGAATCACACAACCCCAGGCGCAACGCGCCGCGCGCGATCCTGCGGGCCCTCATCGCCTCTTTCCTCATCGGCGGACTCATCCTACTGTTCGCGCTGCTCGCCGTGCCCGATCTGCACAACAAGGCGCTCTCAGTGGACGGACTCCAGTACGTGGTGCTCTCCACGCTCGGCTCGGTCGTCGGCCAGATCGTGTTGTGGTGTGTGGTCGTCGCCATCACCGTGTGCGCGCTCGCGGTGCACGCGGCCGGTATCCGGCTGGCGTTCGCGATGGCGCGTGACAACTGTCTGCCCGCGTCCTCGCTGATCGCCCGGGTGAGCCCGCGGTTCGGGACGCCGGTGGTGCCCGCCGTCTTCATCGGGCTCGTCGCCATCTGCGTCCTGGTGATCAACATCGACCAGCCGCAGATCTTCTCGGTGCTCACCAGCATCGCGATCATCATGATCTATGTGGCCTATCTGATGGTCACCTTCCCCATGCTGGTCCGCCGACTGCGCGGCACCTGGACACCCGCTGAGGGCCACTTCTCGCTGGGCGGGCTGGGGCTGCCGGTCAATGTCCTCGCCGTGCTGTGGGGCGCGGCCATGTCACTCAATCTGGCCTGGCCACGCCACGAGGTGTACAACGCGGCGCCGCCGTACCACTGGTATCTGCGCTGGGGCGCATTCCTCTTCGTCGGCATCGTCGCCGTCGGCGGCTTCACCTACTACTGGTTCTTCCAGCGCACCCGCACCGGCACGCTCGAAGCGCACCGGTCCCCGGCCGAGGAGCCCGAGCCGCCCACCACGACCCCCTGAACACCTCTGACCTGGACCTGGAGCAGCGATGTCCGCGGAACACTCTGTGCGTGAGTTCGACTATGTGGTGGTCGGCGGTGGAACCGCCGGCGCCGTCGTCGCCGCGCGGCTGACCGAGGACCCGGAGGTCACCGTCTGCGTGGTGGAGGCCGGTCCCTCGGACGTCGGCGACGAGAGTGTCCTCAGACTCGACCGGTGGATGGCGCTGCTGGAGTCCGGCTACGACTGGGACTACCCCATCGAGCCGCAGGAGAACGGCAACGACTTCCTGCGGCAGGCCCGCGCCAAGGTGCTTGGCGGCTGCTCGTCCCACAACTCCTGTATCGCCTTCTGGGCACCGGCCGAGGACCTGGACGAGTGGGGCGCGCTGGGCTGTACGGGGTGGAGCGCGGCGGAGTGCTTCCCGCTCTACCGGCGGCTGGAGACCAATGACGCGCCCGGCGACCACCACGGGCGCTCGGGGCCGGTGACGATCCGGACCGTACCGCCGAACGATCCGTGCGGCGTGGCGCTTTTGGAGGCGTGCGCCGCCGCCGGTATCCCCGTCACCCCGTTCAACACCGGCTCCACGGTGGTACGCGGGGCGCACTGGTTCCAGATCAACGCGCGTGAGGACGGCGTCCGTTCCTCCGCCTCGGTGGCGTATCTGCATCCCGTCCTGGGCAAGCGGCCGAATCTGGAGATCCGCACCGGCCGCCAGGCCAAGCGGCTGCTGTTCGACGAGGCGCGGCGCTGTACGGGGGTCGAGTATCTGGAACCCGACACGATTCACAGCGGCGCGGTCGCGGCCGGGCGCGAGGTGATCGTCAGCTGCGGTGCCATCGACTCGCCGAAGCTGCTGATGCTGTCGGGCATCGGTCCCGCCGGGTGGCTGCGGGACGTCGGGGTGGATGTACGGGTGGACTCCCCCGGGGTCGGCTCGCGTCTCCAGGACCATCCCGAGGGCGTGATCATGTGGGAGGCGAAGCGGCCGATGGTCACCTCGTCCACCCAGTGGTGGGAGATCGGGATCTTCGCCGACACCGAACCGGGCCTGGACCGGCCCGATGTGATGTTCCACTACGGCTCGGTGCCGTTCGACCTGAACACCTACCGGCGCGGCTATCCGACCACCGACAACGCCTTCTGTCTCACCCCGAATGTCACCAGGGCCCGGTCCATGGGGACGGTCCGGCTGCGTACCCGTGACTTCCGGGACAAGCCGGCGGTGGACCCTCGCTACTTCACGCACGAGCACGACATCCGGGTGATGACCTACGGGCTGCGGCTGGCCCGGGAGATCACCGCCCAGGCGCCGATGGCTCCGTGGACCGGGACCGAGCTGGCGCCGGGCCCGGCGGCACGCTCCGACGAGGAGCTGTTCTCGTACATCCGCGAGACCCACAACACCGTCTACCACCCGGCGGGGACGGTACGGATGGGGGCGCCGGGCGAGGTCGACTCGCCGCTCGATCCGCGGCTGCGGGTCAAGGGCGTCACCGGGTTGCGGGTGGCCGACGCGTCCGTGATGCCGTTCCTGCCCACGGTCAATCCCTGTATCACCACGATGATGATCGGCGAGAAGTGCGCGGACATGATCAAGGCGGAGGCGGAGTGAGCCGGGTCCGCGGGCCCGCATGGACGACCACGGCGGCGGTGCAACGTCGTCGCAACGTCCCGCTCCATAGGGTCGGGCCTGGGCGCCGTCCAACGGCGGGCGGCGCGGAATCCGGGAGGCCACTGAGATGACCCGTTACGCAGCGCCCGGCAGCGAGGGCGCGATCGTCTCGTACAAGTCCCGCTACGACCACTGGATCGGCGGGGAGTACGTACCGCCGGCCCGTGGCCAGTACTTCGAGAACCCCAGCCCGGTCAATGGCCGCCCCTTCACCGAGATCGCCCGTGGCACGGCCGACGATGTCGAACGCGCCCTGGACGCGGCGCACGGCGCGGCCCCCGGCTGGGCGAGGACTTCGGCGTCGGACCGTGCCAATGTCCTCAACCGGATCGCCCACCGGATGGAGGAGCATCTGGAGGAGCTGGCGGTCGCGGAGAGCTGGGAGAACGGCAAGCCGGTCCGGGAGACCCTGGCGGCCGACATCCCGCTCGCCATCGACCACTTCCGCTACTTCGCGGGGGCGCTGCGCGCCCAGGAGGGCACGCTCAGCGAGCTGGACGACGACACCGTCGCGTACCACTTCCATGAACCGCTCGGTGTGGTGGCCCAGATCATCCCGTGGAACTTCCCGATCCTGATGGCGACGTGGAAGCTGGCGCCCGCGCTGGCCGCCGGGAACGCCGTCGTGCTCAAGCCCGCGGAGCAGACCCCGGCCTCCATCCATCTCTGGATGAGTCTGATCGCCGATCTGCTGCCGCCGGGCGTCGTCAATATCGTCAACGGCTTCGGCGTCGAGGCGGGCAAGCCGCTGGCGTCCAGCCCGCGCGTGGCGAAGGTCGCGTTCACCGGCGAGACCACGACGGGGCGGCTGATCATGCAGTACGCCTCCGAGAACATCAAGCCCGTCACCCTGGAACTCGGCGGCAAGAGCCCGAACCTCTTCTTCGACGACGTCTGGGCCGCCGATGACGACTTCCGTGACAAGGCACTCGAAGGCTTCACGATGTTCGCCCTCAACCAGGGCGAGGTGTGCACCTGTCCGTCACGCGCGCTGATCCAGGACGGCCACTACAGCGAGTTCCTGGAGGCGGGCGTGGCACGCACGGAAGCGATCGTGCCGGGCCACCCGCTGGACACCGACACGATGGTCGGCGCGCAGGCGTCCAACGACCAGCTGGAGAAGATCCTCTCGTATCTGGACATCGGCCGGCAGGAGGGTGCCAAGGTTCTGACGGGCGGTCAGCGGATCGACTACGACGGCGAACTGGCCGGCGGCTACTACGTACAGCCCACGATCTTCGAGGGCCACAACCGTATGCGGATCTTCCAGGAGGAAATCTTCGGCCCGGTCCTCGCGGTGACGTCCTTCAGCGACTTCGACGACGCGATGAAAACCGCGAACGACACGCTGTACGGCCTGGGCGCGGGCGTCTGGACACGGGACATGAACACCGCCTACCGAGCGGGCCGTTCGATCCAGGCGGGCAGGGTCTGGACGAACTGCTACCACGCCTACCCGGCACACGCCGCGTTCGGCGGCTACAAGCAGTCGGGGATCGGCCGCGAGAACCACCGGATGATGCTGGACCACTATCAGCAGACGAAAAACCTCCTGGTGTCGTACTCGCCGAAGAAGCTGGGCTTCTTCTAGCCGCCAGAGAAGGGCGCCTGACCAGGCGTGGAGTTGGATTGTTCCGGACGGCTTGTGGGAGATCGCTGAGCCGTTGACTCCCGCGTCGAAAGTCCGGCCGCAGGGCGGCGGTAGGCAGGGCACTCCCGATGAGACGCTGTCGGCACGCGACGCCGCCCCACCTATCCGCGCGGCCTCTTACAGGCCCGTCGCCCGTGGACCGGGGCAAGCCGGGTTCCACACTCAGCTGCTGGGACACCATTCGTATCCGAGTCGCAGGGCCAGTTCCCCCGAGCCCCCGCGGACCTCTGCGAGGGGCCGGGGGTCAACGGCAAGGACACTTGTCGCGAGCTGCCCCGCCTGCTCCTCGGCCGGCGCGTTGTGATCCTGACTGACGGGCAGCAGCAGTTCGAATGCCAGCCAGGGGGTGTCCTCGTCAAGCTGCCGGGGGAACCTGAAGTGCACATTGACCTGGCCGAGGCGGTCACGCCGGACCCAAACGCCAGTCAGAGCACAGTTCCAGTGCTGGAACCCGCCGCTGTCCTGGAGGGTCTGCTCCAACAGTCGGGCCACGGTGTCCACCGGTTGTTCCCAGCTGTGATCGGCCGCTCCCCGGGCCAGTTCGGCGTCGTACCGGTCACTGTCGAAGCGGACTTCAGGGAGAACGATCCCGCCGGCGCCGGTGTTCTCCCAGTGCGACCAGATCACTAGGCCGCCCGTACGGTGCACGGTGGCACAGACCGCGCCGCAGCAGCCGGCACCGCACTCCGGCTCGGACAACATCACCTGACGGGGTTCCTCCGAGGCTGCCAACGGCCAGCCCTCAGCAGGTCCGGACCACTCCCGGACGCTACTTGCGCACCCCTCTGGATGGATCTCCTCCAGCAGGTCGAGGCCATTGATCAGGGGACGCATTTCAATCGGCGCATGCGGGGTCCCGGCCCCAGGGACGAAGTGCCGCAGCGTGAGGACACTGACGGAGTCCCGGTCGGTCAAGTCTCCCATGACCGGATGAATCAACATGCTGTGCACAGTATTACGAGGTACATCCAGCCCGAGCAGCAGCCCGACGCATTGATCTCGAACGGCGGTGTTCACCGGATCAGCCTCCACAGGGCGACTGGGTCAGTTGTCAAACGCCTCTGTTGGATGGCAATGGAGTGCGCCACGAAGTACCACGTAATCGAGTGGAGGTGAAAGGCCGGCACCGCCGGGCCGTCGCAGCGGTCTGGTGAAGCTGGGGGCAGCCTGGTCCGGGGAACGACGGGGAGGGTGGCAAGCGGTCCCGACAACGCCGCGAGCGTGCGTGCCGGACGCCACCGGGCAGGCGGCGGCGTTCCGTTCTCACCGCGTCGGGACGTTCTCTGGTTTTGTGGTGCGGGCGGCGTGGGCGTAGCGGGCGGCGAGGTCGCCGAATGCGGTGGCCAGTTGGGGCGGGCCGATGACCTCGATATCGGTGTCGAAGCGGCCGATGGCGGCGGCGAGTCCGGTCCATGACCAGGAGCCGAGGATGAGCCGGCAGTGGTGGGGACCGAGTTCCACGACGATTCCGTCCTGGGCGAAGGGCGCGACATCGGCGGCCGGGAGGTGGAGGATGACTTCGCCTTGGCAGGGCCAGTCGGTGGTGGTGCCGTCGTTGCCACGGAATCGGCTGGTGACGAAGGTGGTGACGGTGCCGCCGGGGAGGTCGCGCGGGGCGAAGCGGGGGCCGGTGGGTGTGCGGGGCCGGATGCGGTCGACGCGGAAGGTACGCCAGTCCTCGCGGTGGAGGTCCCAGGCCACCAGGTACCAGCGATGACGCCAGGTGACCAGGTGGTGGGGTTGTACGCGGCGGGCGTCATCGGTCGAGGTGCTTGGCCCCGGGACGTAGTCGAAGCGCAGTTCCTCGCGGGCGTGGATGGCGCGGCTCAGGTCCATCAGGACCTGAGCGTCGACCTGGGGTGTGTCGCCGGCCGCCGCGGGTGGTTGGACCGCGGTGATGTGCAGCAGGTCGATGCGGTGGCGCAGGCGGGGCGGCATGACCTGGCGGAGGGTGGCCAGCGCGCGGGAAGCGTCTTCGGCGACGGTGGTGCCGGCGGCCGCGGTCTGCAACGCGACGGCCAGGGCGACGGCCTGCTCGTCGTCGAACAGCATGGGCGGCAGGTGAGTGCCGGCCTCCAGGCGGTAGCCGCCGGCCGGTCCTTTGACGGTCGTGATCGGGTAGTCGAGTTCGCGCAGGCGCTCGATGTCGCGGCGCACCGTGCGCGAGGTGATGCCGAGACGCTCGGCGAGATCATCGCCGGACCAGTCACGGGGCGTTTGGAGGAGCGAGAGCAGCGCGAGCAGCCGGGCGGATGTTTTATGCATGACACCCATACTTCCTGGAGTACCGGACACAACCTGTCCTCTACCTCCGCCATCGTGGCATACGAGCCGTTCGGGAGGCATGCCCCCTGGTCACGGCAGCCGCCGCTCGGCATCGACGGCCGACGGCACACATTCGTCACACCGAGGCAAGGAGCAGGTCATGTCCGTCACGACCACCACTCACCTGAACTTCCGGGGCACCGCACGTGAGGCGCTGGACTTCTACCAGTCCGTCTTCGGCGGACGTACGGTCGTGGTCACCTACAAGGACGCGGGCGCCGTACGGAACGAGAGCGAGGCGGACTGGGTGATGTGGGGCGAGGTGGCCGGCGACAACGGCTTCCACGTCATGGCCTACGACGTGCCCTCGCAACTGCCCTGGAACCAGGGCGAGAACCCGTTCTTCGTCTCCGTGCGTGGAGACGAAGCCGAGGAGATCAGCGCCCTGTGGAGCAAGCTCGCCGAGGGCTCGACCATCGTGAGTCCACTGGAGCCCGCGCAGTGGGCGCCGCTGTACGGCATGCTCACCGACCGCTTCGGCGTCACCTGGGTCCTGGACGTCACCGCTCCGTACAACGGCTGAACCAACCAACCAACCAACCGAGGTCGACGCGATCGTCCCGCCCGGCACCGACATCGGCCCGCTGGACGTCTCCTACATATCTCCCTCCCTCACCCACACGGACCTGCGTCGACGCCCGTGCCCTCAAGCGCGCCACCTTCGCCCGCCAGCACCTGCTCAAGCGCAGCGACAGATCCGTGTCGGAACAGTTGCCCCTCTGTCCTGGCGAGCCCGCCGCGACACCATGCCGCGCCGACGAGTGCTAGGAACCTACCGGCGCGAACTGGCCGGCATCGACGTGGACGAGGTCGCCGTCCCGGGCGGGGCTCATCGTCCTGCCCGGCACACATGTTCCACAGTCACCAAAATCAGTTCAGAAAACTCAGAGGATGACCATGAAACTGTTGTTCAGCGCAACCCCTGCCTTTGGTCACATACTGCCCTTGGTCCCGCTCATGCAGGCGGCGGTCAGTGCCGGCCATACCGTGGGGCTGCTGTCGAGTGCGGAGTTCCGGGCCGCGGTCGGCGAGGAACTTCCTCCGGAGGTGGAGTTCCTCGCCGCGGGCGTGATGCCGGACGTGTTCTCCGAGGAAGCGGGCCGCCGCACCGGTGCCGACGTATTCCATCCAACACCCTCGACCATCGGTGAGATCTTCGGCGGCGCCCGTGTCGACCTCGCTGTCGAGGAGAGCATCGGGCAGGCCACCGAATGGGCTCCGGACCTGGTTGTCGCCGAGCCGTTCGACGCGGTCGGTCCGCTCGTTGCCGCTCGGCTCGGCGCCGTATGGCACAAAGCCGGCATCGGCCCGTCGCTGCCCGCTGTGATCACCGATGAGATCGAGCGCGTGGCCTCGGCCCGGTACGACCGGCTGCACCTTCGCCCGGTCGCCGCCTCAAGCTACATCGACCCGTGTCCGCAGCAACTGCAGGACCCGGACTGGTCCCCCGTCACCCCGGTGCGGGCTGTCCGGCCCCAGGCCCACCGCCGGTCGAAGGACGTCGCGCTCGACCTGCCCGACTTCAGTGAGCGCGACAAGCCGACGGCGCTCGTCACGTTGGGGACGATTTTCTCCGACCCGGACACCCTTTCCGCGGCAGTGGCGGCGGTCGCGGAGACCGGGGTCAACGTGATCGCCACGCTTGGCTCGTCCCTGAGGCATCCCACCGCGAGCCGGACAGCCCGAGCCGACTCAACGAATGTGCGGTACGTGCCTTTTGTTCCACTGGACCAGTTGCTCGAAAAGGTCGATCTCGTGGTGGGCGCCGGAGGTGTCGGCACAGTTGTCGGCACCCTCGCGCACGGTCTCCCGATGGTGCTCTGGCCCCAAGGTGCCGACCAGCCCATCAACGCCGCCCGCGCCGCCGCATCAGGGGCCTCGATCACGGTCGACTCGGCAGCAGGGATTTCTCCGGCCGTGGCGGCAGTGCTCGGACAGGGCACGTACCGCCACCGCGCCGAGCAAATCGCAGCCGATATCGCCAAGCTTCCCCCGGCAGCCACAGTGATCGCGGAGATCACGAATCCGTAGCGGGCAGCCGCAGTCATCAGCCGTGGTCAGCAATGACCACATGGATCGCTTCACCTGAGATCAGCGGCAGGATGAGGATCGCGGGGAGGGTGGCGATCGTTACGGACTCGCCGGCGCGGCACAGGGCTGCGGTGGTGGCCGCCATCGCGGTCATCAGCGGCATCCTTCTGGGGGTTCCGCGTGGTGATGACGATCCGTCCTTTTCCGTCCTGGGCCCGCGCCGTCGACGGGGAGGTCGTGCACTGCGTGTCCCTGGCTCAGGCCGAACGACAGGGCAGAGGGGTGAGGGGTGTTCTGAGACGATGTCGGAGACGGTACCCGAGGCTGCGATTTTCCCCTGGTGCGTGATCGCCAGGTGGTCGGCGAGGGATTCTGCTTCTTCGAGGTAGTGGGTTGTGAGCAGGATGGTCGTGCCTTGTTCACGCAGGTTCTTGATGAGCTGCCACGTGGCGTGGCGTCCTTCGGCACCCATGCCGGCAGTTGGTTCGTCGGGGAACAGGATCTCGGGCTGTGTCAGGGTCGCGGTGGCCAGGCTGAGGCGGCGTTTCTCGCCGCCGGAGAGATTCTGCACCATGACGTCCGCTCGGTGTGTCAGGCCGGTGAGTTCCAGTGCCTCGACTGCGGGGCGGGGCCGGGTGCCGTCGGTGATGGGGCTGTTGGAGGAGCGGGAGCGTGCTGCCCGGCAGCGGGTGGAGGTCCTTCAGGCCGAGACGTGCGGTTCCTGGATCCAGCCCTTGTCGCGTCGGCGCTGCCCGAACGCGTGGACACGGTCCCACACGGGGAAGTCCGAGGGCATCGCCCGCCAGGTGATGCCGCCCGCGACCAGATAGAGGGCACGGGCCGCTCGGCCCTGGGCTTGTCCTTCGGTCGAAGCGCGCGGGCCGAATCCACCAACGCCCCGTAGCGGGTGGCGAGTTCGGCACACGCCTTGTTGATCTTCGGGTGGCAGAGGTCGGGCTTGTCGACCCCGGTCTTCAGGTTGTCGGGCACGAGCCGGCGCGGGACACCAGAGGCGTAGGGACCTCCCGTCCAACCCGGCAAGAGCACGCCCACGCTCGGCGCTCACGGTGTTGGCTGGTCCGTCGGCTCGTCAGGCGCCTTGTCAGAGGGTCACGTCCCAGATCCGTACGACTCCGTCACGACCGGCGGTCACGGCGACCGCGCGATCCTGCATCGTGGTGACCACCACAGCTTCAACGCCCCCATTGTGGCCGGTCAGCGGCGGCCCGACTTGCCGACCGCCGGCAAGGTCCCAGATCCGCACGGTCCCGTCCTCACCGCCGGTCACCGCGACCGCACGGTCGCCGACCATGGCGACATCCAAGGCATTGATGCAGCCCTCATGAACGGTGGACGGTTCGCGGATCGGATCGTCGTCTTCGTCCCCGGACAGGTCGAATACGTACACCTTTCCGCAGTCCGTGCCCGCGACGACGACCGGACGACCGTCGAGCTGGGACAATGCGACGGCGTATGCCCTCTCCTCGTCGTCCATATAGAACGATGCGACCTGCTCGCCATTTGCCGCATCCCACACCTCTACCCCTTCCTCCCCGCCCCCGACGACCAGCGAGCGGCCGTCGATGCTTACGGTGGCGAGACCCCAGATGGAGCCGGCGTCCAGCTCCATCGGAGACTCCTCACCGGACAGCCCCCACACCCGGACTCCGTCCCAGTGGACCCCACTACTTGCCACGAACAGTGGCGGTCCCTCGCCTTTCACCGCGGCGATGGACGAGACGTAGGGCTCGGCGTAGGTCGTCCCGCGGAGCAACTCGCCGCTGTCCAGGTCCCAGATGGCCGCTCCCTGTTCATCGCCGCCGGCGGCCACTACCACGCGCCCGTCGGAAACCGCCACGGCAACCGAGTCGATATCGTTCTTGGCATCCGGGTACTCGGTAGCTAGTGGGTCCTCGGCGAAGGCGTACGCCAACGGCCTCTCCTGCCACTCGTCCTGCAACGGGGCCCAGCTCCACAGCGCGCATAAGCCGGTGCACACCACCAAAGACGCCCCGTCCACGTCGACCACAGCAAGGCCGTTGATCCGGTGCTTGTCAGGCGCCGCACTACTCAGAATCAAACGTTCGTCAGACACCCGGGCAGGATACTCGGCGCGTCCGACAGTCCGAATGACACCCAGAGATGCCCGCTACAGGAGACGCCACCAAGCCACCGCGAAACGTTGGGGTTCACCCGCCACACCGCTGGTTACGAACTGCCGTCATATGACGAACGGTCAGGGGCTGCGCTAGAAGAGCAGCCCCTGACCAGCGCTGACAGCGAACTACGGCTGGAGTACTGGACATTAACGTCAGCCGTCCAAGACAGCGGGCCGGCTACTTCAAGGAGAGCTTGCTGGACCACATCGGCACTGCCAGGACCCACCACCGCGTCAACGCCCCCTTCGAGCCCGGCCTTCCCCTGCCCTTCGTCCGCACCCGCGATCCGCGAGCTGGAGGAAGAACGCGACATCCTCCGCAAGGCGGCCCGGTATTTCGCCGGGGAGACGCGCTGGTGACCCGCTTCCAGTTCATTGCCGATCACCAGCGCCGTCTTGGCGTGAACCGGCTGTCGTGTCTGCCGTTCTTCTGCGAGCCCCCGAGCGTTCGAGAGTATCCCCGTCGCCCCGCCAACCCGATCCGGTAGGCGGGCAGGTGACGGTTCGCCTGAGCGCCGCAGCACCCTGCGGCAGCGACCTGCCCAAGTGGGGCAGCACCGCCGATCCGCGCGCGGGGCGGATCGGTTTCCCCATCCACGAATGTGTCGGTCACGTGGCCGACGCCGAGCGGCTGCTCGCCCGGGGCACCCCGGCGAAGAACTTCACCTCGTCCCCGGACACCAAGGACCGGGTCGGACATGGCACCCATGTCGCCTCGACCGCGGCACCCTGGGCGACGGCCCAGTCGATACCGGCGATGGCGCCGGAGTCCTCAAACCGGATCTCACCGCTCCTGGTGTGGGCACCACCGCCGCCGTCATCGCGACCGGCGCCGAACAGACCGTGCGCACCACAGCCGCCGTGGACCGCGAAGTCGAGTCGTACGACCTGACCCTCGGCTACGTGGGCCGTGACGGAAAGCCCAACGTGGCCGTCTTCACCCGCCTGTTCCAAGGGGATGGGCGCGACTCGCCGAACTCATCGCCGACCTCCGCACCGAGGACCCGGACTTCGACCACTGGTGGACCACCCACCGGGTCGCGAGCAAGGCCATCGGCACCCCGGCCTGGCCGAATTCGTCAACGGCCCCGGGGGCGAGGACATGAGCGACGAGTTCGGCGTCCGTGCGGTCCTCTACCTCGGCTGAACGGGGCGCATGTTCCGTCCCGTTCGGCCGTGACTCATGACGGCGTGAAGATCCGATCAATCGCGATGGCCGATTCCCGTTCCCCGCATTGCTGTTGAGGACTGTCTTCGCCAGAGGAGAGGCCAAGGGGGACATTTTGTCATGGAGAAAAACTAATCTTCGGATAGTTCAGCGCCGACCCTTGACCCTCCTAGACCTCCGATGTTCACTACGCCTGACGACGCCGCCTCGTCGCAAATCACCGCTTCGCTCAGCCAGCGCCCTCGCGCGCCCCGAGAGAGGACCGGATAGTGCGCACTGTGTCCCGTGCCCTGATCGCGCTCGTTGTGGCGGCCATGTCGCTCGTCGCCGCACCGGGGGCCCCACCCGCCGGGGCGGCGCCCGCCTCGACCGCCGACCCGGCCGTGGCCCGAACCCGGACCGGTGCCCAGGCCCAGCCCGCCGCCCCGGCCGATGCTGCCGCGCCCCTCACCAAGGTCCTGGTCTTCTCCAAGACCGCCGGATTCCGGCACTCGGCCATCCCGGCCGGAATCGCCGCCGTCCAAAAGCTCGGCGCGGCCAACTGGTTCACCGTCACCGCCACGGAGGACGCGGGTGCGTTCACCGCCGCCAACCTGGCGCAGTACCAGGCGGTGATCTGGCTCTCCACCACCGGCGACGTGCTGAACCCCGCGCAGCAGACCGCCTTCGAGTCGTATGTCGCGAACGGCGGTGGTTACGTCGGCGTGCACGCCGCGGCCGACACCGAGTACGACTGGCCCTGGTACGGCGGGCTCGTCGGCGCGTACTTCGCCTCACACCCCGCCACCCAGCCGGCCACCGTCAAGGTCGAGGACCGGGCGTCCGTCTCCACCTCGCATCTGCCGCAGCGCTGGACCCGCACCGACGAGTGGTACAACTACCGCGCCAATCCGCGCTCGGCGGTGAAGGTGCTCGCCAGTCTGGACGAGACGTCGTACTCCGGAGGCACCATGGGCGATCATCCGATCACCTGGTGCCAGGACTACCGGGGCGGACGGTCCTGGTACACCGGGCTCGGCCACACCGAGGAGTCGTACGCGGACCCCGCCTTCACCACCATGCTCCTCGGCGGCATCCAGACCGCGGCGCGCGCCAAGGCCGCCGACTGCCGTCCGGAGACCGGCTACACGCCGCTGTTCGACGGCAGCCAGGCCAGCCTCGACACGTGGCGGCAGGCGGGTGCGGGCAGTTTCAGCCTCGCCGACGGCACGCTCTCCTCGGTCGGTGGCATGGGCCTGCTCTGGTATCCGGTGACCCCTTTCGCCAACTACTCGCTCAAGGCCGACTGGATGATGCCGGGCGACGACAACGGCGGCGTCTTCATCGGCTTCCCCGACCCGCAGGGCGACCCCTGGAAGCCGGTCGACCTCGGCCACGAGATCCAGATCGACGCGTCCGACGGCGACCCGACCCGTACCACCGGGAGCGTCTACAGCTTCCGGGCTCCCGACACGGCGGCGCGGGCGGCGGCGCTCAACCCGCCCGGGTCCTGGAACAGTTACGAGATCGCGGTGCACGGCAGGCACGTCGAGATCCGGCTCAACGGCGTCAAGATCAACGACTACACCAGCAACCGTGACATCGCCCTCGGTCACATAGGCCTGCAGAACGACGGCGCGGGCCTGGACATCAACTACCGCGACGTCCGCATCAAGCAGGACGGCGCGCCGGCCACCGATCTGGCGCGGGGCAAGCCCGTCACGGTCACCAGCGTCGAGCCCGGCAGCACGCACGTGGGTGCCAACGCGGTGGACGGCGACTCCGCCACCCGCTGGGGCAGTGCGCACTCCGACCCGCAGTCGATCACCGTCGACCTCGGCGGCGTCCATGCGCTCCAGCGGGTCCGGCTCAACTGGGAGACCGCGCACGCCACGGCGTACACGGTCCAGACGTCCACGGACAACGTCACCTGGCGCACCGTCAGTACGGTCACGGCGGGCAACGGGGGTCTCGACGAGATCGCCGTGAGCGGCACCGGGCGGTACGTACGGGTCCAGGGCACCACACGCGCGACGCAGTACGGCTACTCCCTGTGGGACCTGGCCGTGTACGGCACCGGTCAGTGACCAGTCACCACTCGATCGACCCGCCCGGACGACCCGGGGCGTGACAGCACACCTGTCGCGCCCCGGGCCCTCGGGCGCCCCCACCCCGCGATCGGCCCCTGGAGGTTCCGTGTTGTCGCGCGCTGTCGCCTGCCTGACCGCCCTGTTAACCCTGACCGCGCTTCTGCTCGCGCCCAGTGCCGTGGCAGCCGGCCCGGGGGCCGGCGGGAGACCCGCGGCCACCTCCGCGACGACCACCGACCGCAACGCCGTCGCCCCGCCGCCCACCAGCGGCTTCGAGAAGGTCAAGCTCGACGGCGGTCTCGGCATGGGCGAGCCGATCGAGCTCGCCGTACTGCCCGACGGCAAGGTCCTCTACATCAACCGCGGTACCAGCGCCGCCGGCGGCCAGGTCCGCCTCTACAACCCCGTCACCAAGTCCACGACGGTCGCGCTGACCATCCCCCTGGACGCCCGCTTCGAGGACGGGCTGATCGGCATCACCCTGCACCCGAAGTTCGCCACCACCGGCTGGGTGATGCTGTTCTACTCGCCCAAGAGCACCCCGCTGGTGAACCGGATATCCCGGTTCACCTTCAGCCAGAGCACCAACACCATCGCCCCGGCCAGCGAAGACATGATCATCGAGTGGCCGACCGAACGTGAGATGTGCTGCCACTCGGCCGGCTCCATGTCCTGGGACACGGCGGGCAACCTCTACTTCGCGGTCGGCGACAACACCAACTCCGGCGGCGACGCGCAGGGCATGGCCCCGATCGACGAACGCCCGTCGCGGCACGCGCAGTTCGACGCCCAGCGCACCTCGGGCAACGCGAACGATCTGCGCGGCAAGATCAACCGCATCCACCCGGAGGACAACGGCACGTACACGGTCCCGGACGGCAACCTCTTCGCCAAGGGCACCGCGGGCACCCGTCCCGAGGTCTATGTGATGGGCGTGCGCAACCCGTACCGCGTCTGGGTCGACAAGAAGGCGAACAACACCCTGTACTGGGGCGAGGTCGGCCCCGACGCCGGAGCGACCATCCCCGCGCGCGGCCCGGCGGCGTACGACGAGTTCAACCGGGCGACCGGCCCGGGCAACTACGGCTGGCCGTACTGCGGCGGCCCCGACGTGGCGTACAACGACTGGGACTTCGCGGCCGACCGGCCGCGCGGCTGGTTCCCCTGCGGCGGCGGCACCGGCCCGGTCAACAACTCCCCGCGTAACACCGGCATCCAGCAACTGCCGCCCACCAAACCGTCGTTGGTGTGGGAGCAGCATGGCGGCAGCAAGGAGTGGCCGCAGCTCGACAACCCCGGCGGCTGCGGTTCGCCCAACCACACCGAGGTCTACCACTACGACGCGAATCTCAACTCCGACGTCAAGTGGCCTCAGTACTACGACAACAAGCTGCTGATCTCCGAGTACTGCCGTAACTGGATCAAGGAAGTGCGGTTCAGCAACGGCAACGCGTCCACCGGTACGCCGACGGCGATCGAGCCGGTCCTGGACGGTATGACGTTCGTCCACCCGATCGACATGGAGTTCGGGCCCGACGGCTCGCTCTATCTCCTCGAATACGGCAGCGGCTACTTCTCGGGCGCCGAGGATGCCGGTCTCTACAAGATCAACTATGCGCAGGGCGGCCGGTCGCCCCTCGCCAAGGCCTCCGTGAACAAGGACAACGGACTCGCGCCGCTGGCCGTAACGTTCTCCAGCGTCGGCAGCAGCGACCCGGACAACAACCCGCTCAGCTACGCGTGGGACTTCACCGACAACGGAAGCACCGATTCCACCGCCGCCAACCCGTCCTTCACCTATCCGTCGAACGGCAGCTTCCAGGCGAGACTCACGGTCAGCGACGGCACCGGCCGCACCGGCACCGCGACGATCCCGGTCGTGGTCGGCAACAACCGCCCCACGCTGACGATCTCGCAGCCACCGGCGGGCGGCGCGTTCGAGTGGAACGAGAACGTCACCGTCACCGCGTCGGCGACCGACCCCGAAGACGGCACGACCGGCCCGATCGACTGCTCGAAGGTGATCGTACGAATCGCCCTGGGCCACCAGGAGCACGCGCACGAGGTCGCCGAAGGCACCGGATGCTCCACGACCTTCAACACCGGACCGATCCACTCCGGCCTGGACGCCACGCAGTTCTACGTGGTGCGGGCGAGCTACACGGACAAAGGCGCCGACGGCACCGTACCGCTGACCGGAGAGAAGGAGCTCAGCCTCTGGCCCAAGAAGTGGCAGGCGGAGCACTTCGCGCAGCTCTCCGGCCCCCAGATCATCACGGCCGCCGGGGCCGAGGGCGGCAAACGTCTGGGCGACGTGCAGAACAACGAGTGGGTCAAGTACCACCCGGTGAGCCTCAAGGGCGTCACCGGCATCAGGGCCCGTGTCTCCTCCGACAGGGCGGGGAACGTGGCGACCTTCCGGTACGACTCCATCACCGGCCCGGTGGTCGCGCGGGTGACCGTGCCCAACACCGGCGGCTGGGAGACGTACGCCGAGGTGAACGTGGACGTCACGAACGCCGTGGAGCAGCCGCGTGATCTCTTCGTGGTCTTCACCGGCGGCTCCGGCGCCATTCTCGACCTCGACAGCTACACCTTCACCGGGCCCGGCATCAGCCGTCCCGGCTCCATGACCGCCCGTGGGAGTGATGCACAGTGACCACCGCGAGATCCGACCGGCCGGCGGGATCGGCCGCACGTACGAGACGCACGAGCACACGCACGAACACACGCGGGAGAACACGCGCCGGGCGCCTGCTGGGCGCGCTCCTCGTCCTCGTCTGCGTCGTGAGCGGCCTGTCGGGCCTCTCACCGGCCGTGGCCTCACCCACCGACGCCGCCTTCAACTCCTCGACCGGCGCGCTGAACGTGGACTACGCGAATTACCTGTCCAAGCACGACATCGTCTACAACCGGCCGACCACCGAGCCCAAGCACGGTCTCACGGTCGGCAACGGCCGTACCGGCGCGATGGCCTGGCAGAACAACGGCTTCCACATGCAGGTGTCCGGTGTGGACACCTCGCAGCAGACCGCCTTCGGCGCCGGGCTGCTCAACCTGTCCACCACCCCGGCGATGGACAGCGGCTACTCCACCTTCCAACAGCGCCTCTCCCTCTACGACGGCACCCTCACCACCAAGTACGACAACAACCGCACCGTCACGGTGATGGGCAAGCCCAACTCGGAGGTCATGGGCATCCATGTGGAGGACACCCGCTCCGGGGTCTCCGCGATCAACCTGGATCTGAGCCTGTGGGACGTCGCCGGGCTCGGCAACAGCGGTGATGTGCCGAACATCGAGACCTGGCGGACGGTGTCCACGTACGCGGACTCCATCGGCGCCGGACTCAGCCGCGGCCAGACGGACCCGCAGAACTTCGGCTACACCCTCGGCGCGACCGTGGAGGGCGCCGCGTACACCGCGCGCGTCGTCGACGGCCGTACGGTGCGGCTCTCGATCACACCGGACTCCAGCTACACCATCTGGTTCACCGCGAGCACCCGTCTCAACGCCCCGAGCCACAACTCGGTCGCCGAGGCCAAGCGCGCGCTCGCGGAGGTCAAGGCCGCCGGATACACCAGCACCAACAACAGCTATCTCAACTGGTGGCACGCGTTCTGGCAGAAGTCGTTCGTCCAGTACTCCAACGGGTCCCGTGAAGCGGACTACATGGAGAACGTCTACTACCTCTCCACCTACATGATCGCGGCGGCCGGATACGGAAACTATCCCGCCCACTTCATCAACGGCGTCTTCCGGGCCACCGGGGACGCCACGAAATGGAGCAACTCGTACTGGTACTGGAATCAACGGGACATCTACAACTCGTTCCTGGCCTCCAATCACGCCGATCTCATGACCGGGTTCAACAACCTCTACAGCCGCAATTTCGACGCGCTGAAGGCGTACACCAGGACCCGGTACAACGTGGACGGCATCTGGGTGCCGGAGACGATGGGCTGGGACGGCAACGCGCGCGGTACGGTCAACAGCGACTTCACCAACAACATATGGTCGACCGGCACCGAGGCCGCGTACAACATGTACCTCCAGTACACGTATACGAACGACACCGACTACCTGCGGAACACGGCCTATCCGTTCATGCGCGAGGTCGCCAAGTTCTACCAGGCGAAGCTGTCGTTCAACAGCTCGACCGGCAAGTACTACGTGGCCACGTCCCACGCGCACGAGACGTACTGGAACGTGCCGAACGCGATCACCGACCTGGCGGCCGTACGCACCCTGTTCCCGCTCGCCATCAAGGCGAGCAACCAGCTGGGCCTGGACGCCTCACTGCGACCGCAGTGGCAGAACATCCTGGACAACCTGATCGCATATCCCTCCGACACCAACGCGAACACCTATCTGCCGCATACGCCCCCGATCGCGCAGACGCGTAACAACGAGAATGTCGCGGCCGAACTGATCTGGCCGTACGACCTCACCGGTATCGGCTATCCCGACCAGCAGAAGGCGATCAACACCTGGAACGTCAGGCCGTTCCCGTACGGAAACGTATGGGCCAACGACGCGATCCAGGCCGCCAGACTCGGGCTCGGAAATCAGACGCTCCAGGGTCTGAAGACCATGCTGCAGAAGTACCAGAACTACCCGAACGGCATGACCAGCAACACCAACGGCGTCTTCGAATATCTCGGCGTGCATCTGGCCGCGACGAACGAGTCGCTGCTCCAGTCGTACAACGACAAGATCCGGGTCTTTCCCGCCGTGCCCACCGATTCCACCTTCGTCGGCAAATTCAGCCTGCTGGCCAAGGGCGGATTCATGGTCAGTTCGGAGAGGGAGGCCGGCGAGGTCAAGTACGTCGGGCTGAAGAGCCAGTTCGGCAACGCGGCCCGCGTCGTCAATCCGTGGGGGACCCAGGAGGTCAGGGTCCGCAGGACCTCCGACAACGCCATCGTGACGACGTCCAGCGGCGCCGAGATCACCTTCAACACCGGGGCGAACCAGGTGTACGTCGTCGAGCGGACCGCCAAACCGCTCAGCTCCTACAGTCAGACGCAGCTCACCGGCACCGCGAACCAGGGCATGAAGTCCCTGGCCGGCACCAGTTCCACGCTGGGGTCGAACGCGACCGCCGACCCGATGGTGAACAACACCGCGCTGACGTACGACAGCAACTGGCATCTCACGAACAGCCGCGGTTACGGCGACTTCAACGACGACACCCACCACAGCACCACGGTGGACGCGGTCGCGTCGTACACCTTCACCGGCACCGGGATCCAGTATCTGTCCGAACGCAACGGCGATATGGGGACGGTCGACGTCTATCTCGACAACGTCTTCCAGGCCACGGTGAATCTCAGGGCCGACGGCGCGAGACAGGTCCAGCAGGTCGTGTGGCAGAAGCAGGGGCTCGCTCGTGGCTCGCACACGATCAGGATCGTGAACCGCAGTACCTCCGTGGGGATGGTGGACGCGTTGCGTATCACTCCCTGACCCCCATCCTGACGAACCCCCCATGACCGTGGCCCCGCGCGGAGGACGCCGCGCGGGGCCACACCATGAGGGGGGAATGCCCGGCGACCTTGGGTGATGGGTCGCCGGGCGCACGGGATCCGGCAACGGGGTCGGGTCGGTCCACGCGCCGCACGACGACCGCGAGTCCGGGCACGCCCCCGGACCCGATCCGTCGTCTCGGGGGCGGGGCCGGGGCGTTGACCACCGCGGACGGCGGGCCGCCGCCTGCCCCCGGGAGGCCGGCCTGCGACTGCCGAGCGTCACGCTCGAAAAAGCCCCTGCGGCCCGGCACACCAAAGCACCCGGAAAGCCCCTGCGTGCCACCCTCCAGGACTTTCCCGCTTGCCAGGCAGGGGGGATCGATCGAAAGACTCCTGGGCGACTGGATGGACACCCAGGGCGCTTCTCACCCTAGGCCCGCATGGGGCCTTGGGTATTCTGGAAACCGTCTCGTCGCCTTCCCGGTGCCGGGATCCGCGGGCCTTGAGGGTCCTCTTTGGCTTGCCCGCGACGCGTTTTCCGTCCAGCGATCCGACCGCTTCCGCACCGTGGCGTGCGGGAGCACGGTTTGCCGTGCCCGAAAAGAGAGCATTGTGACTACTTCCGGCGCTCACGCCGCCCCCGAAAGTTCCGGCGCCGAGCAGAACGGCCATGCCGGGTCCGCTGCGTATGACGCCAACGCGATCACCGTCCTGGACGGGCTCGACGCCGTCCGCAAGCGGCCCGGGATGTACATCGGCTCCACAGGAGAACGGGGTCTGCACCATCTGGTGCAGGAGATCGTGGACAACTCCGTCGACGAGGCGCTGGCCGGGGTGGCCGACCGGATCGATGTGACGATCCTGGCCGACGGCGGCGTACGGGTGGTCGACAACGGGCGCGGCATCCCGGTGGGGATGCATCCGGTGGAGAAGAGGCCGGCCGTCGAGGTGGTGCTGACGGTGCTGCACGCGGGCGGCAAGTTCGGGGGCAGCGGGTACGCCGTCTCCGGCGGTCTGCACGGTGTGGGCCTGTCGGTGGTCAACGCGCTCTCGACCAGGCTGTCGGCCGAGATCTGGACCGACGGCTACCGGTGGACCCAGGAGTACAAGGACGGGGCGCCGACCGCGCCGCCGGCCCGCCACGAGGCCACCTCGAAGACGGGCACGTCCCTGACGTTCTGGGCGGACGGCGGCATCTTCGAGACCACCGTGTACTCCTTCGAGACGCTGGCCCGGCGGTTTCAGGAGATGGCCTTCCTCAACCGGGGACTGACCCTGACCCTCACCGATGAGCGTGCCTCCGCCCGCGCGACGGCCGCGGCCGACGAAGCGGGTCCGGACACCGCCGGGGAGCAGGCGGCGAAGACGGTCTCCCACCGCTACGACGGCGGCATCACCGACTTCGTCGCCTACCTCAATACCCGCAAGGGTGAGCCGGTCCACCCCTCCGTCGTCTCCATCGCCGCCGAGGACACCGAGCGGCTGCTGTCGGTGGAGGTCGCGCTGCAGTGGAACAGCCAATTCGCCGACAGCGTCTACTCCTACGCCAACACCATCCACACCCACGAGGGCGGCACCCACGAGGAGGGCTTCCGCACGGCGCTGACCACGGTCGCCAACCGGTACGCGCGCGAGAAGAAACTGCTGCGGGACAAGGACGGCAACCTCACCGGTGAGGACATCCGCGAGGGTCTGACCGCGATCATCGCGGTCAAGCTGAGTGAGCCGCAGTTCGAGGGCCAGACCAAGTCCAAGCTGGGCAACACCGAGGCCAGGACGTTCGTGCAGAAGGTCGTGCACGAACACCTGACGGACTGGTTCGACAGCAACCCCAACGAGGCGGCCGACATCGTCCGCAAGGCGATCCAGGCGACCACCGCCCGGCTGGCGGCCCGCAAGGCACGGGACCTGACCCGCCGCAAGGGCCTGCTGGAGTCAGCGGCCCTGCCGGGCAAGCTGTCCGACTGCCAGTCCAACGATCCGGCGAAGAGCGAGATCTTCATCGTCGAGGGCGACTCCGCCGGCGGCTCGGCCAAGTCCGGCCGCAACCCGCGGTATCAGGCGATCCTCCCCATCCGCGGCAAGATCCTCAACGTCGAGAAGGCCCGTATCGACAAGATCCTGCACAACCAGGAGGTCCAGTCGATGATCTCCGCGTTCGGCACGGGCGTGCACGAGGACTTCCACATCGAGAAGCTCCGGTACCACAAGATCATTCTGATGGCGGACGCCGACGTCGACGGCCAGCACATCAACACCCTGCTGCTGACCTTCCTGTTCCGCTTCATGCGGCCGCTGATCGACCACGGACATGTCTACCTCTCCCGCCCGCCGCTCTACAAGATCAAGTGGAGCCGGGACCACGTGGCGTACGCCTACTCCGACCGTGAACGAGACGTCCTGCTGGAACGGGGCCGGCAGGACGGCCGCCGGGTCAGGGACGACTCCATCCAGCGGTTCAAGGGCCTGGGCGAGATGAACGCCGAGGAGCTGCGCGTCACGACCATGGACCAGGAGCACCGTGTCCTGGGCCAGGTCACCCTTGATGACGCGGCCGTTGCCGACGCCCTCTTCTCCGTCCTGATGGGCGAGGACGTCGAGGCCCGGCGCTCCTTCATCCAGCGCAACGCCAAGGACGTGCGCTTCCTCGACATCTGATCGCGCCGGCTCCTGGCCGCCCACTCGCAAGCGCCCCGGCATGTACATCGGCTCCAGCGACAGCCGCGGTCTGATGCGTTGCCTGGGGGAGATTATCGACAACGCCGTCGACGAGGCTCTACTCCACGCCCGGCGGATGAGCCGTAGGATCCTACGGCTTTCGGGACCAGCGCTGTCTCGCGTCTGGGTAGGGTTCATCGTTCGAGTGCCAGCGCCCGCCTGCCCAGAGGAACCCCGTGTGGCTCGTAGTTCAGTCCGACCGAACCTTTCCATACAACGACGGCCCTCAAGGCGCCATCGTCGTCCCTGACAGCTGGGACGATTTCGGGTACAGAACCACCTACGACCTTTGGTTCCGCCCCGCCAACGACGCCAGGCCGATCGAGATCGGACGCGTCAAGATCGCACACGCCGATCAGGAACCCGGTGATCACCCTCTACCCGCGGGGACCTTCAGCTCCCTCTTGCAGGTGGGCGACGGGCGATGGTTCTCCCTCGGCCAAAGTGACGTGTATTACGACAACCTCAGAAAACAAGGTCCCCTCGCTCTCGGCGTCCTGGGACTCCTGCACGACCTCGCGTTCACATCCCGACCCGAGAAGATTCCCCACTGGCACGGAGAACAACTCGACACCGCCCTCACCTACCCGGTTACCACCGTCTCCTTGCTGCGCAGCGTCGAGGAACAGACCATCCGGGGCCAGTTCCACCGCATCGCATGGGGCGGCCCCCGCCTGACGCCGTACCAGTTCGACTTCACCCCGGGCCCCGAGACGGAAGCGCTGGAGTTCAGGGTCCGCCCGGACTCCAACCCGCCGAGCAACATCCACGTGCTCGTCGGGCGCAACGGCGTGGGCAAGACCAGGCTGCTGCGTAGCATTGCGCAGGCCGTAGTACACCCGGATCAGCCGGGCACCGCTGGGTCGGTCGCCATCATCCCCACGGCCAACCCCGCAGACGACCACGGCTTCGTGAACGTCGTGTCTGTGACATTCAGCCCGTTCGACCGGCTGGCCGGCTCCGCGGACGGCTCCGGCCAGGCGGCAGCCAGCCACGTTCACGTCGGCCTCCGCAAGGCCGGTGACGAACTCGGCAGCAGCACGGACCGGTTCCTGGCAATAGAGTTCATGTCTTCCCTCATGGAGGTGCTTGCGTCTCCACAGAACATCTTGTGGTTCCAATGCCTGGCCCTGCTGAGCCGGGATCCGCACTTCGCTGACCTCCCCATCCACGCCCTCGCTCAACGCGTTGTGGCCCATGGCGGAGAAAACGACTTGCGACGACGACTGGGTCAGGTTCTCGTTCAAGCCTTCGACGAGCTGAGCTCGGGCCACGCCATCGTACTGCTGACCATCACCAAACTCGTCGGGCACGTTGCGGAGCAATCCCTCGTACTCATCGACGAGCCAGAAGCCCACCTGCACCCGCCTTTGCTCGCCTCTTTCATCCAGACGCTGTCGCACCTTCTCACCAACCGCAATGGTGTCGCGCTGATCGCGACTCATTCGCCTGTCGTCCTCCAGGAGGTTCCCCGCTCCTGCGTGCTCAAGCTCAGCCGGAACGGCAATCACAGCCGTGCGCGACGTCCTCGGATCGAGACCTACGGCGAGAACGTGGGCGTCCTGACCCACGAAATCTTCGGTCTCGAAGTGATGCAGTCAGGCTTCTACTCCGAAATCGAGAACGCCGTTGCGAAGTTCGCCACCTACGACGAGGTGCTCGGCCACTTCGACCAGCAGCTCGGTGACGAGGCCAAGAGCCTGGTCCGCATCCTGCTCGCGGACAACGAGCGCGAGGACGACTGATGTGGCCTCTGGACCCGCCCTCGCACAGCGCCGGGGACAGTTGGGAGACCTGTACCAGCCTGTCCCGCGACACCGAAAACAATGGGAATCTCGGCACCAGGCTCCGAGAAGCCGTCGGCATTGCCCGAGCGGCGGCGGACGCCCTCCGGGCTGCTGCCGAATCCCGCAACCTCCACAACCTGGACCCGGCGGACTTCAAGATCGAGAACATAGCCGATAAGACGGTGACAGATATCGCCTATGTAAGCGGCATGACCAAAGGCCCCGGCCGCATAATCTACGACACGCTCATGGCCGCTCCCGAGGACGAGCTGTGCCCGCTCTGTCGACACAGCGACGTCAGCCAACTCGACCATGTCATGCCCAAGGCGGACTACCCAGCCCTGTGTGTCGCTCCGCAAAATCTCGTGCCGGTTTGCGGAATTTGCAATCACACCAAGAGCAACCAGACCTCAAGAGAAGCCAACAAGGTGCTTCTCCATCCGTACTTCGAACATACTGACACAGCGAGCTGGCTTCACGCGGAAGTCACCCCCGGAAGCGGCGGACGGCTCAGATACTTCGCCGCCGCGCCACCACACTGGGACCGGGTGTTCGCCGACCGCGTCCAATATCAATTCGATTTCCTCGGCTTGGGCAAGCGCTACAGCAGCAAGGCCAACCAGACCCTTAATGGCATGCGGTATTTGTTCACCCAGCATCTAAGCCCCACCAGCTCAATCGATCTCCGGACCCACCTGGAAGGCCTCGCCACAAGCCACCTGCGCGACGACCTCAACAACTGGACAGGCGTGGCCTACCGCGCCTGGGCCGCGGACGACGCTTTCTGTGAAGGGTCCTTCGTCCCGCCTCCGTAGGCACGGAGGCTCGGGCGCACTCGTGCTTGCTGGTTCTGCTCGGGGTGCGTGCGGACGGCACCAAGGAGCTGATTGCGCTCGCCGAGGGGCTGCGGAAGTCGGCCGAGTCGTGGGCCGACTTGCTGCGCGACTGCCGCCGACGCGCCATGCGCGACCCCGAGCTGTTGGTCGGCGACGGCGCGATGGGCCTGTGGGAAGGCACTTCGGGAGGTGTTCCCCGCCGCCCGGCATCAAAGGTGCCGGGTCCACAAGGCCCGAACTGTGGCGAACGCCCTACCGAAGTCCGCGCAGCCGGGCGCGACGAAGGCGATGCAGGAGATCTACAACGCCGAGGACCGCGCGCACCCCGAGAAGGCGATCACGGCGTTCGAGAAGACCAACGGCGCCAAGTGGCCCAAGGCCGTCGCAAAGATCACCGACGATGCGGAGGAACTGCTGGCTCTCTACGACTTCCCGGCCGAGCACTGGATCCGCCTGCGGACCACGAACCCGATCGAGTCGACGTTCTCCGCCGTCAAGCCCCGCACCAAGGTCACCCGTGGTGCGGGCAGCCCAGCGGCGGCCCTCGCGATGGTATTCAAGCTCGTCGAATCAGCTCGGGCCCGCTGGCGCGCGATCACCGGCGCCCAACTGGTCGCGCTGGTCCGTGCCGGTGCCCGGTTCGAGAACGACGTCCTCGTCGAGCGCGCTGAAGTACGGGCTGCGTAACCACGGTGTGGCCCCACCAGCGACGAAGCCAGCACAGAATTGGGAGAAGACGCTCAGTAGACGATGGACACGATCTGGCAGACAGCTCCGGCAAGCTGACGTTCCCCCCGGATGTTGGCGCGTGTCAGGGCTGTACTGGGCTCGATGCCGCGGGTGCACAAGAGCCAGGCCGTCTCCGCGTCCAGCGTCACTGATGCGACCGGCCGCCCGTTGGGTGCCGCGGCCAGTGACCATCGGCCCTCGGTCGCCGTCACGGTCCAGATGCCGCCAGCTGGACCAATGATGGCCATCCGGACCTGGGCTCCGACGGTTGCGGAGGTGCCGTGCATCGTGTGAGGCAGGGCCCGCATGAAGGTGTCCAGGACCGTGGCGAGAGCCCGAGGCTCCGAATCCGTGCCGCGGCCGGTGGCATGGCGGATCTGCTGGCGGTGCGTCCAGTACTCGGTGAACTCCCGTGCGATGTCCAGCCATGTAGGTGCCGGGTCTGCCCCTGCCCAGGACACTCCCAGTCCCGCGGTACCAAGGTCGGCGGCCTCGAATTGGCGGTTGACCTGGGCACCTGCCAGTTCCAGGGCTTCGATGAGCTCGGCCGGGCTGTGGCCGGTGTGGAGGTCGACCCAGTCCTGGTTGACACGATGGATGAACGCTTCCAGGGTCTCGCCGGGTGCGAAGGCAGGCCGAAATCCCTCTGTGCTCCAGCCGAGGCGGCCGCAGTAGTCACCGAGGACGTGTGCGGCGAGGTCCTTCACGCTCCAGCCCGGGACCGCCGGCTCGTTCCATTCAGCAGGTCGCAGCGCGCGCAGCAGGTCCAGGAGGGAGGCCATCTCCGGCCCGAACAGAGGGCGGGCGTCGATCGGTGTGCCTAGCCAGGACGCGTCGGACACGCCGTTGGTCTGGGGACTCATATGCGGAGCCTGGCAGTCTGCGGGCCCAGCCTGCCAGCGAATACCGTCTTCGCGTGGAGTCCCCCCGGCGGGGGGGGCACACGACCAACCGGTCAAATCCTGGGCCGTGGGGGTCAGCTCTGGCCGCCCTGACCGGCGCTACCGATCGGACCGACCTTCACCGGGGAGCCCGACCCGTCCGAGGCGGGCAGCGTCGCGGAGCCCGGCCACTCAAGCGAGAACGACTTCGTCTCGTCCGGCGGTGTCACCACAAGCGCCGTGACGCGGACGCCGGAGCCTCCCGACTCGTTGATCGGGTAGTTGATGCCGAAGAACGTCGACTCCCCGTCCTTGAGGATGGATTCGTCCGCCCCCTGACCAGTGCGCTCCGCGGACAGCGTCCCTGAGCTGGTCTTCAGGTCGACGCCCGCGTACGCGGACAGCACGCAGTCCCGGCCGCCGCCGTTCTTCAGCTCCACCGCGACGGTGCCCTCGGTGTCGCCGCCGATGGTGCTGTCCGCCGCCGTGATATCCAGATCGTCGGTGCGGCACTTGTCGACCGTGCCGTTCTCGTTGGAGCCGGTCCCGGCGACCGTGCCCCGCTCGCCGGAGCTCTTCCCGGTGGAGCTCTTCCCGGTGGAGTCCTCCCCGGTGGAGTCCGTCCCACTGCCCTGATCCGAACCGCCGGCCGAGGGAGACGCGGTGGACGCGGCCGAAGGGTTGCTCTGTCCCGTGAGGTCCTCTTCGTTGCAGGCCGTTAGCGCGAGACTCGCGACAACGGCCAGGGTGGCGAAGGTCAGCTTGTGAACGCGCATCGATTCTTCCTCAGTATCGGTCGGGGGTGCCGGCTGCTCGGTACGAGCGAGCGTTTCTGATCACCAGGACCCGCCCGGCCCGGCAGACCGTTGCACCCAACCGCCCCCTAATACATCGCTGTTACACGTACAGCCAGGCACAACACGCAACCGCCACCGGGTACACCCCTGCCCGCACCCGTCCCTCCCGCTCCTCTGCGGTGACCCTCCCCTGCCACCGCCCGGCCCAGGAAACGGGGCCCGCACACGGGTGCGCCGCACGGCTCCGGGGCGTGCCGCCGATGGTCCCGGACGGCGGTTCCGGCGGCCGCTGCGTACCTTCTCGTGGCCGTCGCTCGCTGGGACAGACCCGTAACTCGGCGGATCTTGACCCCAACCGGCGCCATAGCCTCCGCGTGGGTCTCTGCCCACTGGTCGTGCGGGCCCCGTAGGCACGCGGAGAGCGTCGGGTTCTCGTCGAGCATCCGGGAGAGGTCCGGGCCCGCGAGTCCGGCGACCGGGCTCTGTTCGCGACGGCGGCCTCGAAGGCGCCGCGAAGCGCGGCGAGTGCGGACTCCCCGTCGCGTGCCCGGCGGGGCCGGCCTCAGCTGGGCCAGGTGTCCTCGCGGAGCTCTGTCGCGAGGGCCGTGTCGGGCGGTGTGCTTCGGCGATGCGGGGGCGTGTGCCACTGCGGATCCCCTGCTGACCGAAGCTGTCAACCGGCAGGCAGTGGAGTGGCTCTCGCACGCTCGGGATTGGGTCGAGGCGCCCGCGTTCCGGAGGAACACAGGCGCCCCTGACGCTTCTCAGCCGAGCCGGTCGGCTACCTGCTCGCGCAGGTCGGGAAGCATTTCGTAGAGCTTGGCGCCCGGGCAGGCCGTCATGTTCACGTCCCTGTGGCTGGAGATGACCGGTACGTCGAGCACCGTGCCCACCGGGTGCGGGTTGGTGCCGCCTCCGCCGGCCGAGACGAGCTGTGTGGAGCCTTCCGGGTTCAGCTGGTACTGGCCGCTCTTCCAGGCGAGCAGGTCGGCCAGGCTCTTGACCATGGCTTCGCCCGGCGTCGGGTCAGGGCCGGTGTCCTCACCGCCTTCGCTGTTGTTCGGCTCGAAGTTGCCGAGCATCGCGACACCGAAGGTGTTGGTGTTGAAGCCAGATGCGTGGCCGCCGAGTATGCCGGGAATCGCGGTGCCGGGCTGCATCTCGATGGAGCCCTTGCGGCCTTCCCAGATGCCACCGAAACGGTCGACGACGAAGTGATAGGGGAAGTCGCCGTAGCCGAGGACCTTGATGTGCTGGACGTAGATGCCGTTGATGATCTGCGGCACCTGGTCCTGGGTATAGGAGTTGTTCCCCGTCACGGTGTGATGGACGATAGCGGCCTTGATCGAGGGCTGGGTCTTGTACCCGGGATCGGCCAGCGTCTCGTCCGCGCCCCAGTCCTTCCGCAGCTTCACCTCCGGCTGTCCGGCCTGCGCGGACCGCGGCTGACGGTCCGAGGAAGAGCTGGCCGGACTCTGGGCCGGGTCGATGAACGACAGCCGCAGGTCCTGCGGCAGACCGCCCCTCGGAGACGTGAAGCGGACCTCCACCCCGTCCGCGTCGTCCGTGTAGAAGGCGGGCGCGCCGGCCCGCTTCGCCTCCTCGGCCACACCCTCGTCCAGCTCCAGGGGAACCTCCCGCCACGAATCCCAGGCCCCGTTGCGGTGGATCCGTGTCTCGGCGGTCAGCCCGTCGTCAACGGCGGACTCCTTCTTCCAGCTGAGGCCGATCGACGAGAAGCGCTTCCCGGTGATCTCACCAGTGGAGAACACCTTCCCGGCCTGTGATGCCGCCTTCGCCGACAGGGCGCCGGAGGGCTTGCCGTTGCTGTCGGTGAGCGTGGCGTCTTCGACCTGAGAGGACTCCGCCGCCGCCGCTTCAATCGCCGCCGCCGCGGTGCTGGTACCCGCGGCGGCGAGGGGCGCCGTCAGTGACACCACACCGAGGGCGATCGCGGGGATCGTCTTACGAAATTGCATGAACTTCCCTATGTCGTAACCGTGCCTCACGCCGCAGCACGAGGAGACGCGACGTGGTAACCGACCAGTGTCGCGCCAGGCTCGCACGGCTGTGGGCCTCGGTACAGCTGTCTTCGGACTTCTCGCGCACAGCTCCTCCGCGGAGGTGCCCCCGGCCGGCAGGCCATCGGCGCTGCGCACGTTGATCATGAGGTCAGATGCAAGCTCTGCGTCGAAAGTTCTTGGTGAGGCAAAACTTTCTGAGATCGGCGTTCCGAGTCAGGCCGCGCTCGTTCGTCCACCTGATGAAGTTCGGTCGCCGGGCTTGCGGCGCTGTTCATGGGTGATCGGGCCAATGCGGCCGACTGCCAGAACTCTCCTTGCTGCGGTCTGGCCAGGTGCAACATGTGCAGCTACGCGGTCAACAAGGACCGTTACACCTGCCCGAGCGGATACCACCGGAGAACGTGGAGCTGTGTCAGTGGCAGCGGCCGGTACTACTGCGGCGAGTGTGCCAAGGGCACCGACTGCTGGACCGGTCCGTTCGCCTGCTCCATATGGTTCGGCCCGGACCCGGTCTGACTCGTCCGCGCACGCTGAGAGGTAGGGGAAGCCGGGCACCATGACATTGATGGTTCTGTGGGCGGTGAGCCTGGCGGCGGTGGCCGGGTTCGCCCAACTGTTCAGTCCTTGAGGCCAGTCCTTCATCGGATTCGTCCGCCCCTTCGTGCAAGGGGATTCTGACATCATGCGGCGGAGGAACCTGCGCTTCGTCGTGATTCTCGCGCTCGCTCACATCGCCGCCGCTGGATTCATGGTCGCGCTTCTCTACCAGATCGGCTCTGTCACGTTCGGTCATCTTCCGTATGAGGTACGGATGGTGGCGTGCGGGGCGGCCGCTGTCGTGGGCATTGCGCTGGATGCCCGTGCGATCAAAATCACCGGCACGATCGCCGAGACCGTCGGCAGGGTCAATGTGCCCCCGGGCGCGTGGGGTCTGAACAGCAACGTCATCATCTTCACTCCGGCCGGCTACACGGCCACCCCGGGCAACGGCTGCGTGGCCGTGGCCGCCGACCAGACCAAGTGCATCGCCACCGCCGGGCCCATCATCGTCAGCTGAGCACTCGGCCCGTCGTTTGTGCCGATCGTTCGTTCCGGCGCTCAATTCGCCGCATCTGGAGGGGCGTTCGCCGACCGGCGGCCACCCCGTCGCGGTGCCACGACTGGTTCCGAATAGTGGTCGCCCTCTGGACCGCCGAGGTAGCGACTGTCACGGCCATACAAGCGGACATGGGTTCGAAAGACCTGAAAGGCAATACGTGCGGGTCGGGCACCTCTCAAGCGCCCATCGCGAAGGTCGTCGCCGGACGGGCCGCACCACGGC
>NZ_JBHUBB010000019.1:0-174733 GCF_042789485.1 Streptomyces sp. NPDC056835
CCGCCGGACGGCGCACCCCGGCAACAACCCGCACACGACCACCGGCCCCAGCCAAAGACGGCCGGACCGCACCCCCCGCCGGAAGGCGCACCCCGTTGGGGGGCGTGCGGCGCTACGCTCGGGACTTATGGAGCATGAGGTGTTCGTTCCGGTCACGGCAGAGGCTCTTCGGCAGGCGCTTGGGGATCCCGTGCGCGTCGCCCGTTGTGTGCCTGGGCTTCAGCATGACGCGGAGGAGTCGGCCGGGCCGCTCTCCGGGCGTATGAAGGTGCGTATCGGCGGTCACACGATCACCTATCGGGGCGCGCTCACGCTAGTTGAGCGGGACGGTGTCTTCGAGGTGGAGGGCGAGGGCGAGGAGGTCCGGGGTTCGGGCTCCGCCAAGTTGACGCTCACCGTGCGGCTGATGGAGACGCCGGACGGTACGACGCTCGCCTTCACGGGCGGATCGCGTTCGGAGGGCCGGCTCGCGGAGTTGCCCGCCGAGACGACGATCGCCGCGGCGCGTCGGCTGCTGGACCGTTTCGTCGCGCGGCTGGGGGAGGAGACGGAGCCGCCGGAGGTGGCCGAGGTGCTGCCGGAGTTCGGGCCCGAGTCGCCGGGCCTTGACGGGGAGACCGTCTCCGGGGAGGGGGACTTCATCATTCCGGACGAGCCGCCGGCCGAGGCCGCGCATGCGCGCCGCACCATGATCGGGCGCAGCGCGGAGGAAGTGGATCATGCGCCGCCGCGTGGGCGTTACGCGCCCGTGCCCGCTCCCGACACCGGTGGCGCGCGGGCCACGCTGCGCTGGGTCGCGCCCGCCGCCGCGCTCGCGCTCGCCTCCGCCGTGGTGGTCGGACGGGCACTGCGTCGGCGCAAGTAGTGTCGTGGTGTGAGTAGCAGCGAAGAGAGCATCCGACTGGCGGCGGGCGACGCCGAGTTGACCATCACCCCGGCGAACGGCTGCCGGATCAGCAGTCTGCGCGTCGGCGGGACCGAACTGTTGCGCCAGGGCGAGCGGTACGGCTGCTTCCCGATGGTGCCCTGGTGTGGGCGGATCGAGAACGGTCAGTTCCGCAACGGCGGGGTCGTCCATCAGATGCCGCTCAACTCCCCGCCGCACGCGATCCATGGCACCGGCCGGGACACGGCCTGGCGTGCCGCGCGGGTGGCCGGGAGCGAGGCGGTGTTCACGTATGACCTCGTCGACCCCTGGCCCTACAGCGGCCGGGTAACCCAGACGTTCGAGCTGACCGAGGACTCGCTGACGCTGGGGCTGGGCGTGGAGACGTACGACACGTCCTTCCCGGCCCAGGCCGGCTGGCACCCGTGGTTTCTGCGGGATCTGGGCGAGAGCGAGGTGCGTGTCGACTTCGAGCCCGCCTGGCAGGAGGAGCGCGGGAGCGACCATCTGCCCACCGGGCGCAGGATCACGCCGCGCCCCGGCCCGTGGGACGACTGCTTCGGGATGCCCGACGGTGTCGATGTGACCCTGACCTGGCCCGAGCGGCTGGAACTGAAGGTCACGAGCCGCGCCGAGTGGGTCGTGGTCTACGACGAACAGGCGGAGGCGGTCTGTGTGGAGCCGCAGTCGGGTCCGCCGAACGGGCTCAATACCGCGCCCCGGCTGGTCACCCCGGTGGAGCCGCTGGAGATCGCCGCGACCTGGCGTTGGCGGCGGCTCTGAACAGAGCACTTAAGCTCGTGGGCATGACTGACGTACGGGCTGAGCTGCTGCAACTGATCAAGGACAAGGCCGTGGTGCACGGCAAGGTGACCCTCTCCTCGGGGCTTGAGGCCGACTGGTACATCGACCTGCGCCGGATCACGCTGGACGGTCATGCCGCACCGCTGGTCGGTCAGGTCATGCTCGACACCACCGCCGATCTGGACTTCGACTGCGTCGGGGGGCTGACGCTGGGGGCCGACCCGGTGGCGACCTCGATGCTGCACGCCGCCGCCGCGCGCGGGCAGCGGCTCGACGCGTTCGTCGTCCGCAAGGCGCAGAAGGCGCATGGCCTGCAGCGCCGGATCGAGGGCACGGACGTCAAGGGACGCCGCTGTCTGGTGGTCGAGGACACCTCGACCACGGGCGGCTCGCCGCTGACGGCGGTCGAGGCGGTACGTGAGGCCGGCGGCGAGGTCGTCGCGGTCGCGGTCATCGTGGAGCGGGGCGCCGCTCCGGCGATCGCGGAGGCGGGCCTTCCGTACCTCAATGTCTATGCGCTGGATGAACTGGGTCTCGGCTGAGCTTGGCTTACGTCCGGATCCCGGCCGTTTCACGTGAAACAGCCGGGACCCGGGTGGAGTCCGTACAGGAGTCTGGAAAGATGGGGGTGACGATGACGTCGCCCCCAGGTCAGGGACAAGCACCTCTCACCCGCACATCACAAGGAGCGGCCCGATGCCCATCGCAACCCCCGAGGTCTACGCCGAGATGCTCGATCGGGCGAAGGCAGGCAAGTTCGCCTACCCGGCCATCAATGTGACCTCGTCCCAGACCCTGCACGCCGCGCTGCGTGGTTTCGCGGAGGCCGAGAGCGACGGCATCATCCAGATGTCCACGGGTGGTGCGGAGTTCCTGGGCGGCCAGTACAACAAGGACATGGTGACCGGTGCGGTCGCCCTCGCCGAGTTCGCGCATATCGTCGCCGCGAAGTACGACATCACCGTCGCGCTGCACACCGACCACTGTCCCAAGGACAAGCTCGACGGCTATGTCCGTCCGCTGCTCGACATCTCCGCCGAGCGGGTCGCGGCCGGCCGTAACCCGCTCTTCCAGTCGCATATGTGGGACGGCTCCGCCGAGACCCTGGCCGACAACCTGGCCATCGGCGAGGAGCTGCTTGCCAGGGCCGCAGCCGCCAAGATCATCCTTGAGGTCGAGATCACCCCGACCGGCGGCGAGGAGGACGGCGTCAGCCACGAGATCAACGACGAGCTGTACACCACCGTCGATGACGCGCTGCGCACCGCCGAGGCGCTCGGCCTCGGCGAGAAGGGCCGCTACCTGCTGGCCGCGTCCTTCGGCAATGTCCACGGCGTCTACAAGCCGGGCAATGTCGTGCTCCGCCCCGAGCTGCTGAAGGACCTCCAGGACGGCGTGAGCGCCAAGTACGGCAAGGCCGTCGGCAGCCAGCCCTTCGACTTCGTCTTCCACGGCGGCTCCGGCTCCACGGCCGAGGAGATCGCCACCGCGCTGGAGAACGGCGTCGTGAAGATGAACCTCGACACCGACACCCAGTACGCCTTCACGCGTCCCGTCGCGGACCACATGCTGAAGAACTACGACGGCGTGCTGAAGGTCGACGGCGAGGTCGGCTCCAAGAAGACCTACGACCCGCGCACCTGGGGCAAGCTGGCCGAGGCGGGCATGGCCAAGCGCGTCACCGAGGCGTGCGGCGCGCTGCGTTCCACGGGCACCAAGCTGAAGTAACGCGCGGGAGCGGTAATTCCCGTACGGCGGGCCCGGCATCGGTCACGATGTCGGGCCCTTTCCATACCGTCCGCCGGGTCGCCACCGGGCTTCGGGGCGAGGATGATCCCCGTATGGACATCAGGCTGTCCTCCGCCAAGGGACGCTGGGTCATTCTGACGACGGTGCTCGGCTCGACCATGGCCCTGCTGGACTCCACCGTCGTCAATGTCGCGCTGCCGCACATCGGGGACTCCCTCAACGCGGATCTCGCGGACCTTCAGTGGACCGTCAACGCCTACACGCTCACGCTGGCCGGGCTGATCCTGCTGGGCGGATCGCTCGGCGACCGGCACGGCAGACGGCGGATCTTTGTGATCGGGGTCGTCTGGTTCGCGTGCGGCTCGCTGCTGTGCGGGGTCGCGCCGAACGCCCTGGTGCTGATCATCGCCCGCGCCCTACAGGGTGTGGGCGGGGCGCTGCTCGTACCGGGCTCGCTCGCGATCATTCAGTCGAGCTTCCACCCGGACGACCGCGCGCGGGCCGTCGGGGTCTGGTCGGGGCTCGGCGGGGTCGGCGCGGCGGTCGGCCCGTTTCTCGGCGGCTGGCTGGTCGACGGTCCCGGCTGGCGCTGGGTGTTCCTGATCAATGTGCCGCTGGCCGCGCTGTGCGTACCGGTGGCGCTGCGCCACGTACCGGAGACCAGGGATCCGGCGCAGCACGGCCGGTTCGATGTGCTGGGCGCGTTCCTCGGCGCGGCGGCGCTGGCGCTGATCACGTACGCGCTGATCGGCAAGGATGCCTGGTCGGGGGTGGCGGGGGTGCTGGTCGCGGTCGCCTTCGTACTGGTCGAGCGGCATAGGCCGGACCCGATGCTGCCGCTGTCGATCTTCGCTTCGCGGCAGTTCACCGCGGTGAATCTGGTGACGCTCTGCGTGTACGCCGGGTTCGGCGGCTTCTTCTTCCTCGCCGCGCTCCAGCTCCAGGTGGTTGTCGGGTACTCGGCGCTGGGCGCGGGGGCGGCGCTGCTGCCGACGACCGTACTGATGCTGTTGTTCTCCGCGCGCTCCGGCGGGCTCGCGGAGCGGATCGGTCCGCGGATCCCGCTCACCGTGGGGCCGCTGCTGTGCGCGGCCGGGCTGCTGCTGATGCTGCGGGTGGGCCTGGGCGCCTCGTATCTCGCGGATGTGCTGCCCGCGCTGGTGGTGATGGGGATGGGCATGGTGACGCTGGTCGCGCCTCTGACGGCGACGGTGCTGGCCTCCGTGGACAACGCGCGGGCCGGTCTGGCCAGTGGCATCAACAACGCGGCGGCCCGTGCGGCGGGCCTGCTCGCGGTGGCCGCGCTGCCGCTGCTGACGGGCACGGGTCCGGAGGCGTACCACTCGGCGACGCAGTTCGACGCCACCTTCCGCCGTGCGATGCCGATCTGCGCGGGGGTGCTGGTGGCGGGCGCGCTGATCGCCTGGGCGACGGTACGTACGCCGAAGGCCGTGGCCGGCCGGCCCGAGCCGGAGTGCCGGGTGAACTGCGGGCTGTCCGCACCGCCCCTGGAGGGGCTGGCCGGGGAGGGAGTGGCCGACGGCGGGGTCGGCGCGACCGGCGGTGACGGCGGGCCCGGCGGCGGTACGGGCGGGGGGCCCGGGGGCGGATCCGGCGGCGGTTCGAGCGGGGGGCGGGGCGGGGGTCCGGGCAGGGGTTCGAGCGGGGGCCCGGGCAGGGGTGGGGACACGGGGTCCGCCGGGCCGGGGCAAGGCAGACTGTAGGTATGGCCATCCATGAAAACCTGCTGGGGGGACCGCCCCCCACTCAGCTGCCCGACGATCCCGAGCCGCGTGAGCTGCTCGCGAACGGCACGCCGCCCGCCGACGTCGCCGCGAAATATCCGACTTCCTCGCTGGCCTGGGCACAGCTCGCCGACGGCGCGTTCGAGAACGGCCATGTCGTCGAGTCGTACGCGTACGCCAGGACCGGTTACCACCGCGGGCTCGACTCCCTGCGGCGCAGCGGATGGAAGGGGCACGGCCCGGTGCCGTGGGAGCACGAGCCGAACCGCGGCTTCCTGCGCGCCCTGCACGCGCTCGCCCGCGCCGCGCAGGCGATCGGGGAGCAGGACGAGTACGAGCGCTGCTCGACGTTCCTGCGGGACTCCTCGCCGCTCGCGGCCGACACTCTCGGCTGACCGGCGTCTCCCTGGCCCGTTCCCTCGCGGCCGACGAGCGGCCGACGAGCGGCCGACGAGCGGCCGACGAGCGGCCGACGAGCGGCCGACGAGCGGCCGACGAGCGGCCGACGAGCGGCCGGCAAGCGGCTGATCGCCGCTGATCGTCGCTGATCGTTCCCAAGCGGAACCCATCGAAGGCCCCGTCCGTCATCAAGGGCGCGGGCCTTCGGTTTGATCGATCGCGCGCACAGCAGATCATCAGCCCGACCGGCACAGAGGCACCCCCACCCCGCCTCTCCCCCCAACACCGGTCGCACCAGGGGAGACGTTCGTTTTGGGTAAGCGTGCTGCCGTCCGCCGAATAGGCCGACGCGGTCGAGACCGTGTCCGTGCCCGCGTACGCGGGAGGCGCCGCGGTCGCGGCCGTCCGCTCGCCCGGCTGGTTCCGGCGGGACTGGGCCTGGTCGCCGTAATCCTCGGCGCGGGTGCCGCCCTCGCCTCTTGGGGAGGCGGTGATACGGGGGAGAGCGGGGCCACCACGACCGCAGACGTGATGATCGCGCCGCCCGCCGCGCCGTCCCCGGAGCCCTCGTCCCCGAAGCCCCCGCCCCCGTCGCCCCCGTCACCCCCGTCGCCCAGCGTCGACCCCGCCGAGGACGAGTCCCCGGAAGCGCCGCCCCGAGTCCCCGCCTCGGGCCCCGGCACCTTCACCACCGCGCGGACGCACGGCGACCCGGTCGGCGAAGGGCCGCTGCGCCGCTACCGCGTCCAGGTCGAGAACGGGATCGACCTCTCCGCGAAGGACGCGGCGGCCGAGATCGAGCGGATCCTCGCCCATCCGCGCGGCTGGGCCGCGCACGGCCGGGGCTCCTTCCAGCTGGTCTCCGCGAACGCCGACTTCGTCATCCGTATCGCCACCCCGGACACCGCCGACAAGCTCTGCGGCGCCCAGGGACTCGACACCCACGGCGAGCTGAACTGCGAGACCGTGGACGGCGTCGTGGTCAATCTGCGCCGCTGGGTCCTGGGCTCCCCGACGTTCGACGGGCCGGCCTCCGAATACCGGCATCTGATCATCAACCACGAGGTCGGCCATGAGATCGGCCTGCATGTGCATCTGGGCTGCTCCGGTCCCGGCCGGCCCGCCCCGGTGATGATGCAGCAGATCAAGGGCCTGGACGGCTGCGAGTCCAACGCCTGGCCGTACGACAAGAACGGGAAGTACATCACAGGCCCCGAGCTCTGACCCCGGATTATGATGCCGGGAGGGGACCGGGGCTCCGTAACCAACACGGAAGGGGCGGACCGCTACCCGGCAGCACATATCGAGGAGACAGAGATGTCGCACGCCCCCGATGTCCCCGAAGCCGGTTCGGAAGCCCCGAATCTCGACTTCGCCGGGACCACCCCGTACGAGGACTACGTCCAGGCGGACGTCCTCACCCATCTGCAGCACCCGCGCTCCGACGACCCCGGCGAGATGGTCTTCCTCGTCACGACACAGGTCATGGAGCTGTGGTTCACCGTCCTCGTCCACGAGTGGGAGACCGCGTCCCGCGCGCTGCGCGAGGACCGGATCCCGGTGGCGATCGACGCGCTCAAGCGGTCCGTACGCGAGCTGGAAGCGCTGAACGCCTCCTGGAAGCCGCTCGCCGGGCTGACGCCCGCGCAGTTCAACTCGTACCGCGGCGCGCTCGGCGAGGGCTCCGGCTTCCAGTCGGCGATGTACCGGCGTATGGAGTTCCTGCTCGGCGACAAGTCGGCGTCGATGCTCGTCCCGCACCGGGGCGCGCCGCGCGTCCACGCCGAGCTGGAGAAGGCGCTCCAGGAGCCCAGCCTGTACGACGAGGTCCTGCGGCTGCTCGCCCGGCGCGGGCTGCCGGTGCCCGCGGAGGTGCTTGACCGTGATCTCGCGCAGCGGTACGAGCCGTCGCGGGCGGTCGAGGAGATCTGGGCCGGGATATACGGCGAGTCCGATCAGCACACCGAACTCATCAGGCTCGGTGAGGCGTTGACGGATGTCGGCGAGCTGGTGTGGCGATGGCGCAACGACCATCTGGTGGCGACGAGGCGGGCGATGGGTTCCAAGACCGGTACGGGCGGCTCCGCGGGCGTGGCCTGGCTGGAGAAGCGGGCCGCGAAGAACGTGTTCCCCGAGCTGTGGACGGCGCGCAGCCATGTCTGAGTCACACGAGCCCGGCTCACACGAGCCCGAGTCACACGAGACCAAGTCGCACGAGTCCGGCTCACACGAGACCTCAAGAACCCGTGAACGCCGTGAACGCCACGCGTCCCGGGACTCCCTCGCCGTACAGGCCGCGATGCTGGACTCCGCCGACGAACTGGCCCCACTGCGCGAGCTGTTCACCCTCCACGACGACTCCGTCTATCTCGACGGGAACTCGCTGGGCGCGCTGCCCCGCCATGTCCCCGAGCGCGTACAGGACGTGATCACCCGCCAGTGGGGCGAGCTGCGTATCCGCTCCTGGACCGAGAGCGGCTGGTGGACCGCGCCCGAGCGGATCGGCGACCGGATCGCGCCGCTCGTGGGCGCGGGGCCGGGCCGGATCGTGGTCGGCGACTCCACCAGTGTCAATGTCTTCAAAGCCGTGGTGGGCGCGGTACGGCTGCTGGATCCGGCCGAGCCGGCCAGGGACGAGATCGTCGTCGATGCCACCACCTTCCCCACGGACGGATATATCGCACGGTCGGCGGCCCGGATGACCGGCCTGCCGATCGTCCCCGTCGACCCCGAGAACCTGCTCGGCGCGCTCGGACCGCGTACCGCCGTCGTCCTCGTCAACCATGTCGACTTCCGGACCGGCCGGCTGCACGACCTCCCCGGGATCACCGCCGCCGTGCACGAGGCCGGAGCGCTCGCCGTCTGGGACATCTGCCACAGCGCGGGCGCCCTGCCGGTCGGTCTGGACGAGCACGGCGTGGACCTCGCGGTGGGCTGCACGTACAAGTACCTGAACGGCGGGCCCGGTTCGCCCGCCTTCCTTTACGTCGCCGAGCGCCACCAGGCACGCTTCGACTCCCCGCTGCCCGGCTGGAACTCGCACACCGACCCGTTCGCGATGTCCTCGGACTTCGCGGCGGCGGACGGTGCGCTACGGGGCCGGGTCGGCACCCCCGACATCCTCTCCATGCTGGCCCTGGAGGCGGCACTCGACGTCTGGGAAGGGGTGAGCCTGGCGGCGGTACGGGAGAAGAGCCTGGCGCTCACGGACTTCTTCCTGGAGTGCGTGGAGGCGTACGCGCCGCCGGGCCGGGTCCGGTCGCTCACGCCCGCCGCGCACGCCGAGCGCGGCAGCCAGATCGCGCTGCGCTGCGCCGAGGCGCCTGCCGTCATGGCGGAGCTCATCGCCCGGGGGATCGTCGGGGATCTGCGCAGGCCGGACGTGCTGCGCTTCGGATTCACCCCGCTCTATACGGGTTTCGCCGACGCGGAACGGGCGGCGAGGGTCCTCGGTGAGGTCCTGACCGAGGTGCCGGCCGAGGACGCGGTGAAGGGCCGGGTGCAGGGCCCGGTGGAGGGTTGGGCCGACGGGCGTGACACCTGAGGCCACAGTGACCCGGCGGTCGCCCGTGCGGCCGCCGGGGATCGGGGTGATCAGGCCCCCGCTGGGCTGATAGCGTCCCCGCTGATCAGGTCAATTCGGCCCCCGTACCGAAAGGTTGGAGCAAGATGCCGGACCCCGCCGCGCACGATGCCCTTGCTCGTGACGCCGCAGAGACCGAATCGGTCTTCTCCCATCCGGTCGTCCGGCCCGATGCCACCGCCGCGTACGGCGAGCACCCTGATCAGGTGATCGACTTCTACGCCCCCCGGGGCAACCAGGAGCGCGTGCCGCTGGTCGTCGTTCTGCACGGCGGCGCCTGGCGCGCGCCGTACGACCGTACGCACCTGACCCCCTTCGCGGACTTCCTGGCCCGCCGCGGATTCGCCGTCGCCAATGTCGCGTACCGGCGGGGTCCCGCGATCCCGCAGCAGGGCGACGGGCCGCCGGTGGCGGGGCGCTGGCCCGAGACGTTCGACGATGTGGCCGCGGCGATGGACGCGCTGCCCGCGCTGGCCGCCGGCGCGCTGCCGCAGGCCGACGCGCGGCGGACCGTGCTGACCGGCCACTCCGCGGGCGGCCATCTCGCGCTGTGGGCGGCGGCCCGGCATGTGCTGCCGGTGGGCTCGCCGTGGCGGCTGCCGGAGCCCCCGCCGCTGCGCGGGGTCGTCGCGCTGGCGCCGATCGCGGATCTCGTACGCGCTGTGGAGCTGGACGTGTGCGGTGGGGCGCCCGTCCAACTGCTGGGCGGCGAGGAGGAGTTCAAGCAGCGCAGGGAGAGCGCGGACCCGGCGGCGCTGCTGCCGACGGGGATCGCGACGGCGGTCGTCCAGGGCCGTACGGACCTCACCGTGCCGTACGCGGTCTCCGAGGCGTTCGTGGAGGCGGCCGGCCGGGCGGGCGAGATGGTGGGGCTCACGCTGCTGGAGGAGGTCGGCCACTTCCCGCTGATCGACCCGGCGGCGGACGCGTGCGCCGTGGTGGCGGAGGAGATCGCCCAGCTCGCCTGGTGAGGCCCAGGGCCGGTCCCGAGGCAGTGGAGAGGCCCGGACGGATCGCGGTCGGGAACTGGTGGTCGCGGTCGGGAACTACGGATCGCGGTCGGGAACTGACGGATCGCGGACCGGAACTGACCGCAAGTCTCCCTACGGTCTCCCCATGACCAAGAACACCAGCCAGACCGTGCTCGTGACCGGTGCCACCGGAACCGTGGGCCGGCAAGTCGTCGCCGAACTCCTCCGCCGCGGTCACACCGTCCGCGCGCTCACCCGTGACCCCGAGAAGGCGAGGACCGTCCTCCTCGCGGACGTCCCGACCGGGGACTCGCGCGTCGAAGTCGTACGCGGTGACCTCACCGACCCCGCGAGCCTCGCCCCCGCCCTCGAAGGCGTCACCGGGATGCATCTGATCACCTTCGGCGGGGCGATGTTCGCGCCACTGGAGACCGGACCCGAGATCGTGGAGCTGGCGCGGAAGGCCGGCGTACGGCGGGCCACCGTCCTCTTCGGTGGCGAGGAGACCGCGCTCCAGCGGGCCGTCGAGGCGAGTGAGCTGGACTGGACCGTGATGCAGCCCGTCGAGTTCATGGCCAACGCGCTGGAGTGGGCCGAGGCGATCCGTACGGAGGACACCGTGGCCGAGCCGTTCACCGGCCGGCTGAGCGCCATGATCCACGAGGCCGACATCGACGCGGTCGCGGCGGTCGCGCTCACCGAGGAGGGGCACGCGGGCCGTACGTATCTGCTCACCGGGCCCGAGACGCTCACCGTCCAGGACAAGGTGGACGCGCTGGCGGCGGCCCGGGGCCGGGAGATCGCGCTCGTGGAGCTGAGCGAGGAGACGGCGAAGGAGCGGTGGCGCGCGGCGGGCCAACCGGAGGAAGTGATCGACTTCCTGATCATGGTGTACCGGGACACCCCGCCCGAGGGCAGGACCGTGGTCGGCACCGTCGAGGAGGTCACCGGCAGCCCGGCCCGTACGTTCGCGCAGTGGGCGGCGGAGCACGCGGCGGCGTTCCGGGCCTGACCCCGGCCGCCCCCCCCGGGCCTGACCTCGGCCACCTCCGGCCGTCCCCGGGCCTGACCCCGGCCGCCCCCCCGGGCCTGACCCCGGCCGCCCCCCCCGGCCGCCTCCGGCGCCCCCGACCGCCCCCACCCGCCTCCGGCACGCGTCCTACCTGGTGGGAGCCGGGGACACGCAGTAGTACCTGGGACGGACGGGCAAGGATCCGCTTCGCTGGTGACGACCCCGTCCTTCCCTCCGCTTACCGTGGCAACGTGACCGAGACAGATACCGGGAAGACCCGGAGCCCCGAGTTCCGCTTGGCCATGGGAGCGCTTGAGGGCATGCGCCAGGACCTCTTCCACGATGCCTTCGTCTACCGTCCGCTCAAGCCCATGCGGACGGAAGGCCCGATCACCCGCCGGCTGCCTGGCCGGATACGTGAGTACGCGGCCTGGACCCCGCACGCCCTGATCACGGCGAGCGCGCTGATGGTGATGTTCGTCGGCTTCGCCGAGGAGGGCAGTCTGTTCGGCCTCCTTCCGGCGATCCCGGTCCTGCTCACCATGGCCAGGCCGGTCGGCGCCCTGTGGCTGGCGATGGGGGCATCCGCCGTGCTGGGTGCCTTCGCGTACGGCGAATGGCCGTGGGGGGCCGCCAGTTTCCTCGGTTACCTCACCGTGCTGACGGTGGCCGCGATCCGTACCCGCCCGCGCACCGGCGCCTATATGTGGGCGCTCACGGCGGTGTACGCGTTCTGCGCGGAGATCCTTTTCAACCGCGGCTACGGGCCCGGAGGAGCCTCCACCTCGGTGATGATGCTCTTCCTCTCCGCACTCGTCCTGCTGACCGTGACCGTGCTGCATGTCCGCCGGGAGGCGGAGCAGGAGGTCGCGGCGCAGCAGAGCGTCACCGCCGTCGAACGCGACCGGCGCACGCTGCTGGAGGAGCGCACCACCATCGCCCGCGAGCTGCACGATGTGGTCGCCCACCACATGTCGGTCGTCGCGATCCAGGCCGAGGCCGCCCCGTACCGGGTGGAGAACCCGCCGCCGGAGCTGGAGCAGGCGTTCATCACGATCCGGGAGAACGCCGTGGCCGCGCTGACGGAGCTGCGCCGGGTCCTCGGGGTCGTACGGGCGGAGGACTACGAGGCCCCCGACGCCCCGCAGCCCACGCTCGCCGATCTCGACGGGCTGCTCGGGAATGTCCGCGACGCGGGGCTGACCGTGGAGAAGACGATCACCGGATCGGTGCGCACGCTGCCGCAGGGCGTCGAGCTGTCGGCGTACCGCATCGTCCAGGAAGCCCTCAGCAACGCGCTCCGGCACGCGCCCGGCTCGACCGCGCGGGTCGAGATCTCGTACGTGCTGGGCGGGCTCGGCCTGCGGATCGTGAACACTCCGCCGCGCGGCCTGGTCAAACCGTCGCCCGGCTCCGGGCACGGCATCACGGGGATGCGGGAGCGTGTCACGATGCTCAACGGTGAGATGACCGCTGACCTCCTGGAGGACGGCGGCTACGAGGTCGCGGCCTTCATTCCGGTGGCCGCCGTGCGGGACGAGGACGCGTCATGACCATCCGGGTACTGATCGTCGACGATCAGGTGATGGTCCGCGAGGGCTTCTCGGTCCTGCTGAACGCGATGCCGGACATCGAGGTCATCGGCGAGGCGGTGAACGGCCGCGAGGCGGTGAGCCAGGTCGCCGTGCTCCACCCCGACGTGGTGCTGATGGACATCCGGATGCCGGAGCTGAACGGCATCGAGGCGACCCGCGAGATCGTCGCGGCGGACGCCGACGCGAAGGTCCTCGTGCTGACCACCTTCGACCTCGACGAATACGTCTACCAGGCGCTGCGCGCCGGTGCCTCCGGCTTCCTGCTGAAGGACGCCTCGGCCCGCCAACTGGCGGACGGCGTACAGGTGGTGGCCTCCGGCGAGGCACTGCTCGCACCGACCGTCACCCGCCGCCTGATCACGGAGTTCTCCAAACTCTCGGAGACCCCGCGCGCCCCGGCGATGGCCCGGATAGGCGATCTCACGGAGCGCGAGACGGAGGTCCTGGTCCTGATCGCGCAGGGCCTGTCGAACGCGGAGATCGCCGAGCATCTGGTGGTCGCGGAGTCCACGATCAAGACGCATGTCAGTCGCATCCTGGTGAAGCTGGGGCTGCGGGACCGTACGCAGGCGGCGGTATTCGCGTACGAGGCGCGCTTGGTGACACCGAGCTGAGGCGGCCGGCGCCGAGTGGGGTGGCGAGTACCGGTCATTTGATCACTCGCGCGGGTGATCGCACCGGAAGGAACCGTTTCGTCCGCGCGAGGGCCCGTCACGCTGGTGTCCGCCTGACAGGAGGTGCACCATGACAGTTATGGCAGAGCGCGCGGCCCAGATGTCCGTCGAGGAGTTCGAGGAGATCGCCAAACTCATCGAGGGGCAAACCGACACCGTCAGGTTGGAGTTCATCAACGGACGGATCGGGTTCAAGGGCATGACGGACGGCGACCACAGCGAGATCATCAGGTGGCTACAGGAACGCTGTCTGCAAACCCGGCCGGACGTGTGGCTGTATGCCGGTGGTGAGTTGGGTCTTGAGGTCGAGACCTACCGCAAGGGCAGGGCCAAACCGGATGCGGTCCTCGCCCCGAGGAAGAGCTTCCTCGGACAGAACGACTGGGCCGACCCGGCACGTGTGCTGATGGTGGTCGAAGTCACGTCGTACGACTGGGACACGGACCGACGGGACCGCAAGGAGGAGCCCGCCGCCTACGCCGCCGCGGGCATCCCGCTCTATCTGCTGATCAATCGCGACCACTGCGCGGTCACCGTGCACAGTGATCCGGCGGCGGATGGGTATGGCCGTCGCCACGCGGTGGATTTCGGCAAGAAGGTCACGCTTCCCTCCCCGGTCGGCATTGAACTCGACACCGAAGAGCTGGAGGACTACGTCCGCTGACGCGCGCGGCGTCACACATCGGCCCGCCTTGTCCACAGCCTGTGGACAAGGCGGGCCGACGCCCATCTCGGGTCGGGGCGGGTCAGGTCAGCAGGTCGCGGCGCCGCAGCCCCGCCAGTCCCGCCCCCACCAGCGCAACCGCCAGCGCGGTCAGCACCACCGCCGGTGTCCACGCCATCTCCCCGCCCGGCAGCTTCGGCAGATGTCCGAACGGCGACAGGTTCATCACCGACCGCGGCAGATCCAGTGCCGGGCCGATCCAGCCCAGGGCCAGGGCCAGGCCCGCGACTCCCCACGCGGCCACGGCCGCCTTCGGGAAGACCCCGTACAGCAGGACCGCCAGCGCGCCCAGGACCCAGATCGCGGGCAGTTGGACCAGAGCGGCGCCGAGGATGCCCGGCAGGTCGTCGCCGTATCCGAGGAACAGGCCGAGACCGCCGAGCGCCATGATCAGGACCGCGCCGCCGAAGGCGATCGCCAGATGCCCGGCGGCCCAGCGGAGCCGGCCGACCGCGCCCGCGAGGACCGGTTCCGCTCGCCGGCCGGTCTCCTCGGCGTACAGCCGCAGCACGGACGCGACCACGTACAGCGCCGCGACCATGCCCAGCATGCCGACCATCGCGGCCAGGAAGGCGTCGGTCAGTCCCTGCTGCCCGCCCATCCGCTGGATGATCTGTTGGGTCCCCTGGTTGTCGCCGACCAGCTCCGCCGCGCCGTCCGTGATACCGCCGAACATGATCCCGGCGAGCAGGAAGCCGATTCCCCAGCCGAACACGCTGCCGCGCTGGAGGCGCCACGCGAGCCCGCCCGCCGTGGCGAGCGCGCCCGTCGCGGGTCCGGGCCGCGCGGGCAGGAAGCTCATGCCGAGGTCGCGCCGGCCCGCCAGGGTGTACGCGAGGACCGCCTGTACGGCGATCGCGGCCAGCAGGACCAGCAGCACCCACCAGCGTTCGTCGGCGAAGGCGCGTACGTTCTCGGCCCAGCCGAGCGGGGAGAGCCAGGTCAGTACGGACGAACCGTCGTCGGTCGACGCGTCGCCCGCCGCCTTGAGTACGAACGCGGCGCCGATGACGGCGGCCGTCAGCCCCTTCGCGAGCCGGGCGTTCTCGGTGATCTGCGCGGCGATGGCTGCGGTGCAGGCGAAGAGCATGCCGACCCCGCCGGTCGCGAGCCCGAGCGCCAGCGAACCGGCGGCGGTCTGCCCGTTGCCGACGAGCCCGGCGGTGACCGCCAGGACCAGCGCGGCGTTGGCGATCAGCGCCGTGAGCAGCGCGGCGGTCAGCGGTGCCCGGCGCCCGACCATCGCCGCCGAAAGCATCTCCTGACGGCCCGTCTCCTCTTCCTCCCGGGTGTGCCGTACGACGACGATCAGGCTCATCACCGCCGCGAGCGCGGCCCCGAAGGCGATCATGCGCCAGGAGGTGAGCCCGCCCACGGAGTCGCTGAAGACCGGTCCGTACAGGGCGCGCAGCGAGCCGTTGGCGGACATCGACTGGATGAGGTCGGCCCGTTTGGCGTCCGTGTCGTACAGCGTCGCCACGGACTGCGTGACGGACAGGAACGAGGCGCCGAGCATCACCACCCACACCGGGAGGATGATCCGGTCCCGGCGCAGGGCGAGCCTCAACAGCGTTCCGGTACCGGCGAGTTGACGGGTGCCGCCGGTGCGCGCCATCGGTACGGCCAGGGCGGTGGCGGTCATGACGCGACCGCCCCGCCGGCCGCGTGTACGTCGTCGGCCGTGTGGGCGCCATCGGCCGCGTAGTGGCGCATGAACAGCTCCTCCAGGGTGGGCGGGGTGCTGGTCAGTGTGCGGATGCCGGACGCGGAGAGCGAGCGCAGTACGGCGTCCAGCTTGTCGGTGTCGACCTGGAGCCTGACCCGCTTCCCCTGGATGTCGAGGTCGTGCACGCCGGGGAGCCGGCCCAGTCCGTTCGGCTCGCCGGAGAGCTCCGCGCTCACGCTCGTACGGGTCAGATGGCGCAGCTCGGAGAGCGAACCCGACTCGACGGTCACGCCCTTGCGGATGATGCTCACCCGGTCGCAGAGCGCCTCGACCTCGCTCAGCACATGGCTGGAGAGGAGCACGGTCCTGCCCCGGTCGCGCTCCTCCTCGACGCACCGCTGGAAGACCTCCTCCATCAGCGGGTCGAGCCCGGAGGTCGGCTCGTCGAGGATCAGCAGATCGACGTCCGAGGCGAACGCGGCGACGAGGGCGACCTTCTGGCGGTTGCCCTTGGAGTACGTACGGCCCTTCTTGGTGGGGTCCAGCTCGAAGCGCTCGACGAGATCCGCCCGCCGCGCCGGGTCCAGCCCTCCACGCAGCCGCCCGTACAGGTCGATGACCTCGCCACCGGAGAGGTTCCGCCACAGGGTCACGTCCCCGGGTACGTAGGCCACGCGCCGGTGCAGTTCGACCGCGTCCTTCCACGGGTCCCGGCCGAGCAGCTGGGCCGCGCCGGAGTCGGCGCGCAGCAGCCCGAGGAGGACTCTGATGGTGGTGGACTTGCCGGCTCCGTTGGGGCCGAGGAAGCCATGGACCTCGCCGGTCTCGACGGCGAGGTCAAGGCCGTCCAGCGCGTGCGTCCGGCCGAACGACTTGTGCAGTCCGGCGACGGTGATTGCCTTCGTCATGCTTCGGAACGTACGTGACTTTCACAAAGTTGTGAAGTTAAGGAAGCGTAAAAAGGGTTCGGGTTAAGATCGAGGTGGTCGCCGAGCAGGGGAGACGATGGGCCGATGAGTAGCGAGGACCAGAGCCGCGAGGGCCGGCGCCGGGGCGCGAACGGGAGTGAGAGCGTGGGCGGGAGCGCGGGCGAGGACGGTACGCGGCGGGATGAGGAGGCCGTGTCCCGCTTCGTGGAGCGCTTCGCGGCCGACATGACCGAGGCGGGGATGCAGCGCACGGCCTCCCGGGTCTTCGCGGCGCTGCTCACCTCGGACGACGCGAGCATGACCTCCGCCGAGCTGAGCGAGAAGTTGCGGATCAGCCCCGCGGCCGTCTCGGGGGCGGTCCGCTATCTCACGCAGGTCAGCATGGTCGGCAGGGAACGCGACCCCGGCTCGCGCCGGGACCGCTACCGGCTGCACGACCAGGGCTGGTACGTCACCATCACCCAGCGCGACTCCGTACTGAGCCGCTGGGAGAACACCCTGCGCGCGGGCGCCGAGACGCTCGGCCGCGACACCCCGGCGGGGGCGCGGGTGGCGGAGACGGTCGAGTTCTTCGAGTTCCTTCAGCAGGAACTGCTCGCGCTGATGGACCGCTGGAAGGACTACCAGGAGACCAAGCGCGTGGAGGAGGCCGAGGGCGTCCCCGCGCGCGGGGACAGGGCCTGAGCGGCGGGCCCGCCCATGGCCTCAGCCGGTGGGCTCGGGCCGTCGGTCGGTGGGCTCGGGCCGTCGGTCGGCGGGCTCCGGCCGGTACACGCGTTTGACAGCGCCCCTCACCAGGCCCACCAGGCCCGTCAGCGTCAGTGCCGCACCGGCCAGGAGCAGGGCGTCGTTCACGTCATTGGCGGGAGTGCCCCGCCAGTCGGAGTCGTAGAGATCGCCCTTCCACGGGCCGTACGAGACCACCCAGCCGGTCCACCAGTCCTCCAGTAGCGGATCGCGGTCCGGGTCACAGCGGAAGGGGCCCTCGTGCCGCGCTCCGCTCCAAGGGTCGGACCATCGCACCTCACAGGTGCCGTCGGGCTGCTGGCTGATCACGGTCAGATCGATCTGCGGGTCCTTGGACGCGGCGGTGGACCCGGCGATACCCAGGCCGAGAAGGGCCACTCCCACCAGCAGGATCCAGCGGAAGACGCCCCGGCGGCGACGGGGTGCGGCCTTCGACATCGCCGCCCAGCGTGGCGCGTCCGGTGCGTCCGACGTGTGCGGTTCGTCCGATGTGTGCGGCATGGGCGGCATGGGCTGTTCCAGCAGCCCGGCCCGCTCCGCCCGCTGTACGGCCGACCGCCGCGCCCCGCTTCCCCGTACCGCTCGCGTCCAGCACAGCCCCGTACCGCCCGGAAGCGCGATCACCCCGCCGGTCCGGGGGTCGCCGCACCACCACAGGACGCCGCCCGGGGGGCGATGGACGACCGGCTGGTTCAGGCCCCATATCGCCCACACGGTCAGTGGCCAGAGCTCCCCGGTCGCGGGGTCCCGCAGCACCACCGTCGCGGCCCGCCATCCGCGCGGGATCGATACGGCGACGCAGACGGTCCAGGGGGCCGCCGCCAGGTGACGCCGCATCCGGCCGGAAAGCCGGCGGGCGAGGAGGCCCAAACCCAGCGTGGCCAGCGACAGCCCCACCAGGTTCGGGACCAGCGAGACCACTGAGTCCAGGCCCAGGCCGGCCGCGATCAGGCCGATGATCCCGCTGCCGGCCAGCATCACCAGACCGCGGCCCGCGAACATAACCCCGCGCGCGTGGTAGCGGCCCAGTGCCTCGGCCGTGTCCGTGACATCCAGCGCAGGGCGCTGCGACGCGTTGTCCCCCATTGATGTGCCCCCCCCCGGGCTTGATGTGCCCCCCCGGGCTTCGAACCGGAGGCCGAGACTACCTGGAGCCCGCCCCGGCCCCCGAGCCCGTCGCCGCCGGAAGCGTCAGCTGCCACGCCTCCGGCCGGAGGGTCCAGGTCCGGGTCCGTACCGGCCCCGTGACCCGGGTGTCCGCGCGGTAGCGGAAGTCCGCGCCCGAGACCGTGACGGACAGTGCGCTGGCGCGGACCGGCTCGTCCGAGGCGTGCGTACGGATCACGACCTCGGCACGGCCCCCACGGGAAGACACCTGTACGCCCTCGACCGGCTCGTCCAGATCGTTCAGCACTATGCCGTCCGCCTCGACCCTCAGCCGGTGGTGCGTATGTGCCGCGAACACCTGCGGGACCGGCCGTACGAGCGTACGGACCAGGGAGCGGCAGGTGTGCCAGACCGATCCCACCGACGCCGCGGGGACCGCGCCCGTCGCGGGCAGCGCCGGGATCCGCAGATCCCCCAGCACCACCCCGTCGCTGTCGTCGACCAGCAGATCGAGCCGGCGCGCCACACCGTCCAGCACGGCCCGCGCCGCCGCCACCGCGCCCGTGGGCACGCCCAGGGAGCGGGCCAGCTCGACGGAGGCGCCGATCGGCACCAGCGACAGCGCCCCGGAGGCCAGTTCCCGTTCCCGGTGGAGGAGGGCGACGGTCCGCAACAGCGCCCGGTCGTCGCCCACGACCACCGGCCGTCTGCTGCCCCGCCGGGCCAGCGCCCGCGCGAATTCCTCGGGTCCGTCGGGGAGACAGAGCTTCACCCCCGCACCCGCGCTCAGCACGTCCTTCGCGATCCGGACCGATTCGCCGTCGGTCCTGCGGGCGAAGGGGTCGATGACCACCAGAAGCTGTCGCGCACCGTTCTCGGCGGGCTCTGCAGCCGACACCTCGGTCCTTCCTCGGGTAGCATCTTTGTGCAAGAGCCCCTTGCGCTATTGCGCCAGGGGCTTCGTCTATTCCGGGGCATCCGGTTCGACGGTCAGGACCGCGTCGTACAACGTCGTACGGTGTCATACGCGTAGATATGGCGTACACGCGCCGTATGAACGGCGTTTGCGCGCCCCCTGGCCTTGGACATGCCCCGCCCGGAAGGGGTGTACGCCTGTGCCCGCACTTGTGCTGCTCGGTGCTCAGTGGGGTGACGAAGGCAAGGGAAAGGCCACCGACCTGCTCGGTGGGTCCGTGGACTATGTCGTGCGCTATCAGGGCGGCAACAACGCCGGCCATACGGTCGTCGTGGGCGACCAGAAGTACGCACTGCATCTTCTCCCTTCCGGAATCCTCTCCCCGGGGTGCACCCCGGTGATCGGCAATGGAGTGGTCGTCGACCCGGCCGTCCTGCTCTCCGAGCTGAGCGGGCTCAACGAGCGCGGTGTCGACACGTCCAAACTGCTGATCAGTGGTAACGCGCACCTGATCACGCCGTACAACGTAACCGTCGACAAGGTGACGGAACGGTTCCTCGGTAAGCGGAAGATCGGTACGACCGGCCGCGGCATCGGCCCGACGTACGCGGACAAGATCAACCGCACCGGTATCCGCGTCCAGGACCTCTACGACGAGTCGATCCTGGAGCAGAAGGTCGAAGCGGCGCTGGAGTCCAAGAACCAGCTGCTCGCGAAGGTCTTCAACCGGCGTGCCATAGAGTCCGGCAAGGTCGTGGAAGAGCTGCTGACGTTCGCGGACCAGCTCAAGCCGTACGTCGCGGACACGACGCTGATCCTCAACAACGCGATCGACGAGGGCAAGGTCGTCCTCTTCGAGGGCGGCCAGGGCACGCTGCTCGACGTGGACCACGGCACGTACCCCTTCGTCACCTCGTCCAACCCGACGGCGGGCGGTGCCTGCACGGGCTCGGGGGTGGGGCCGACGAAGATCAGCCGGGTCATCGGCATCCTCAAGGCGTACACGACGCGCGTCGGCGCCGGACCGTTCCCGACCGAGCTGTTCGACGAGGACGGCGAGGCGCTGCGCCGCATCGGCGGCGAACGGGGCGTCACGACGGGCCGCGACCGCCGCTGCGGCTGGTTCGACGCGGTGATCGCGCGCTACGCGACGCGGGTCAACGGCCTGACGGACTTCTTCCTCACCAAGCTGGACGTGCTCACGGGCTGGGAGCGGATCCCGGTGTGCGTGGCGTACGAGATCGACGGCAAGCGAGTCGAGGAACTTCCGTACAGCCAGACGGACTTCCACCACGCGAAGCCGGTGTACGAGTACCTGCCGGGCTGGTCCGAGGACATCACGAAGGCGAAGACCTTCGCCGACCTGCCGAAGAACGCGCAGGATTACGTGAAGGCGCTGGAGGCGATGTCGGGAGCGCCGATCTCGGCGATCGGCGTGGGTCCGGGCCGTACGGAGACGATCCAGGTCAACTCGTTCCTGTAGGAACGGGGTCCCCGGGGGAGAGACCCCGGGGACCCGGTCACGCCATCCCGGCGTAGAGGAAACCACCGGGCCGCGCGGGGTCGGCGACCAGGAGCACCTGGTCGCCGGTGCGCGGGATCGCCAGCTTCGAGACGATGGTCTGGAGCGCGACGTTGCCGTGGTCGTGGTCGTGGTTGGTGGCTCCGGCCGGCTGGACGACCAGGTCCACAATGGGATCGAAGTTGACCAGCTTGCCCGTGTCACTGATCGATACGACGACGGCGACGGTGGTCGGCGCGCCCATGGCGAGCAACTGCTGAACGTCGGCAGCGGAGTTGTGCGCGCCGATCGCCCCCTGAAGCTTGGCGAAGTCCTCGCGGCCGACGAACGCGCGCGTGGTCCGTCCATAGAACCCCTTGCCGCTGGCCACCTTGTTCGCGATCTCGGCGGCGCGCTCTTCACGGCTCTTGCGCTTCCCGAAGATTCCCATGACGTACTGCCTCCCGTGGCGTGGTGCGGTGTGTTGCCTGGCGAGGTGGACGCTAGGGGCGCGGAGGGACCTACCGATCCCAGGTTCGGGTGCGGGTTTGGGTTCGTGCCGAGGGGAGGGGTCTCCGGAGGGGATCCGTGGGTGGGGCGGGTTCGTTGCGGCCTGCGGGTGGTGGGCCCTGCGGGGCTGCGCGGGAGTGGAGTGGGGTGGCCCGGCCCCGGCTGAGCGGCTGACGGTCGGGAAGTGGCCGGGACTCATGCCCCGCTGGTGGGGGAGGACTTCGACTGCCGGCCCGGAGCCGCGAAACTGAAGTCTGAGGGGCGGCCCCCACTCGCCATCGAACGCACCGGGTGCCCCCGACTACCCCTTGGCACGAACCCGCCCCACACTCACTCCGATGGGTGAACTCCGTTGACGTGCCGGGGGACTTCGCATGAGGGGCCAGAGGTCCCCGCGTTCGGTGGAAATCGCAGGTCAGCCCCACCCCAGTGGGCGGGTTTCGGGCCTCCGGGCGTCGGCTCAGGTCTGTGCCAACGACACTTGCGCTCGTCACTGTGTGTGCGGCTACAGTCACGGACGTCATCGGGTGGGACATCCCGCCCGGACCCAAGACATTGAGGTGCCCCCGCGATGCGCCAACACCCGGGGGCTCGACACCAGGAGCAACACCTCCGGATGCGTATTTACCGTACTAGGCCCACGCGTTCCTTCTCCACCTTCGGCAACGAGTTGCTGCGCGACCGCAGCATCTCGTGGTGCGCGGCAGGCGTACTCATGTACCTCCTGAGCCTTCCTCCCGGCGCCCGCGCCTCGATCCGTTCGCTGGCCGAGCAGCGCAAGGAAGGCCGTGGGCGAATCGCCGATTCCCTGCGTGAGCTGGAGAATTCCCGCTATCTGCGCCGGGTGGTCGTGAAGAACCGAGCATCGGGCCATCTCTCCACCGTGTACGAGGTGTTCGACGCCCCGTACACGGACGAGGTACCGGGCCACGGCGGCGAAGATGGCCGAAACCTGGCCTCCGGTGAGGAGATCCCCGGCGTGTCGGACCCGCTCCCTACGGGAGTAAACAGTGAAGTACAACAACCTCCCTCCCCACCGTCACGAGAGCGCGAGAGCGGGCACAAGCGCGAGCGGCGGGCGCGACTGCCCAAGCTGTCCGTCCCCGAACAGCTCAGGTCCGCCACCGAGTTGCTGCTCTCTCTCGGCCGCCGTGAGCCCCGGCTCGCGCTCGGGACGGTCGAGGCGGTACGGCTGGCGCCCCTGGTCGAGGAGTGGCGGTCTGGGGGCGCGAGTGACGCGCAGTTGCGCGCGGCCCTGACCGCAGGGCTGCCCGAGGCCGTCCGGTCGGCGCCAGGCATCCTCGCGGACCGGTTGCGCCGCAAGATGCCGACACCGCTCCCGCCGGTCGGTCCACCACCGTCCCGCTCCCGGTCGCCCCGCGAGTGCGAGGAGTGCGGCGTGCCACTCGCGCCCTCTGGCGACTGCCACGCCTGCGCACCCCCGCCGCCCCCGCCCACGACCGCAGGCTTCGTCAACGCGGCCCGGAGGGGCCGCGAGAAGGTCCGTGCGGCGCTGGCCGCACCCGTGGCGCCCACGCCCGCTCTTGCCTGACGGGCGAGCGAGCCCCATAGACCCCCGGCCCGTTCCAGGGCCGGTCCATCAAGAGAACGGAGTGCCATGACCATCACACTCGAACGCCCTGCGGAGGTATACCGCAGGTATACTGCGCCCATGGCTGACACCACGATCAAGGTCGACCCCGCAGTCCGCGACCGGCTCCAGGAACTGGCCAGGGATCGTGGAATGACGATGCGCGACCTGCTGACCGAGCTGGCCGGTGCGACCCCCACCAAGGAAGAACTCCGCAAGCGGTACGAGGAGACCAAGGCCTACGTGGAGGAGCACTTCCTCGGCAGGCCGTACACCGAGGAGGACGAGAAGGCCGGCGAGGCACTGTGGGCCGGCATCGTGTCCGGGCGCATCGGGGAGGAGGTCCAGTGAAGAAGGACGCGTACCCGCTGCCGCGCGCGGTCATCCTTGACGACACCGCAGCCCTCGCACTCGGTGCGGGCAACCGTATGGCGTCCCGCCTGGTGGTGGAGGCGAAGAAGGATCCCTCGCTGCGGATCTACATTCCTGCCCTGTGCCTCGCGGTCGCCGAGAGCGACCGGGCGGGCCTGGCTGAGCATGTGGGAGCTCTGGAATCCGTGGACATCACGGAGTTGGATTTCGCGGGAGCGGCTGCCGTGGGGAAGCGTCTCCGTGACCAGAAGTCCATTGACGCGGACTGGAGCGGCGCGCACGCGCTGCACTTGGCCCAGCCGTCGGTTGAGTGGCCGCGCGGCAGGCCGGTCGTCACCGCCGACCTCATGCGGTACCGAGGCGAGGGCGTACGGGTGATCCGCATCGAGGCGTAGCCCCACAAGGGCGGCGGTGCGGGGCCGGACTGCAGCCGGCCCCGCTCCGGGTCATTCGGCCCAGGTGAGGAACCGCGCCCAGGCGTCGGGTGCGACGGCGAAGGTGGGGCCTTCGAGGTTCTTCGAGTCGCGGACGTGGACGGAGTGCGGGCAGGTGGCGACCTCTACGCACTCGCCGCCGCTGTCGCTGCTATAGCTGGACTTGTGCCAGTCGAAGGCGACCTCGATGCACTGACCTCCGGCGTCGCTGCTGTAGCTGGACTTGAACCACCGCAGGGTGCTGCTCATTGTGAATCTCCCGCCAACCGCTCGATGAGGCCCAGCGATTCGTCCGGGCCGAGGGCCTGTGCCCGGATTTTCGCATACCGCTGGGCGTAGGCGCTCACCTTGGCAGGGTCAGTAATGAGCAGGCTCTCGTCTTGGAGTTCCATGTAGACCAAGTGGTCATGCTCCGGAGTCTCCAGCAGTGTCAACCCGCCTCGCAGCCCGGCGTGTTCACCACGTAGTCCTCTGTTGAGAGGCAGCACCTGAAGCGTGACATTCCGGCGCTTCGCGCACTCTGCGAGATGTACCAACTGTCGGCGCATGACTTCCTCGCTGCCTACCGACCGCTCCAGCACAGACTCTTCCAGGACCAGTTCGATCAGCGCGATCGGATCCCGGTCGAAGATTGCCTTGCGAACCATCCTGGCCTCGACGAGTTCGTTCACGCGCTGCTCGGAGAGGGGCGGATACCCTCCGCCGATCAGATCGCGTGCGTACTCCTCGGTCTGGAACAGACCGTTGATCACTAGCGTCTCGTACGACGACAGGGTGACTGCCTTCTGTTCCGGCAACGCGAAGTCCTTGAACAACTCCGGATACTTGTCCAGCCGTACGTACTCCCGCGCCCCCTCGAAGATCCCCATCCCCTCCCCGAGCACCCGCTCCAGCGCCACCAGCATCTCGTCACTCGCCGGCTGCGCGCACGTCTCCATCGCGCTCACCGCCGCACCCGAGAAGCCGAGCTCCTTTCCCAGCTGTTCCTGCGTCATATTTCTCTTGATGCGCAACCTTCGGGCGATATCCGCCACCAGCCGCATCGTGGGACTCGCAGTTTCCTTGTTTTCCGCTCGCGCCATCGCGATCACCTTTTCGACTCAACCGGACTCAACCGGTCACAACCGAGACTTACGGAATTCGACCTTCCGCAAAGGGTGTTTGGGCAGGTCAACCCTTGCCCGACGGACCCCGCGCAGACATGGAAAACGCTAGCCAGTGAGCCCCAGAATGTCCCCATGGATGCGACAACTCGCCACTTAGGTGAAATCGATTGGGTTCCGTCCTGCGGATTCCAACTCCGTAAAGCCGGAGCCCGATTCGATGCCGTAAGGGTCGACGCGGATGACGGCCGCCGTCTCGCCGACATGCTGGAGGCGCTTTGCGGCGGTGAACCCGGGCCGGTGGTCAGTGAGGCGAATGGGCGGCGGGGAATGTATTTCCTGCTCCCTCCCGGAAGCACGGCGCACCGTTCGTGGCCGCCCGGCGTTCAGCGGTTCAACTCGGCGCGGAATACGGTGAGTTACGTGCCGGTGCCCGCGCTGTCGGGTCGTACGTGGCCGCTTTCCTGGTACTTCCCGCCCACCGGCCGCGACCGCTTCGTCCACCCGCTGCTCCTGCTGAACGCCTCGATCGCGCTCCTCAGTGAGCCGCCGGGGCGAGACGTTCTGGAAACGGTCGGCTTCCGGCTCTCCACGCTCGACGTCCACAGCGGGTGCATCCCGGGCGACGAGGCCCCTTGAAACGGGTGTCGCGGGCCCGGCGCCGCCAGCTCTTGAACTCCTGGCTCAGTTCTCCTTGGTGTACGTCGTTGACTCGCCCTTCGTCGTCACCCGGCTCAGGCTGCCGTCCGGCTGGATCGTGAGATCCGTCGGGGTGCCGGGGGTGCAGGAGGACATGGGTTCGCCGGTGGTGACCTGGGAGGCGCCGATCCGTACCGGCCCGTCCGGGGACGGCTCCGAGGCCAATGCGCCTTCGAAGACACAGTGGTACGTGCCGTCGCCGGGCGGGCCGTCCACCGTCAGGGAGAGGACCGTATCGCCCACCTTGCCCTGCTGGATGACGAGTTTGCGGCTGCTGTAGCCCGCGCTGGTGTCCACCCCGCCGGTCCAGGTGCCCAGGTATTTCGTGGGCACGTCGCCCTCCTTCTCCTCCTCCGAGGGGGAGGGAGCGGCGGACGGTTTCGACGAAGGGGCGGCCGGATCGTCGGCCGTGGGCGTCGGGTCGGCCGTGCCGCTCACCCGCGTGCCCTTGTCGTCCTTCGTGCCGTCGCCGTCCATGAAGGCGTACACCGAACCGCCCGCGCCGATCGCGACGACCACTGCCACGGCGATCAGCGCGATGGTGGCGCGGGTGCTGCGCGGCGTGGGTTCGGGCTCCGGGGGCGTGGGCGTGGCATACGTCGGTGCCATGCCGTACGGAGGGGTGGGGCCGAAGGCCGTGGGCTGCTGTGTGTGGTGCTGTGGGTGCTGGGTGTAGTACTGCGGCGGAGGGGGCGACGGCGGCCCGAATCCCGGCTGCGGATAGCCGTACGGTTGCGGAGCCTGTCCCTGTCCCTGTCCCTGTCCCTGCGCCGGAGCAGCCGGAGCAGCCGGAGCAGCCGGAGCAGCCGGAGCAGCCTGTGCAGCCGGAGCAGCCTGCGCAGCCGGGGCCGGGGCCGGAATCGTGGGAGCCGGTTTCGGAGTTGGGGCGGGAGCCGGTGGAGTCGGCGCCAGCCGCAGCGTCTGCTCCGCAGGCGTCTCCACCTTCGTCTGCACCTTCGTCTGCGCCCTCGTCCTCGCCTCCGCCGATACCTCCGTCCCCGGCATCCGCAACTGGCCCGTCGGGTCCTCGTACTCCAGCAACTCCACGGCGTGCCGCCCCAGCTGGGCCAGCAGCCCGCCCGGCAGCCACGGTTCCCCGCGCGGTCCCGCTCCTGGTCCCGCCGCCGAGCCCGTCGCCTCGCCCACCTGGGCCAGTACGTCCCGTGTCGTGGGCCGCGCGGCCGGGTCCTTCTCCAGGCAGCCGCGTACCAGTTCGGTCAGGCCCTCGGGCAGCCCGGTCAGGTCCGGTTCCTCCTGGGCGATACGGAACATCAGCGCGTGCGCACTCGGGTCCGCCGTGCCGAACGGCAGCCGGCCCGTCGCCGCGTACATCAGGACCGACCCCAGGCAGAACACGTCGCACGCCGCCGTCACCCGGTCGCCGCGTACCTGCTCCGGTGCCATGAAGCCGGGCGAGCCGATCATCGAACCCGTCCGGGTCAGGTTCTCGTCGGGGACCGTCTCCAGCGCGCGGGCGATGCCGAAGTCGATGACGCGTGGGCCGTCGATCGTCACCAGCACGTTGGACGGTTTGAGGTCGCGGTGGATGAGGCCCGCCGCGTGGATGTCCTGGAGCGCGTGGGCGAGACCCGACGCGAGGATACGAACGGAACGTTCCGGCAGCGGACCGTGACCGCCACCGGCAGCGGCGCCGGGCCCGCCCGATATGACCGTGTGGAGGGACGGGCCCGCCACATATCCCGTCGCCAGCCACGGCACCGGCGCTTCCGTATCGGCGTCAAGCACCGGCGCCGTCCACGTGCCGCCGACCCGTCTCGCCGCCGCGACCTCCTGCCGGAACCGGCCGCGGAACTGTTCCTGCTCGGCCAGTTCCTGGTGGACGAGCTTGACGGCGACCGTACGGCCACGGTCGGAACGCGCCAGATAGACCTGGCCCATCCCTCCCGCGCCGAGGCGCGCCAGCAGCCGGTAGGCGCCTATGCGTTGCGGATCGTCAGCTGCGAGTTTCTCCATGGCCGGCCGGCCCTTCCTCGTCGTCACGCCTCGGATCATCTCGCATGACACGGCCGAACTCATGGTCTATCTCGAACGAAACCTCTATGGACCGGTGTTCGGCGGAGTGATGGACTCCGTTCCGCTCACTCCGGCCAGGCCGAGTTCTCGATCACGTCCACGAAGTCCGTCCGTACGAACCCGGGCGAGAAGCGCGCCAGCACATCGGCCTTCACATTGCCGAAGGTCGTCTCCGGCCGGTGTTCGATGCCTTCCGTGAACGCCTGGAGGATCCGGCGCTTGAAGTCCGGACGCGGATGGGCCGCCACGACCTCTGCCCTCACCTTGTCAGGTACGGAGTCCAGCCCCATCCCCAGTACATCGAACTCGACCCCCGCCGTGACCAGCGCGACCTCGGGTTCCATGTGAGACGGGATGCCCGGCGTCGTGTGCAGGGCGATGGCGGTCCAGACGATCCGCGCGCTGTCCTGCGAGAGCCCGTGGCTCAGCAGGAAGTCGCGGGCGGCGTCGGCGCCGTCGAGTTCGAAGCGCTGCCGCGAGGCGCGGTAGCTCTCGGTCAGGCCGAGGTCGTGGAACATCGCGCCGATGTAGAGCAGTTCGGGGTCGTACGTGAGGCCGCGCCGTCGGCCCTGGAGCGAGCCGAAGAGGAAGACCCGGCGGGAGTGGTCGTACAGCAGGTCGGTGGTGGTGTCCCGCACCAGTTCGGTGGCTTCCTTGACGAGGGCGCTGTCGGGGATCTCGATGTCGGCGATGCGTTCGGCCGAGGTTGAGGCTGAGGCTGAGGGTGAGGGGGAGCCTGAGGGTGAGGGTGAGGGTGACATGACGGGTCCTTTCGCGAAGGTCGTTGCCTGGGGCATTGCTTCCGCTTCTGTTTCCGCTTCCGTTTTCTGCTTCCTGCTTCCTGCTTCCTGCTTCCTGCTTCCTGCTTCCGTCTTCCACTCTCCGCCCGGTCGTCCCGCCCCCGCCATGTCTATCCAGACGCACATCCCACACATATGGCCATGGATCCGGGCTACCGTGGCCGTATGAGGGCTGGAGAGCGCGTCCGGGAGCGCAGAGAGATCACCGTGTTCGTGTACGACGGCGTTCGGCTGATGGATGTCGCCGCGCCGCTGGAGGTGTTCGGTACGGCGGCCGGGCTCGGCGGCGCGTACAGCACGGCGGTCTGCTCGGCGGACGGCGGTCCGGTGATCACCTCCACCGGCACCCGGCTGCACGCCGATGTGGCGGTGGCCGAGGTCGGCCGCACGCACACGCTCGTCGTCCCCGGCTCCGACGACCTGCCGCACCGCCCACCGCCGGCCGGGCTCCTGGACGCGGTGGGCGAACTGGCCGGTGGGGGGAGGTCCCGTCGTATCGCGTCCGTCTGTACCGGCGCCTTCGCGCTGGCCGCCGCCGGGCTGCTGGACGGCAGGCGGGCCACCACCCACTGGCGGTACGCGGCTGCCCTCGCCCGGCGCTATCCCGCGATCACCGTGGACCCGGACGCGATCTTCGTACGGGACGGCCTCACGTACACCTCGGCCGGGGTCACCGCCGGTATCGATCTCGCGCTCGCCCTGGTCGAGGACGACGAGGGCGTGCGACTGGCCCGTGAGGTCGCCCGCGATCTGGTGGTCTTCCTCCAGCGGCCGGGCGGGCAGTCGCAGTTCTCCGTGGCCGCCCGTACGCCGAGCCCGCGGCACGACGGGTTGCGCGGACTGCTGCGGGAGGTGACGGCGGATCCGGCGGCCGACCATTCGCTGCCCGCGCTGGCCAGGCGCGGCGGGATGAGCGCGCGCCATCTGACGCGGCTCTTCAACGAGCAGGTCGGCAGCACACCGGCGGTGTACGTCGAGTCCGTACGCCTGGAGGCGGCGAAGGCGCTGCTGGAGGCGGGGGAGACGGTGGCGGGCGCGGCGCGGCGCAGCGGGCTCGGCAGTGACGAGTCGCTGCGGCGGGTATTCCTGCGGCAGCTGGGCGTGACGCCGTCGGCGTACCGGTCGCGCTTCCGGTCGACCGCCCCCGCGGTCTGAGTCGAGACGTACGGCTTCCCCGGGCATATCCCTGGATTCCCCGCGCCTGTCCCTGGATTCCCCGGGCATACCCCGACCCGACAGGGTGCCGACCAAAGCGCCTCAGTCCATACAACGTGGCGATACCGGCGCCCTCCCACGCGCCCCTACCCTGGCCGCATGACCACCCCTCATACTGCCGACCCGCAGTCCGGTGCCGCGGTGAAGGCCGCCGACCGAGCGCACGTGTTCCACTCCTGGTCAGCCCAGGGCCTGATCGACCCGCTCGCCGTCGCCGGCGCCGAGGGCTCCTACTTCTGGGACTACGACGGCAACCGCTATCTCGACTTCACCAGCGGCCTCGTCTACACGAACATCGGCTATCAGCACCCCACCGTCGTCGCGGCGATCCAGGAGCAGGCCGGCCGGCTCGCCACCTTCGCGCCCGCCTTCGCCATCGATGTGCGCTCCGAGGCCGCACGCCTCATCGCCGAGCGCACCCCGGGCGATCTCGACAAGATCTTCTTCACCAACGGGGGCGCCGAGGCCGTCGAGAACGCCGTCCGGATGGCCCGGCTGCACACCGGCCGTCCCAAGGTGCTCTCCGCGTACCGCTCGTACCACGGCGGTACGTCCACCGCGATCAACCTGACCGGCGACCCGCGCCGCTGGGCGTCCGACAGCGGCACGTCCGGCGTGGTCCGGTTCTGGGCGCCGTTCCTCTACCGCTCGCCGTTCTACGCCTCGACGGAGGCCGAGGAGTGCGCCCGCGCGCTGGAACACCTCGAAGCGACGATCGCCTTCGAGGGTCCTGCCACCATCGCCGCGATCATCCTGGAGACGATCCCCGGCACGGCCGGCATCATGACGCCGCCGCCCGGCTATCTGGCGGGTGTCCGCGAGATCTGCGACCGGCACGGCATCGTCTTCGTACTGGACGAGGTGATGGCGGGCTTCGGCCGTACGGGCAAGTGGTTCGCCGCCGAGCACTTCGACGTGGTGCCGGATCTGCTGACCTTCGCCAAGGGCGTCAACTCGGGGTATGTCCCGCTGGGCGGAGTCGCCATCTCCGCCGCGATCGCCGAGACCTTCGCGAGCCGCCCGTACCCCGGTGGGCTGACCTACTCCGGTCATCCGCTGGCGTGCGCCGCCGCCGTCGCCACGATCGGGGTGATGGAGGACGAGAAGGTCGTCGAGCACGCCGCGCGCATCGGCGAGACGATCCTCGGCCCGGGGCTGCGCGATCTGGCGGCCCGGCACCCGTCGGTCGGCGAGGTCCGCGGTACGGGGGTCTTCTGGGCGCTCGACCTGGTCAAGGACAGGGAGACGCGCGAGCCGCTGGTGCCGTACAACGCGTCGGGGGAGGCGAACGCGCCCATGGCCGCCTTCGCCGCGGCCTGCAAGAAGAACGGCCTGTGGCCCTTCGTGAACATGAACCGTACGCACGCGGTGCCGGCCTGCAACATCAGCGAGACCGAGGCGAAGGAGGGGCTGGCGATCCTGGACATGGCGCTGGCGGTCGCGGACGAGCACACAGCGTAGCCGCCACCCGCTGCCCCGGGCCGCCACCCGTGAAGGGGGCGGGCAGGTCCGGCCTGCCCGCCCCGAACCCCCTCGTCACCTGGCTTAAGGTGTCCCAAGCCGGACGAGGGGACGGAAAACATGCCCGCCAGCGGAGCTGTGACCCGCAGTACCTTGCGGCAGCAGATCGCGGACGCGTTGCGTGACGAGGTGCTCGCGGGGCGTTTACTGCCGGGCCAGGAGTTCACCGTCAAGCAGATCGCCGAGCAGTACGGGGTGTCCGCGACCCCGGTCAGGGAGGCGCTGGTCGATCTCTCCGCGCAGGATCTGCTCGACTCCGACCAGCACCGCGGTTTCCGCGTCCATCAGTTCTCCGTGGACGACTTCCGGCGGATGGTCGACGCGCGCTCGCTGATCGTGGACGCCGTCTTCCGCAGGCTGGAGGGCGAGCATCTGGCGGCCAGGGCGCACGGCGCGGTGCTGGTGTCCGTACGGCGCCGGGCGGAGGAGGCCGCGCGTGCGGCCAGGAGCGGGGATCTGACCATTCTCATCGGCTACGACCTGCGGTTCTGGCGCGAGTTGTGCGCGCTGGTGGCCAACCCCTATGTCGCGGACTTCCTGCACCGGCTGCGTGTCCAGGCGTGGGTGTTCTCGGTGCCGTTCCTGCGCGAGGACCCGGAGGTCCGCAAGCGGCTGTGGGGCGGGCACGAGCAGTTGGTCGACGCGCTGACCCTCGGTGACGCGCCGGCGGTGCGTGCCGTGATCGGTGAGTACGACACCCACTCGCTCAGGTGGGCGGACAGGCTGGAGAGTCCACAGCGGTGACCGGTGACAGTGACATAGAGAGGGCAGCGGGGGCAGCGGGGGCGTCACGTACGGGTCCGGAGGAAGCCGCGCCGACGGCTCCTGCCGCGCCGACGTCGGACGACGCGGCGGGCGTCGATCCGTCCATCGATCTCTCCGTCGATCTGTCCGTCGATCTGTCCGTCGTCATCCCCGCGTACAACGAGGAAGGGCGGCTGCGCCCCACCCTGGACGCCATCCGCGCCCATCTGTGCGCCGAGCCGGACCGCTGGGGTACGTGGGAACTGATCGTCGTGGACGACGGCTCGACTGACGGTACGGCCGCGGTCGCCGCCGAGGCCGCCGCCGGCGAGCCGCGCGTCCGTGTGCTGACGGGCGGCGGCAACCACGGCAAGGGCCACGCCCTGCGGCAGGGCGTGCTGGCCTCGAACGGCCGGCGCGTGCTGCTGACCGACGCGGACCTCGCGACCCCGATCGATGAACTGGACCGGCTGGACAAGCAGCTCACGGCCGACGGCGGCGGCGCGGCCATCGGCTCGCGCGCGCATCCCGACGCGTGGATCGAGATACGTCAGCTGGCGCTGCGCGAGTGGCTGGGCCGGCTCGGCAACCGGCTGATACAGCTCGTCGCGGTCGACGGCATAGCCGACACCCAGTGCGGCTTCAAGCTCTTCGACGGCGCGCGGGTGCGGGCCGCCTTCGCCGATTCCCGGCTGGACGGCTGGGCGATAGACGTCGAGATCCTGTGGTTCTTCCGGCGGTCGGGGTGGCCGGTGACGGAGGTGCCGGTGCGCTGGGCGCATCAGCCGGGCTCCAAGGTGAGGCCGCTGGACTACGGCAGGGTGCTGCTGGAGCTGGTACGGCTCAGGGCGGCGCGACACGACACCGACGGGGCCGGGTCCGATCGCGATACCGGTCCCGACGGCGGTACGGGTTCCGCCTCCGCCTCCGCCTCCACTTCCGCCTCCGCCTCCGCCACCGGCCGTGGCCGTCGGCGCCGTACGGACCTGATCGTCGGCGCGCTCTTCCTCCTCGCCTCCTTCTTCCTCTACAAGGGGCTGTGGGCCGACCTCGACCGCGCCTATCTCGCCGACGCGGGCTCCGACCAGAACCAGTGGGAGTGGTTCTTCCGGGTCACCGCCGACAACGTCACGAACCTGCGCAATCCGCTGTTCACGACCCTCCAGAACTTCCCCGACGGCGTGAACCTGATGGCGAACACCGTCATGCTCGGGCTCTCCGTCCCGCTCACCCCCGTCACGCTCGCCTTCGGCCCGACCGTCACCTGGGCGCTCGTCCTCACGCTCGGTCTCGCGGCCACGGCGCTCGCCTGGTACTGGCTGTTCGCGCGCCGGCTCGTCCGCGGCCGCTGGGCGGCGGCGCTCGGCGCGGCCCTCGCCGCCTTCGCGCCGCCGATGATGTCGCACGCCAACGCGCACCCCAACTTCGTCGTCCTGTTCATGATTCCGGTGATCATCGACCGGGCGCTGAGGCTCTGCGAGGGCCGGCGCGTGGTCCGGGACGGTCTGCTGCTCGGGCTCTTCGCGACGTATCAGATCTTCCTCGGCGAGGAGGCGCTGCTGCTCGCCGTGATGGGCACGCTGCTCTTCGCGCTCTCGTACGCCGCGATGGACCGCGAGCGCGCGCGGGCGGCGGCGCGTCCGCTGCTGCGCGGGCTCGGGTGGGCGTTGCTGGTGTGTCTGCCGCTGCTCGCGGTCCCGCTGTACTGGCAGTTCTTCGGCCCGCAGAGCTACCACAGCGTGCTGCACGGCGACGGCGCGGGCAACAGCCCGCTCTCCTTCCTCCAGTACTCCGGGCGCGCGCTGTTCGGCGACGACGCGACGGCCGACAGGCTCGCGATGAACCGTACCGAGCAGAACGCCTTCTACGGCTGGCCGCTGCTCGCCGTGGCGTTCGGGATCGGACTGTGGCTGTGGCGGGCCGCGGTGGTCAGGGCGCTGGCGTTCACGGCGGTCGCGGCGGCGCTGCTCTCGCTCGGGCCGAAGATACGTATCCCCTTCACGGACGTGGTGCTGACGGGCCCCTGGCGGGTCCTGGCCCATCAGCCGCTCTTCGAGTCGGTCATCGAGTCGCGGGTGGCGATGATCTGCGCGCCCGCGCTGGGCGCGCTGCTGGCACTGGCGGCGGACCGGCTCGCCGACCGGCGTGCGGAGGAGCGCGGCCTCGGGCTCGGCGGCGCGGCCCTGGAGGAGCGGCGCAGGCTACGGCTGGTGGCGTACGCGGCGCTGGCCGCGGCCGTGCTGCCGATCGTCCCGACGCCGCTGCCGGTACGGGAGCGCCCGGAGGTCCCGGCGTTCATCGCGGACGGCACGTACCGCGAGTACGTCGGCGAGGGCGAGACGGTGGTGCCCGTACCGGTGCCCGACCCCGGCAACGCGGAAGCGCTGCACTGGCAGTCGGCGAGCGGCCTCGGCTTCTCCGTGCCCGGCGGGTACTTCAACGGGCCGTGGGGCGAGGAGCGGAGAGGGATCTACGGTGCGCCGGCCCGCTACACCTCGAATCTGCTGCGCGATGTCCGCTACAGCGGTCAGGTCCCGGTCATCGACGCCAGATGGCGCGCGCAGGCCCGCTTCGATCTGGCCTTCTGGAAGGCGGGGGTGGTGGTGCTGGCGCCGCAGCCCAATGACGCGGCGCTGTACGAGACGGTGGAGAAGCTGCTCGGGGGGCCGGGGAAGCGGGTGGACGGGGCGTGGATCTGGGATCTGCCGGCTACGGGATGATGTCTCCGTAGGTGCCGTAGGCACGGCAGGTGCAGCAGGCACGGCAGGTGCCGCAGGCGCGGTAGGTGTCGTAGGTGCCGCAGGACCTGGGCACCGTACGCACCAGCTCCCTTCGTCCACATACCCACCCCTACGTACCAGCCGCCGTCGACCGGGCCCTTCGCTGAACGTGCCCGTCGCATTACGCTGTCCCGACCATCGCGACCATCGCGAGCACGCGTACGAACCCGTTGGAGAGCGAGCCTCCCTTGGCCTGTGACCTGTGGTTGGTCCCCCTCGTCGATGTGCTGTGCCACAGCCCCGACAACCCCTTCGCCGAAGAGATCGCCGTCTACGACAAGGCGCTCGGCGATGCCGGGCTGCCGTCCGTTCCCGTCTTCGCCTATATGCCGGGCCTCTCGGGGGATGTCGCCCCCGTCGCCGGCTTCGACTACGACGCGCTGCACTTCCTTCGGCGCGCGTATCTGCTCCAGCTCTGCGGCCTCGCGGTCACGCCGGTCGGTGAACTGGGCGGTGACTACGAACAGTTGCTGGAGATGTTCGAGTCGACGGCCCAGCAGTCGCATCTCGTCTGGCACTACGACCACGCGGGCGCGTATGTCCCGGTGGACTTCGACGCGCCCCTCTCGAACGAGGAACTACTAGCGGGCGGCGGCCCGCTGGGCTCCACACAGGGGCTGCTGCGGGAGCTGGAGATCGTCGGCCCGGCGATCGGTATCGACCCGGCGAACCCCCCGTCCGCCCCCGCCCCACCGGCCCGCCCCACGTCCTTGGAGGAACCGGCGACCTCGATCCCGTACGACGACGGCCCGTTCGCCCGGGAGCGCCATGTGTGGCTCGGCCTGCACGCGGCGGCCACCAGGAGCCTGGGTCAGGGCTCGATGATCATCTTCAGCTGAAGTGCGGACTCCGGCTGAAGAGTTGAAGAACGGCAGAGCATGAGGGCCGGGGGCAGGGGGCCGGGGGCCGGTGAGAGCCGATCCCCGGCCCCCTGCTCTCACCGCGCTTCGGGCGGGCGCTGCCTCGGCATGTTCGGGCGGGTGCCCGGGGGCAGCGGGAAGCGTCCCGGGGGCGGTACGACGCCCTCCCCGCGCGCCCCGCCCATCGGTACCGACTGCATCATCAGCGCGGCCGGGCCCGAGCGGAACTCGACCATCCAGTCCGCCGTCTCCGCCCGCACCAGCTCTGTCACGTCCTCCGTGAACCGCCGCAGGACGCCGAGGCAGCGCTCCGCCGCCTCGCTGGCCGTGCCCTCGGTCGGGCCAAGGACCTCCCGTACACACTCCGAAGCCCAGTCGAACTGGAACGTCTGGAGTCTGCGCTGCACCGCCTGCGCCGTCGCGACCGCCCGCATCCAGCCGGACGTCAGCCCGAGATACCGGTCGCACCCCACGCAGGCGGCGCCGAGCAGCAGCGAGAGGTATCCCCACCCCGCGGCCCCGGTCAGCGCGCCCGTCAGATCCAGCAGCGGCAGCGCCGCGCCCGCCGTCACCGCGAGGGCCGTGGCCGCCCGCAGGGCGCGGGCGCCGCGCCGCTTGCGTACCCGGTCGGCGAGGTACCAGTCGACCGTGCGCAGCGCCCCCGTCTCGACCCAGCGGTAGAGCTCGTCAAGCCGCTCCGCGGGCTCCCCCCAGTCCCCGAGCGGGAACGGGCCCCCGGTCAGATCGCCGTAGAGGGGCTGGCCGCTCCCGTCCTCGCCTGTGGTCTCCCCGGACGGAGACCCCTCCTCCCGGGCGGGGCCTCCGGGCTGCATCTCCGGCTGGCTCACCTGGGTACTCCTCTGCGCTCTGCTGTGACTCCGCGTGACGGACGGTGTGCGCGCGTATTGCCTGGGGCTTGTCGATGCGCATGCACTTCCTACCGCCAAATGGTGGTCTGTGTGATCGAAATCCCGGCATTTCCCCCCACGTGGGTGCCGTGATCAGGTAGAGGAGCGCGGAAGCTCTCACTCGAAAGAGTTCGCTTGGGGTTCGTTCCGGCGGGGTAGGGCGAGGTGCCCGGGGACCACGTAGGCTCGCCTTACGGACAACTCGTACGGATGATCCGTCCGGAAAGTCCGTCACGTAACGCGTTCAGCGACGCGTTCCGTAACACGTTCCGTAACCCGTCGTCGAGATGCCAGGAGTGACCGTGATTCCCGGTGGTGGTCAGCCCAATATGCAAGAGCTGCTTCAGCAGGCCCAGAAGATGCAGCAGGACCTCGCGCGGGCACAGGAGGAGCTGGCGGACGCCGAGGTCGAGGGGCAGGCGGGCGGTGGTCTCGTGAAGGCCACGGTCAACGGCTCCGGAGAGCTGCGTGCTCTGGTCATCGACCCGAAGGCCGTCGACCCGGAGGACACGGAGACCCTCGCGGATCTCGTCGTCGCCGCCGTGCACGCGGCGAACGACAACGCGCAGCAGCTCCAGCAGGAGAAGCTGGGTCCGCTGGCGCAGGGACTCGGCGGGATGCCGGGGCTACCCTTCTAGCCCTTTCGCCCTTTCAGCCCGGCCGTGGCCCCGGTCCGCGGCCCCGGCGCCGTAGTCCGGCCCAGTCCCGCTGTAGTCCGGCCCGCGGCCCGGCCCGCTCACCCTCGTCATCTCCGCTCTTCTAACCCGCGCGGACACCAACTAGCGTATGTACTCACCGTAGTAGGGAAGGCAATCCGTTGTACGAAGGCGTGGTCCAGGAACTGATCGACGAACTGGGCAGGCTGCCCGGCGTCGGTCCCAAGAGCGCGCAGCGGATCGCTTTCCATATCCTCCAGGCCGAGCCGACCGATGTCCGCCGTCTCGCCCACGCCCTCCTTGAGGTCAAGGACAAGGTCCGGTTCTGCGCCGTGTGCGGCAATGTCGCGCAGGAGGAGCGCTGCGGGATCTGCCGTGACGCGCGCCGCGATACGACAGTGATCTGCGTTGTGGAGGAACCGAAGGACGTCGTCGCCATCGAGCGCACCCGCGAGTTCCGCGGCAAGTACCACGTGCTCGGCGGCGCGATCAGCCCCATCGAGGGCGTGGGCCCCGATGACCTGCGGATCCGTGAGCTGCTGACCCGTCTCGCCGACGGTACGGTCACCGAACTGATCCTGGCGACCGACCCCAACCTGGAGGGCGAGGCCACGGCCACGTACCTCGCCCGCATGATCAAGCCGATGGGCCTGAAAGTCACGCGCCTGGCCAGCGGTCTGCCCGTGGGGGGCGACCTGGAATATGCCGACGAGGTCACGCTCGGGCGTGCCTTCGAGGGGAGACGACTTCTCGATGTCTGACGCAACGCTGCACGCCGTCAATCAGGATCCGGACGACTTCGCGGTCCAGATCGCCGACCAGATCGAGAGCTTCATCGTGGCCGTCACGGAAGTGGCGAAGGGCGATGAACCCGACAGCGCCGTGCCGTTCCTGCTGCTGGAGTTCTCCCAGCTCATGCTGGCCGGCGGCCGGCTGGGCGCCCACGAGGACATTCTTCCCGACGAGCGGTACGAGCCCGATCTCGGCCCCGAGCCGGACGTCGACGACCTGCGTGAGCGCTTCGCCGTGATCCTTGAGCCGATCGATGTCTACTCCGAGGTCTTCGACCCGTACGAACCGCGCAAGGCGCCCGTGCCGTCCCGTATCTCCGACGACATCGCCGGTGTGGTGACGGATCTGCGCCACGGTCTGGCCCACTACCGCGCGGGCCGGACGACCGAGGCGCTGTGGTGGTGGCAGTTCTCGTACTTCTCCAGCTGGGGTTCCACGGCCTCCGCCACGCTCCGCGCCCTCCAGTCCCTGGTCGCGCATGTACGCCTCGACCAGCCGCTTCCGGCCCTGGACGGCCTCGACACCGACCAGGACCTGACCGAGGAGGCCGAGGACGTCCTGGCGGAGGAGGCCGGCAAGGTGATGGCGGAGGAGATCGCGACCCCGCTGGGCATGCGCACGCTCAGGTGACTCGCGTGTGACGCCGTGTGACGCCGTGTGACGCCGTGAGACGCCGTGAGACGCGTGAGACGCGTGAGACGCGGGTGATCGGCCCGGCCGGCACAGCGGGGTGGCGCGGGTGGCGCGGTCAGCCCAGCTTGGCCAGCTGCGCGTCGATGACGGCCTTCGGCTGTTCCGTCGTGCCCCCGAGGCTCTGCGAGTAGAAGGACGCGAGCGTGCCGCCCTTGCGCACCGCCACCAGGTCGGCCTTGCCGCTCTCGCCCTCCAGGTCGACGGTCAGGACGAAGGCGACCGCTTCGTCGCCACCGGTGTAGCTCCCCGGCTCGACCTTGGTGATCTTCGTCTTGTCCTTGCCGGTGATCATCGTGAAGCCGTCGGCGCAGGCCTCGCCCGCCGCGCGCAGCTCGGCGAAGGCGTCCGGGGCGCCCGTGCCGCCGTACGAGCCGAGCGTGTCGGACGTGACCGTCGAGGTGAGGGCGTTCAGGCCCGCCAGCGCCTTCTCCTCGGCAGAGGCGTCCTTGGCCGGATCCGCGGGCACGGCCACGATCTTGCGTATCGAGGTCGCGGCGGGCTTGCCGACGGCCCGCAGCGACATGGCGTCGACGAGCGGTTGGCACTTCGCCGTGTCGGTGGTGGAGCCCTTCGCCGAGGCGAGGTCCGCAGCGTTGGCCTCGGCGACGCGGTGGCCCGTCAGGTCGTCCGCGGCCAGGACGAGCTTGTCCAGTTCCGTCTGGGACAGGGCCTCGGCGGCGGGCTCGGCCGTCGCGCTCTCCTTGCCCTTGTCCTCACCCTTGGGGGTGGCGTCGGCGGCCGGTTCGCCGGACCCGCAGGCGCCGATGAGCAGCGCGAGCGAGACCGCGGAGGCGGCGACGGCGGTACGGCGGACGGTGGTGCGGCGCATGATGCAGTTCCCTCTGGTTCGTTGAGCAAAGGTCCTCCGCACGAAGTCAGCTGCAAGGCGAGGCGATGCGCGGAACCCCATCTGGTGCGGTGGTGCGGTCACTGAAGGTATGTCCTCGGCAGACCCGGCGATGGCTGATTTCCGCTCGGCCCCGCAATCGTGACGGCCACGCAATCCGAGGGGCATCCGACCGATACGCGTTCCTGTACAACCTTTGCCCCGGTCGGACGCGAAGCGGTGAGACATTGGCGGAAACCCGTCGGTCTTTCGACGCGGCTGGGCGCGTGACGTGGGCCACGTTCCCGCGTGTACCGCGCCATCGGGGGCATGCATGCACACCGAGCGGCCGTGTCCGTCTCAAGGCGATCACGGAGTGGGCGGGACATCTCACGATGTGGTATAGCCGGGACGCTGTGCGGTCGGTCGTTAAACTGAGCCGACAGTGACTATGGACTGAGCGAGGAGCGCACGTGGGCCTTGTCGTGCAGAAGTACGGAGGCTCCTCCGTAGCCGATGCCGAAGGCATCAAGCGGGTCGCCAAGCGGATCGTCGATGCCAAGAAGAACGGCCATCAAGTGGTCGTCGTGGTATCGGCGATGGGCGACACGACGGACGAGTTGATCGATCTCGCCGGGCAGGTATCCCCTATCCCCGCCGGGCGTGAGTTCGACATGCTGCTGACCGCCGGAGAGCGGATCTCCATGGCCCTGCTGGCGATGGCGATCAAAAACCTTGGCCACGAGGCCCAGTCGTTCACCGGCAGCCAGGCGGGCGTCATCACCGACTCGGTCCACAACAAAGCGCGCATCATCGATGTCACGCCGGGCCGGATCCGTACGGCGCTCGACGAGGGCAATATCGCCATCGTCGCCGGGTTCCAAGGGGTCTCCCAGGACAAGAAGGACATCACTACCCTGGGCCGTGGCGGCTCGGACACCACCGCTGTCGCGCTCGCGGCGGCGCTGGAGGCCGAGGTGTGCGAGATCTATACCGATGTGGACGGTGTCTTCACCGCGGACCCCCGGGTCGTGACGAAGGCCCGGAAGATCGACTGGATCTCCTTCGAGGACATGCTGGAGCTCGCCAGCTCCGGTTCCAAGGTGCTGCTGCACCGGTGCGTCGAGTACGCACGCCGTTACAACATCCCGATCCATGTCCGCTCCTCCTTCTCGGGGCTCCAGGGCACATGGGTCAGCAACGAACCGCAAGGGGACCACAAGGTGGAGCAGGCCATCATCTCCGGTGTCGCCCATGACACCTCAGAGGCGAAGATCACGGTCGTCGGTGTCCCCGACAAGCCCGGCGAGGCCGCGACGATCTTCCGCGCCATCGCCGACAACGAGATCAATATCGACATGGTGGTGCAGAACGTCTCCGCCGCGTCGACCGGTCTGACCGACATCTCCTTCACGCTGCCGAAGACCGAGGGCCGCAAGGCCATCGACGCGCTGGAGAAGACGAAGTCGACGATCGGGTTCGAGTCGCTGCGCTACGACGACCAGATCGCCAAGATCTCGCTCGTCGGCGCCGGCATGAAGACCAACCCGGGCGTCACCGCCGGATTCTTCGAGGCGCTTTCGGACGCGGGCGTGAACATCGAGTTGATCTCGACATCCGAGATCCGTATCTCGGTGGTCACCCGCGCGGACGAGGTCACCGAGGCCGTACGCGCCGTGCACACCGCCTTCGGTCTCGACAGCGAGTCCGACGAGGCCGTGGTCTACGGAGGAACCGGACGATGAACGCGCCCTCCGCGCCTCGCGGCGCCGCGCGGAGCGCCGCGCGATGAACGGCGGGCCGACGCTCGCGGTCGTGGGTGCGACCGGGGCCGTCGGCGCCGTGATGCTCCAGATCCTGTCGCAGCACGCCGACGTCTGGGGCGACATCCGCCTGATCGCCTCACCGTGTACGGAGGGCGGCAAGCTGTCCGTACGCGGGGAGGCGACCGAGGTCGTCGCGCTCTCCGAGGCGGCTCTCGACGGTGTGGACGTGGCGCTGTTCCTCGTACCGGACGAGGTGTCCACCCAGTGGGCACCGATCGCCGCGGCCAAGGGCGCCGTGGTCGTGGACAATTCGGCCGCGTTCCGGATGGAACCCGACGTACCGCTGGTCGTGCCCGAGCTCAACCCCCATGCCGTACGGGCCCGTCCGCGCGGCATCGTCGCGAGTCCGGGGTGCGCCACGCTCTCGATGATCGTGGCGGTGGGCGCGCTGCACGCCGAGTTCGGGGTGCGCGAGCTGAGGGTTTCCTCGTACCAGGCGGTCAGCGCCGCGGGACAGGACGGCGTCAGCGCGCTGCGCGAACAGCTCTCCCTGGTCGCGGGTACGGAGCTGGGTACGCGCCCCGGTGATGTGCGCCGCGCGGTGGGTGATGCCACCGGACCCTTCCCCGCCCCCCTGGCGCTGAATGTCGTGCCGTGGTCCGGGACCGCCCTGGAAGGCGGCTGGTCCTCGGAGGAGATGGCGATCCGTGAGGAGACCAGGAAGATCCTGGATCTGCCGACGCTGCGGGTGTCGGCGACCTGTGTCCGGGTCCCGGTGATCACCGGCCACTCCCTCGCCGTGCACGCGCGCTTCGAGCAGGAGATCACGGTCGGCCGGGCGCACGAGATCCTGGCGACGCAACCGGGCGTGGTGCTGTTCGACAACCCCGGAGCGGGCGATTTCCCCACGCCCGCCGATGTGGTGGGGACGGATCCGACGTGGGTGGGACGGGTGCGGCGGTCGCTGGACGACCCCCGGGCGCTGGAGCTGTTCGTCTGCGGCGACAATCTCCGCAAGGGCGCCGCGCTGAACACGGCTCAGATCGCCGAGGCCGTCGCCGTGGAACTGTCGCGGCCGTAACTCACTCCGGTTCACCGCGGCCCGGAACAGGCGCCAAATCAGGAAGCCATAGATCCATAAAACTTTGTAGAATCTGTGAACGTCCTGTGGGCAAACCTATGCTCCATGCCTCTTGAACTGGGACGTTGTCGTGTTCGACGATGCGCATCCGTCTTTCTGCGAGAGCTCCGCAACCGCTGGACGGCTGGAAAGCGTCTCTGCGGTCGCCCCTTTGCACTGTCGCAAAAATGGGGCATAGGGGGAGATTAGTTACGCATGAGAGTATTTGGTGCAGCGTCAAATGGGGTGGGGTGCGCGTACAACCCTGGCGGGGGGAAGCGTGTCCAACTGGCGTGGCAGAGGTTCTCGAATTCACAGCGATCGGCCCGGTGCGCGGCGCGACAGTGCGTCCGCTCCGGCGTCCCCGCACGCCCGGCGGCATGCCGGTGATCGCCCCCATGCCCGCCGCGCGGCCCGCACGCATACCGTCCCAGCGCGATGGCGCTGACGAGGTGACGGCCGCGGGCACCACCGTCGACCACCTGACCGAGACCTACCGCGCCCACTACCGGTCGCTGCTCGGTCTCGCCGCCCTGCTGCTGGACGACACGGCCTCCTGCGAGGACGTCGTTCAGGAGGCCTTCATCCGGGTGCACTCCGCGCGCAATCGCGTACGTGAGCCGGAGAAGACCCTCGCGTATCTGCGGCAGACGGTCGTGAACCTCTCCCGCTCCGCGCTGCGCCGCCGCATCCTCGGTCTCAAGCTGCTCTCGAAGCCGATGCCCGACATGGCGAGCGCGGAGGAGGGCGCGTACGACCTGCTGGAGCGGGACGCGCTGATCAAGGCCATGCGCGGGCTCCAGCGCCGGCAGCGCGAGGTGCTGTCGCTGCGGTACTTCGCGGACATGACCGAGGCGCAGGTCGCCGAGACGCTGGGGATATCCCTGGGCTCGGTGAAGGCGTACGGCTCGCGCGGCATAGCGGCGCTGCGCGTCGCCATGGAGGCGACGGCATGAGTGGGCGTAAGGACCGGCGAGGAATCGGCCGAGGCGAGAGCCCGGCCGAGAACCGCGGCGAGGACCGCGGTGCGGACCGCGGCGAGGTCCGCGGGACCGAGCAGGCCGGGCCGGACGCTCCGTTGAACGACCTGACTGGAAACGGAATTGTGAACAACGGGCCGGAGAATGAGCTGAGCGGCCTCGGTGACACGGGTGCCGACAGGTGTAAGAAGACCGCCAAGAGCGACAGTGGCGGCGATGGCGACGGCGTTGGTAACAGCGGCGTTGGTGGCGGCGGTGCTGACGGCGGCGTTGGAGTCGGCGGTGGCGGCGGTGTCGTTGACGGCGGTGAGGCCGCGAGCAACGACCTGAACGGTGTCCTGGACGGGGACGAACTGGCGCTGCGGCGGATGCTGCACGGCGCCGTGGGCGACCTGCGCCCGTCCGACGGCGCCCTCGACCATCTCCGCAAGGCCGTACCGACCCGGCGGGCCAGAAAGCGCCAGGCCGTCGTCGGTATGGCGGCGGCGGCGCTGCTGTTCGGTACGGCGGTCCCCGCCTTCGTCCATGTCGCCAACTCCACCGACGCGGTGGACGACCGCGCCGTCAGCACCGGCCACGGCGAGCAGACGCAGGGCGGCACCGACGCCGGCAAGGGCACCACGGGTGGCAAGAAGGACGACAAGGACAGTCCTTCCGACAAGGTGTCCGCCGACGACGAGGATGAGCCCGGCAAGAAGGACAAGCCGGATGGTGGGGCCGTGTCGGGTTCGCCGGATGGCGGCAAGGGCGGTTCGCACGACCCCGACGCTCCCTATGAGACCGCTTCCTCGCCCGCCTGCGACCCGAGCCAGCTCCTGGTCGTGGGCCAGACGGGCGCGCCGGACACCGCGGGCACGGTCTACGGGAGCTTCCGCGTCTCCAATGTCTCGGCCTCGGGCTGTGCGGTCGCAGGCCGCGGCACGGTCGGCACCCTGGCGACGGGCGCGGCGGACCGGAACAAGATCACCGTCGTGCAGCACACCGCGGGCGACCCGGCCGCCGGGCTGCCCGACCCCTCCCAGGAGGCGGCGGCACTGGTGCTCCCGCCGGACGGCGCCTACGAGGTGAAGTTCGCCTGGGTGCCCTCGGAGACGTGTCCCACGACCGGCGCCTCGCCCGACCCCAGCCCGTCGGAGGACGGCACGGCGGGCACGACCGGCGACCCCGGTACGGGCCCCGGCACCGACCCGGGCGGATCGAACACGGAGACCCAGCTCACCACCGACGGCGGCACGATGGACGGCTCGGTCGCGGTGTCCCACACGGCGGCGCCGGGCGCCCCGAGCGGCCAGACGACCATTTCCAACGCCTGCGCCGGCACCATCTACAAGACGGGCGTGCTCAAGGCGTCGTAGGGCAGGACGCGAGCGCTCGTAGGGACAGGGGCCCGGAAGCCGGAGTGCTACGAGTGCTACGCGGCGGTCTCCAGCCCCAGCTTCCGGTCCCTGATCGCCTCGGCCTCGCGCCGGGCCAGCCGGAACCACATGAAGACCACGAAGCCGGCGAAGACGAACCACTCACCGGTGTAACCGAGGTTCTGGAACGCCTTGAGGTCGAGCCCGGTGTTCTGCGGCACGCCCGCGGGCACGGCCCGCAGCCCGTCCGACGCCTTGCTGACGGTGACCCAGGCGTCGTACACGTCGTACGGCACGACGTTGACCAGCGACGCCGCGCTGATCATGGCCAGCTGGCCGCGGGGCAGCCCGCCGCCCGCCCGCACACCGTCGGAGCCGGTGGACTCGGACGCCTGGAGCGACCCGGTCACGGTGACTTCGCCGGTGGGCGGCGCGGGCACCTTCTCGCCGCTCGGCAGCCAGCCGCGCACCACGGGCAGCGCCTTGCCGCCGTCGGTACGGAGCATGGTCAGCACATACGAACCGTTCTCGCCGTCCAGCTCCCGGTCGGGCACCAGGAACTGATCCCCGTACCGCCCGCTCGCCGTGGCATGCCGGCCCGAGGTCTGCTGGTCGACCGGCAGCAGGGTCTCCAGCGCCTCCGTGGGCCGCTCACCGGGATCGGGCGCCGTCTTCGCGGCCTCGTGCGAGGCGACGCGGTCCTCGAAGCGCCCCAGCTGCCAGGTCCCCATGAAAACGCACACGGAGATCGCCAGCAGGACGAAGGCGCTGATCCCCAACCATCGCGGAGTCACCAGGAAGCGGTACACCCCTCCACGGTACGGAACGCCGCCCACGCCCCCGGTCCCGGGTCCCCCGTTGAGCCCGGCCCCGGGTCCCCGCGGAGTCCGGGACCCGGGCTCCCGCAGGGCCTGGGACCAGGGCTTCCGTTGAGCCCGGTCCCGGGGCCTTCCGTCACCTCAGCTCAGCCTCGACTCACCGTGCGCCCACCCCCAGGTGCTTGACGGCGAACTCCAGCTCCAGCCGGACCTGCTTGATCCGCTCCTCCACGACGAGCGAGCCATGGCCCGCGTCGTACCGGTACACCTCGTGGACCGCGCCCCGGTCCGCCAGCCTGTCCACATAATTCTCCACCTGGCGGATCGGGCAGCGCGGGTCGTTGACGCCCGCCGAGATATAGACCGGGGCCCGGACGGCGTCGACATAGGTCAGCGGGGACGAGGCCGCGAACCGCTCGGGCACCTCCTCCGGCGTACCGCCCAGCAGCGTGCGGTCCATCGCCTTGAGGGCTTCCATCTCGTCGTGGTACGCCGTCACATAGTCGGCGACCGGCACGGCCGCGAGCCCCAGGGCCCAGGCATCGGGCTGCGTGCCGAGGCCGAGCAGGGTCAGATAGCCGCCCCACGATCCGCCCGACAGCACCAGCTTCGCCGGATCCGCCAGACCGGAGTCCACCGCCCACTCCCGGACCGCCGCGATGTCCTCCAGCTCGATCAGCCCGACCCGGTGCTTGAGGGCGTCCGTCCACTCCCGTCCGTATCCGGTGGAGCCCCGGTAGTTGACGCGGACGACCGCGAAGCCGTGGTCGACCCATGCGGCCGGTCCCGCCGCGAACGCGTCGCTGTCATGCCATGTCGGGCCGCCGTGGATCTCGAAGACCGTCGGGAACGGGCCCTCGCCCGCCGGCCGCTGCACCAGCGCGTGGACCCGGCCGCCGGGACCCTCCACCCACGCGTCCTCCACCGGCACCGAGGAGGGCGCCGCCGGTCCCGGCGGATCGAGCACCACCCCGCCCGCCGTGGAGCGCACCTCCGGCGGACGGGCCGCCGACGACCACAGATACTCCACGCTTCCGTCGGGCCGGGCCGTCGCGCCCGAGACCGTCCCGGCCGGGGTCTCCACCTGGATCAGCGCGCTCTTGGCGAAGTCGTAGCGCCACAGCTCGCCGCGGGCCTCGAAGCTGTGCGCGACCAGCAGCCCCGATCCGTCCGGATACCACTCGGCGTTGACATCGCCGGGCAGCTCGATGGCGAGCTCGGTCTCCTCGCCGGTCAGCGGATTCCAGACGACCGGCTCCCAGCGGCCCCGCCGCTGATGGCCGATGAGCAGCCGGCTGTCCCCTTCCACCGGCGCGAAGCCCAGCACCTCAAGGCCCAGCTCGCGCGTACCGCCCTCCGTGTCGTCCAGCTCCGCCACCACCGAGCCGTCCAGCCGCAGCACCCGCACCGCCGAGTGCATCGCGTCGCCGTGCTCGGTGTGCTCTATCGCCAGCAGCGAGCCGTCGTACGACAGATCCCCGACCCCGGCCGACTCGCGGTGCCGGTAGATCTCCACGGGCTCCCCGCCGGGCCGTACGACATGGAGCGTCGAGCCGTCCTCGTCGGTCGAGCGCCCCACCACCGCCGTACCGTCCCGGCCGAGCGCGAGCCCGGCCGGATAGGAGGGGCCGAGACCAGGCACCGCCGGCTCGTCACCCGCGCCGTCCGCCCCGGCGGCGAAGCGCTGCCGCATCCAGACCCCGAACTCGTCCCCGTCCGTGTCCGAGAACCACCAGATCCACTCGCCGTCGAGCGAGAGCACGCCGTCCGTCGTCCCGTTCGGCCGGTCCGTCGCCTGCCGCTGCTCACCGGTCGCGCGATCCCACGCGTACAGCTCGTACGTCCCCGTCGCGTTGGAGACGAACAGCGCGCGTTCCGGCGCGTCCTCCGCCCAGTCGGGCAGCGACACCCGCGGCGCCCGGAAGCGCTTCTCCCACTCGGGCATCGAGGCCGCAGCCCGGGCCGCTGCCGAGGCCGCCGCCGGGGGCGCTGCCGAGGCCGCCGCCGGGGGCGCTGCCGAGGCCGCCGCCTGGGCCGCTGTCGAATCCGGTGTCGAACCGGTGATCTCAGTCATGCCCCCTATTCTGCGCCCGGCCCCTGACATTCCGTCGGCGTCCCGCTCAGCCTGTGGATAACTCCTTGAGCAGCATCTTCGTGGCCATGGCTGTCAGCTGTTTCTCGGCCTGGTCCCAGGTCCAGCCGCATTCGTCAACGAGCGTGCGCCAGGCGCCCAGGCCGAAGCAGAACCACAGCACGTCCGCGCACTGCTCGACGGTCACCCCGGCCTTGAGAGCACCGAGGCCCCTGAGGTGTGACGCGATCTCTCGAAGGGCAGAAGTGTAGATAGAGGTGCCCTCGTCCCAGAGTGCTTCCGCCGCCTCGTGCACGGGCAGCGCGCTGTAGAGAATCGCGATGGATTCGCGATGCTCCTCGTTGCTGAGCCGGGTGCGGTGGGCGAGCAGGGCGATGGCGGAGACGGCGTCGTCGGTGTCCCGTATCCGCTTCACGGTCTCCTGAGCGCCGGAGTGCGCGGCCGCGCGGTGGATGGTCTCCCGCAGTATGTCGAGCCGGCCCCCGGCGCTGACGTACACCGTCTTGACCGCGATCCCTGCCTCGCGGGCGATCTCCGCGATGGTCACCTGCGCGAAACCCCGCTTCAGGAAGAGCCGCCGCGCAGCGTCGATGATGTCGCGCCGCGTGGCGGCCGCGGTGAGCTCGCGGCGAGGGGAGTGGTACTGACGTCCGCCAGACATACAGACATTTTATGGCAAGTCATGCGTTTATTTCACTACCTTTGGGTTCATTACATAGGGGTTAACCCTATTTTCGAGGGACAGAGAATGACGGTTTCATCCGTGCTTCGAACCGAACGCTCGCGTATGTACGAAGAACTCCTCGCTGAGCACACGATCATGCGGAGGGGCGCTGCCCTCGTGGCCGTCTCGTTCGCGAATCTCGCCGACGGTCAGCCCGTCGACGTCAGGACACTGGTCAGCACCTCCCGTTGGCTGATCGATTACGTCAGGAGCCACCACGGGAGCGAAGACGAACAACTCTGGCCGGTGCTGAGCGACCTGTTTTCCCCCGCCGTCGCCGAACTCGACCGGATGGTCGCCGAGCACCAGGCGCTCGACGCCGAGCTGCACACCCTCGCCAGGGTGGTCGACGCGATCGCCGCCCGGGAGATCGCGGGCGGCCGCGCCGAGGTGCTGGTCGTCGTCAGTGAGGCGGCCATGTCCGGGCTGCCGTCGGCCCAGCGGGTCCACGACATTCTGACCAGGCACTTCGATGAGGAGGAGCCGGTCCTGCTTGAGCTGTTCGCGCAGGTGCCTGACGCCGACCTCGCGCGGGTGCGGAACGGGATCTTCCACGGCGACTTCCGGGTCAGCCCGCATCTGGTGCTCGGCCTGATGGAGGACCCGGACCGGATCCCCGGGTACGCGGCTGTGCTGAGGGCCTTCCCGGCGTCGGTGCGCTGGCTGCGCCCGGTGCTGCTGGCGCGCTACCGCTCCACCAAGAAGGCGCTGGCCGTGACGACGTTCCTGGACAGGATCTAGGTCCTGTCCAGGGACGTAGTACGGGGGCGCGTCGGTGGTCAGCTGCCGGAGGCGCGCGAACGGGCGTGCAGCGTTCGCGCGACCCTCGGGCCCAGCCAGCGCTTGAGCTTGCGCAGCGCCTCCAGCTGCTCGGCCGCCCTGTCCATCCGGTAGTACAGCTGGGGCGGGATGTGCGGAAGCAGCGGGGAGTGCCGCTGCCCGAGCAGCGCGAACATCTGCGCCGGGGCGAGATGGATATAGCGCGGAAGGTTCTCGTACCACTGGGCGCTGTAGCGGGCCGCGCTCTGGACGGGGAGGAGGGCGGACCTCCGTTCCCGCTCGTACTGGACGAGGGCGGGCCGCAATTCCGGGTGCAGGTCGTTCCCGCCGTGTCCGCGCCGGCTGCTGTGTCCGCCGGGTCCGCTGGGTCCGCTGGGTCGGCCGTATCCGCTGCGCCCGCGCAACGCGCCGGCCAGTGCGATGGCGTCCTCCAGCGCGAGTGTCGTGCCCGCGCCGATGGAGTAGTGCGTGGTGTGGGCGGCGTCGCCGAGCAGGACGAGATTGCCGTGGTGCCAGGTCCGGTTGGTCAGGGTGCGGAAGTTCAGCCACTGCGCGCTGCCGTCCGCGTGCGCCCTGCCGATCAGCCGATGCCCGTCCAGCGGCCGGGCGAAGAGCCGTTCCAGCAGGGCCAGACCGTCCGCCTCGCTCGCCCTGTCGAGCCCGAGGCCGGTCCAGGTCGCCGGGGAGCACTCGACGATGCAGGTGCTCGCGTCCTCGCTGAACCCGTAGGCGTAGCACCAGATCCAGCCGTGCTCGGTTTCGACGAAGGCGAAGGTGAAGGAGTCGAAGACCTTGGTGGTGCCGAGCCAGATGTATGTGTTGTGCCCGGCCGTCGCCTCGGTGCCGAAGTGTCCGGCGTGGCGCTCGCGCAGTGCGCTGCCGACTCCGTCGCAGGCCACGACCAGGTCGGCGTCGGGCAGTTGGGCCGCGTCGTTGATCGGATGCTCGAACTCGACGCGCACGTCGAGGGAGCGCGCCCGCTCGGTGAGAATGTCGAGCAGCCGGCGGCGGCCGATGCCGAAGCCCGTGTCGCCGTGGTGCACCGTCTTCCGGTCGCCGACGTGTGCGACCCCGTCGCTCCAGCGGACCGAGCTCTCGCTGATGGCGACGGCGGATTCGGGGTCGTGGACATGGAGCTTGTCGATCAGGCTGCCCCAGTAGGTCACTCCCCAGCCGTAGGTGGACCCGGCCGCGTTCCGTTCGTAGACGGTGATGTCATGGGACGGGTCCTGCCGTTTCATCAGGATCGAGAAGTACAGGCCGGCGGGCCCGCCGCCGACGCATGCGACCTTCACAGGTGCTCCCGGTTGTCCCTTTGTGACGCAAAGTGATCAATGGCGGACGAAGAGTAGCAGGGGGTTGTGGGTTTCTTCCGTGGTCGGCGCGGTCGGCGCGGTCGGCGCGGTCGGTGGGGTCGGCGCGGTCAGTGGCGTCGGTGCGGTCGGCTGTGTGTTGGCTCGGTGCGGGCTTGTTGTGCGGTTGCCCCGTACGAGATACTTCTACAGCGCTGTAGAAGTCGATCCGATCCGCAACCGGGAGAGCAGACCTGATGTTCGGCTTGAGTGAACTGGCCCTGATCCTCATCGTCGTCGCGGTGGTCGTCGGGGTGAAGAGGCTCCCTGAGCTGACCCGCTCCGCCGGCAAGGCCGCCCGCATCCTCAAGAGCGAGACGAAGGCGCTCAAGGAGGAGGGCAAAGCGGAGGGCAAGGAGGAGGGCAAGGCGGAGGGGAGGGCGGCCGATGCCGCCGCGCCGGGGGAGCGCCATGTCGTCACGGGGATCGTCGTCGAGCGGAACGACCCACCCGCGCGGGATTCTCGCGACAGGCCGTAGCCCTAGACTGAACCGCTGGTTCGGGCCTTCGGATGTTCGGGCCTCGGGACGCCTGGGCATTCGGACGCCCGGGCCTTCGGACATAAGGGCATGACGACATTCGGGTTGACGGGGTGACGGCCCGCGCGGGACGGGAGAGCGATCGTGACGGCAGGTGTGCCGGCGGGTTCCGGTGGTTTCGAGGACCCTCCTGCCGAGGTGCTGGCCGAGGCCGCCGCCGCGTTCGGATTGCTCGCGTCGTCGGCGCGGCTCCACATCATGTGGGTACTGGCCCAGGGCGAGAGCGATGTGACCGGACTCGCCGAGCGCGTGGGCGGGGCGCTGCCCGCCGTCAGCCAGCATCTGACCAAGCTGAAACTGGCCGGTCTCGTACGGTCGCGGCGCGAGGGCCGTCGCCAGGTGTACTTCGTCGACGATCCGGATGTCGTGACCGTGGTCCGGCTGATGGTCGGACAGCTGACCGACCGCGCGGCGCACGCTCCGGCACGGCGCGTCCGCGACATCACGGCCTGAGTCAGCGGTGCCCGACTCCGTGCCGTCCGGGACCGGCGTGTCCGGGACGGATGTGTTCGCGGCGACCGGGTCCGGGACGGGGGCCGGTTCCGGCCGCGGGCCGACGGATCCGTGGGCGGCGGGTGCGGGCGGCACCCCGCCGGATCTGACCGCCCTCACCTCCCTCCAGGTGCTGCGGCGGCTGGACAGCGGGCCGCGCGGGCTGACGGACGCGCAGGCCGAGGAGCGTCTGCTCCGGTACGGCGAGAACGCGGTGCCGGAGTGGCGTACGGCGTCCTGGCCGCGCCGTTTCGTACGGAGCGTGCGGGATCCGTTCACCGCCGTACTGCTCTGTCTCGGGGTGGTGTCGGCCACCGTCTCCGCCTGGGGCACCGCCCTGGTGATCCTCTCGCTGGTCGTGGTCAGCTGTCTGCTGCGGTCGTCCGGGGAGCACCGGGCCGACCGGTCCATGGCCGCGCTGCGCGAGCTGGTGGCCACGACGGCGACAGTGCTGCGGCGCGGGAGCGACGGGAGTGAGGGCCGTGACGGGAGTGAGGGCCGTGACGTGCGTGAGGGCCGTGACGTGCGTGAGAGGCACGGTGCGCGTGACGGGCGCGGTGCGCGGGACGGCGGAGGCGCGCGTGATGCGCGTGGCTCGCGTGACCGAGGCGGTTCGCGGCCGAGGGAGATTCCGGTCGACCAGTTGGTGCCGGGCGATGTGATCCGTCTCGGCCCCGGTGATCTGGTACCCGCCGACGTACTGCTGCTGCGCGCGAGCGGGCTGACCGTACATCAGGCCGCGCTGACGGGGGAGTCGGCGCCGGTCGCCAAGTACGCCGTCGACGCGCCGGGCCTGCCGGGCGGCGGGGGAGCCGACCCGGCCACGCGGGGCGGACCCGGCGCCCGTACGCCTGCGGGCGACGAGGCTTTCGCGGGGGTGTTCGCGCAGCCGCGGCTGTGTTTCCAGGGCAGCAGTGTGGCGTCCGGCAGTGGCACCGCCGTCGTCGTGGCGACCGGGACACGTACGCGGTTCGGTGCCGCGCGCAGCCGGCCGGGGCGCCGTACCGCCAGTGCCTTCGACCGGCAGGTGAACGGCATCTCGTGGGTCCTCATCCGGTTCATGCTGCTCACCCCGCCGCTCGTGCTGATGGCCAACGCCGCCCTGCGCGGCCGGGGTTTGGAGACGCTTCCCTTCGCGGTCGCGGTCGCCGTCGGGCTCACTCCGGAGATGCTGCCGGTCATCGTCACCACCGCCCTGGCCCGTGGCGCGTCACGTCTCGCGCGGCACCACGCGATCATCGTCAAACGCCTGCCCGCGCTGCACGACCTGGGCGCCGTGGACGTACTGTTCCTGGACAAGACGGGCACCCTCACCCAGGACCGGCCGGTGGTCGGCGGGGCGATGGACGCGTACGGCGACCCCGACCCCGAGGTGCTGCGCTGGGCCGCGGTCAACGCCTGGTGGACCCTGCAACTGGCCGATCTGCCCGCCCCGGACGCCCTCGACGACGCGATCCTGGACGCGGCGGACGTGCAGGATCCGGGCGAGGAGGGTCCGGACGTGAAGGGTCCGGGAGGGGAGGGTCCGGACGTGAAGGGTCCGGGTGGGCAGGGACCGGGCGGGGAGGGTCCGGACGTGGCGGGTCCGGCACGGTACGAGGGCGTGGCGGCGCTCCCGTTCGATTCCGTACGCCGCCTCTCCACCGCGGTCGTACGACGGCCCGGCCGTCTCGGCACCCACACGCTCGTCGTCAAGGGGGCGGTGGAAGCCGTACTCCAGCGGTGCGCGCTCGACGACGAGGAACGGAACCGGCTGTCCGCGCTGGCCGCCCGCGAGGCCGACAGCGGTCTGCGGCTGCTCGCGGTCGCCACGGCGGAACGGCCCGCCCGGCACCGCGACTACACCCCGGCCGACGAGCGCGGACTCGACTTCCTGGGTTTCGTCGCGCTCCACGACGCCCTCGCTCCGACCGCCGCCGAGGCGCTGAAGGTCCTCGCCGCGCGCGGCGTCACGGCCAAGATCCTGACGGGCGACCACCCGGGCACGGCGGCCCGCGCGTGTCTGGACCTGGGTCTCGACACGGCCGCCGTCGGCGACCTCGCGGGCAACGGAGAGGTCCCCACAGCCGAGAGCAGCGGGAGCGGTGGGAGCAGCGGGAGAAGTGAGAGCGGCGGGAGAGGTGAGAGCGGTGGGATCGTCAGCGCCGAACGGATCGGCGCCCTGACCGACGCGGAACTCGCCGAGCTCGCCCGGCGCACCACCGTCTTCACGCGCTGCACACCCGAGCACAAGGCCCGTATCGTCGCCGCCGTCCGCGCCGACGGTCATACCACGGGCTTCCTCGGCGACGGTGTCAACGACCTGCCCGCGCTGTACGCCGCCGATGTCGGGATATGCCCGCGCGACGCGGTCGATGTCGTCCGCGAATCCACGGATGTCGTGCTCGCGCGGAAGGACCTCACCGCGATCGAGCACGCGATCGGCGCCGGGCGGCATTCGAGCGGCAATATCGCCACGTATCTGCGGATCACGCTCTCCTCCAACCTCGGCAACGTCATCGCGATGCTCACCGCCGGGTTGCTGCTGCCGTTCCTGCCGATGCTTCCGGCGCAGGTCCTCGTACAGAACCTGTGCTTCGACGCCGCGCAGCTCGCCTTCGCGTTCGACCGGCCGCGGCCCGAGGTGCTGCGCCGGCCGACGGAGCTGCGCTCCCGGGCGTTCTTCCGGTTCATCACCGGCTTCGGGCTCATCAACGCCCTCGCGGACCTGGCGATGTTCGCGGTGCTCGCGTCGGCCTTGCATATCGCCGTCAACGCGGGCAGCCAGGCGGAGTTCCACTCCGGATGGTTCAGCGAGAACCTGCTCACCCAGGCGCTGGTGATGCTGCTGTTGCGTACGAACGCACGCCCCGCGTCCGGGCCCCGGGCCTCGGGCCCCGTCCGCTGGGCCGCCGCCGGGCTGGCCGTGACCGGGTTGCTGCTGCCGCTCTCGCCGCTCGGCCCTGTCCTGGGCATGCCCGCGCTGCCGGGGCTCTACTACGTACTGCTCGGCGTCGTGCTCGGGCTGTACGCGGCCGGACTGGTCTTCGCGCGGGGGCGTATCGGCGGCCCTCAGCCGTAGGAGGATCCTTCCGCGTCGGCCGCCCGCTCTGCCGCTCACCGCATGGTTGTACAGTTGCGCAATGTAGCAACTTACGAATCCATGGTTCGGCGAGAGGAAGGCGGGGCGGAAATGTTGCGTAACGGGTTGGAGCCTTGGCATCTGCTGATCGTGGCGATCGTGATCATCGTGCTGTTCGGCTCGAAGAAGCTGCCGGACGCCGCGCGTGCCGTGGGCAAGTCGATGCGCATCCTCAAGAGCGAGACGAAGGCGATGAGGGAAGAGGGGGAGGGCGCCACGCACCCCGCCCCTCCTCCCGCCACGGAAGGCGCCGACACGGCCCGTTGAGGGTGCGGCTCGGCTCAGGGGCTGGCCCTGTCGATCCCGTACCGCAGCGGCTCGCCCCGTACGCGCGGGTCCCGCCGGTACACGTAGACGGCCTCCGCCTGCGCGCCGCCCGCCGGCCCTTCCAGCTCGCAGGGGTATGTCACCTGCACGACGGACGGCCGGTCGGCGACCCGCATCCGTATGCCGTCCGCGGGTCCTCCGTCGAGCACCGCGGTTTCCCATTCCGTCCCGCCCGGAACCCTGCCCGGCATCCTGCCCTGATCATCCATGCGAACACTTTAAGGGTTGCGCAAGTTTAGAACTATGGGCTGGATCCGGACAGGACGTGCGTCGCGGGCGTGCGCCGAGGTCCGGTCCGTCCGTCGGCCGTGGAGCTCGACTGCGCGGTGCTGCGCGGTGCTGCGCGGTGCTGCGCGGTGCTAGAGGGTGCGCTCCAGCCGGTCGGCCATCAGCCTGATGAAACGCGAGGGGTCACTCAGCTCGCCGCCGTCCGCGAGAAGGGCCATTCCGTAGAGGAGTTCGGCCGCCTCGGCCAGTCCCGCGTCGGCGTCCCGCTCGGTGTGGGCCTTCCGCAACCCGGTGACCAGAGGGTGTGTGGGGTTGAGTTCGAGGATGCGCTTGATGTGCGGCACCTCCTGGCCCATGGCGCGATACATGTTCTCCAGGGTGGGCGTCACATCGTGGGTGTCCCCGACGATGCAGGCGGGGGAGACGGTGAGCCGGGAGGAGAGCCGTACCTCCTTCACGCTCTCACTCAGCTCCGTCGTCATCCACGTCAGCAGACCGGCGAATTCCTGCTGCCGCTTCTCGCGTTCGGCCTCGACCTCCTTCTTCTCCTCCTCGGTGTCGAGATCGACTTCCCCCTTGGCGATCGAGCGCAGCTGCTTTCCGTCGAATTCCGGTACGGACTGGACCCACACCTCGTCGACCGGGTCGGTCAGCAGCAGTACTTCGAAGCCCTTGGCCTGGAACGCCTCCATGTGCGGTGAACTCTCAATGGCCGAGCGCGACTCGCCCGTCATATAGAAGATGTGCTGCTGCCCCTCCTTCATACGGTCCACGTACTGCCGGAGAGTGGTCAGCCCGTCCTTGTCCTGGGTCGACGCGAACGAGGAGACACCGAGGATCGCGTCGCGGTTCTCGAAGTCGCTGAGAAGCCCTTCCTTGAGGACCCGGCCGAATTCCTTCCAGAACGTCGCGTAACGCTCTGGACTGCTGGACATCATATCCTTCAGCGTTGACAGCACCTTCTTCACGAGGCGACGGTGCATCAACTGGATCTGACGGTCCTGCTGGAGAATTTCGCGCGACACATTGAGCGACAGGTCCTGCGCGTCGACGACACCCTTGACGAAGCGAAGATATTCGGGCATGAGCGCTTCGCAGTCGTCCATGATGAACACGCGCTTCACATAGAGCTGAACTCCGCGCTTGTGCCCCTGCATGAACAGGTCCTGCGGCGGGTGGGACGGGATGAAGAGCAGCGCCTGGTATTCGAAGGTGCCCTCCGCCTGCATACGGATGGTTTCGAGCGGGTCGTTCCAGTCGTGACTGATGTGCTTGTACAGCTCGCTGTACTCGTCATCGGTCACCTCGTCCCTGGACCGGGCCCACAGCGCCTTCATCGAGTTGACCGTCTCGACCTCGCGGGGGCCGTCGCCGTCGCCGCCGTCACCGTCGCCGTCCTCGTCCGTGGACTCCTTGGCCATCTTGATGGGCCAGGTGATGAAGTCCGAGTACCGCTTGACGATTTCCCTGATCTTCCAGGCGGACGTGTAATCGAAGAGCTGATCCTCGATGTCCTCGGGCTTGAGCCGCAGCGTCACTGACGTACCCTGTGGCGCGTCATCGACCGTCTCGACGGTGTACGTACCCTCACCGCTGGACTCCCAGCGCGTCCCCCGGCTCTCCCCCGCCCGCCTGGTCAGCAGCGTCACCTCGTCGGCCACCATGAAGCTGGAGTAGAAGCCCACGCCGAACTGCCCGATGAGTTCCTCGGAAGCAGCCGCGTCCTTGGCCTCCTTCAACTCCTTCAAGAACTTCGCGGTGCCGGAATTCGCGATCGTCCCGATGAGCTGCACCACTTCGTCGTGCGACATCCCGATGCCATTGTCGCGAATGGTGAGCGTGCGCTGCTTCTTGTCAACCTCGATGCCGATGTGGAGATCCGATACGTCTTCCCGCAGCTCGTTGTCGCGGAGGGATTCCAGCCGCAACTTGTCCAAGGCGTCGGAGGCATTGGAGATGAGCTCGCGCAGAAATACATCCTTGTTCGAGTAGATCGAATGGATCATCATCTGCAGGAGTTGACGCGCTTCAACCTGGAACTCGAATGTCTCGATAGGCATGTTGCCCGGATTCCTTCCCCGATTACTCGTCAGCGCCTATGCGGTGGGCCGGCTCACATGGTATCCAGCCGTCGCGCCGCTCACAGGGCGTCCGGCGAGAGCGGGCCTGGTCGCCGATGTGGGGCACGCGAAGTCCGCAGGGGGAGCGGAAGTGACGCAGCCGAGAGCTGATGAGCGGCCAGGTATCGCTGCGGCCATCGTCACGGGGCGAGTGGTGCTACCGGTGCGGCACTGGGTTCGTTTCGGCATGCTGAAGCAGTGTGGCGCGCCGTGGTTCGCCAGCCGGCAGAGGGCTGGAGCGCGGGGCAGGCAGTGGCATGACGTGACGCGACGTCACGTCACGTCACGTCACGTCGCGGTCGTTAAATCCGGCGGTCATGGCGGGCAAGGGCCCTGCCCAGCTTCGGGCAGGGCCGTGTCACTTGCTGCCGAGCTGGTTACATTTCTATGTAGTCGGCCTTGTCGTTCCAGCTCCCACCGGTCGGATAGCCGACATCGATGAAGTTGTAACAAGCAAGGTTCCCCAGAGCCATGTAAGGGTCGGGCAGGCCAGTCCGGGCGTCGTAGACCAGCGCGCCTCCGATGGGACGGTTGACGCATGCGGAACTGGCCTTGTCTCTGAAGTCCCAGTCAGCCAGCTGCTTCGTGCCGCTGGCAGACCACTGAAGTCTGCGGCCGACTCCGTTCCCGCTTTCAAACAGGCAGAAGTAGGGCGAGGAGCAGTCACTGAAAGCCGTCGGACCGAATGCGGCGTTGGGGAGCTTCCGGGCGGCCGCTGACGGGTCGATTGTGGGCAGCGCCGCGTCCGCTTCCTCGGTGCTGTCGTAGCAGTAGACCTTGCCACTGGGGACTTCGGTGCAGGCTTGGGCGCCTTGCCAGCCGTCGGCCAGGTTGATTTGTCTGCCCTTGTACAGGGCGATGACGGGCTTGCTCTGTTCGAGCCGCTCGTTCACTTCCGCCTCGGCCTCGGGCGTCAGGATGCCGACCTCAGGGGCCGGTGTCAGAGCGGTGGAAGCGACCGCTGTTGTCATACCTACGACGACGGCGCAGGCCGTCGCCGTGAGGGTGACTGCGAAGCGTGCGATACCCATGATGACTCTCCAGTGTGACGAGACGACTGTGATCAGTCGTCAGTCAACGAGAGGGTCACATTCGGCGTCATCCCTCATCCGCGAACAAGCCAATAAGTGGCAGGCAAGGAGGTCTTGCGCCCCCAAAGTGGCATGACAAGTTCAGGTGGGGTACTTCATTTCGTCAGAACTCAACCCACGTGGCGTGTATGGATCACGTGGTCGGGTTGGTGTTCTGGCTGGGGTTGGGGGTGGGTGGTTGGCCTGCTTCGTTGGTGATGCCGTTGTTGGTGATGGCTGTTGAGGTTATGGGTGTGCCGGCTTTGCCCCAGGCGTTGTCTTTGAGGAGTGTGGTGCGTTCGCCGAGCAGGCGTGTGGTTTTCTTGTCGAAGATCCACTCGATTCGTTCGCCGTCGTGTACGCGGGCGACCGCGATGCCGTGGCGGCCGACGGCGTCCACGGCGTCCGGGACGGTGATGACGCCGGGGATGCGGGCGGCGGCGCGGTAGAGGGCCGCGCTGATCTCGGGTGGGGCGATCGAGGCCCGGAGCAGGTCGCCGATGATGACGAAGGCTTCTTGGTCGGGTCCGGTGGTGGAGTCCGAGCCGGGCCCGTGATTCCGGTTCGTGTCCTGGTAGATGTGTGTGAGCAGGGCGGCGGGTTCGGTGGGGAGCTGCGCCAGGAATCGGTAGGTGGGGACGTTGAGGTTGCCTGGTCCGGGGGCGTCCAGGAGGGTGTCGCCGCTGCCGTTCTTGCGTTGCAGGGTGCGGGCGCTGCCGTCCACGGATGTCCACTGCTCGTAGCTTTCGTCCTGGGGCAGCCGTTGCATGGTTCCGTCGGCGGTCTCGGACAGGGCGGTGGTGTGTCCGCTCACTTTCACGTAGGTGAATTGTGTGGCCTTGGGTGGTGTGGCGGGGTTCGCGGTGGCGGCGAGAGCCGCCTGTTCCAGGAGCTGAACCGATGCCGTTGACGCGGGCGGGGTTGTTGGTGCCGGGGTGGTACGGATGCTGGGCAGTACGACCGCGGCGATGGCGGTGCACGCGACCGCCGCGGAGGCGAAGGTGATCACGGCACGTCGCCGGGTGCGGACTCGTCGGGGGGCGTTCGAGCTGTTGTGGCGGTCGATTTCCAGGAGCAGGTTCTGTTTGTGCTGGTGGAAGGTGGCGGGCGCCGGGCGCGGGTAGGGAGGGGGCGGCAGTACGGCATCCGCTTCGGCTCGCCCGGCCGTTTCGGATTGTTCGAAACTCATCGTGTCTTCCTCCGGTACGAGGGGACTTCGGGTGCTGTGTCGTTCAGGGTGTGTCCGCCGGCGGGTTCCCGTTCTGCCGTTTCCATGCCGGATCGCAGCTCGGTTTCGACCATCTCGCGCAGTTTGTTGCGGGCGCGGGAGAGTCTGGAGCGGATCGTTCCTGTCGGTACTCCGAGCGCGTCGGCGGCTGCCGTATAGCTCAGTCCTGACCACACGACCAGCGTGAACACTTCGCGTTCGGTTCGCTTGAGCCGCCTCAGCGCTCTGGCCGCCGCGGCCAGGCGTTGCGTGTCGGTGAGTTGTCCGACCACTTCGTCCGCGAAGTCGGGGCGGGTGTCCGGGGGTGGCAGGCGGGACATGGCTTTGCTGTGCCGGCGGGCGGCTCGTGCGGAGTTGCGGAGCACGTTGGTGGCGATGCCCAGCAGCCAGGGGCGGACGCTGACGACTTCACCGCGGAGCTTGTGGCGCAGTCGCCAGGCTTCGAGGAAGGTGAGAGACATCACGTCTTCAGCCGCGGCCCAGTCGCCCGTCGTGCGGACGGCATGGGCGTACACCACACGCGCATGTTGATCGAAGATCTCGGCGAACGCCTCACGCTCACCGGACCGGACCCGCTCGTTCAGTGAAGACTCCACACCCATAAGTGTCCGCACAACCCGATCGGTTCCACCCCGCCGCACTCCTGTCCTCCGCGTCCTGCGCGAACCAGTTCACTTCGAGCATCGGCCCGTCCGCGAACGCCACCTCGGCACACGCCTATTCGTCGCCCGGCATCAGCGTCCGTGGCGTCGTCCGGCCCGAACCTCTGGGCGGTCCGTCCTGTATGCCGTCACAGGGCTCGTGATGGTGGCGCTGCTGGTCGCTGCCGTGGTCGCGGGAAACGTCGTGTGGAACGGCGCGCCGTATCCTTTGGCCGACCCCGACGCGGTCGCGCAACGGCTCAAGGCCCGGTCCGACGAGGTGTACGACGACTTCGCGCTGCCCGAGAAGTACGCCGCGGGCTCGGGGCAGGGTCGATACCGGCGCCTGTTACTACCGGGGGCTGAGGAGCATCGCCCACCTTGACGAAGCGCGAAGCGACGTCCGCGGCTTCGGTCTCGATTGGAGCGTGCCCGGCGTTTCCGAAGCCACCGCCCGAGACGCGCAGCGGCGCGTGCGCCAGCGACTGGTGCGGAAGGGGTGGAAACTCACCCACGAAGGCGACCGTGCAGGCGTGACCTTCCGCGAACTGGGCTACGCACTTCATCCCGTGCGGGGTGTGGGAGGCCGTCTACATCATCGAGGGCCTGCTGAAGAAAACCAGTGAGGTGCGGCCGACCACCGTGCACGCGGACACCCAGGGCCAGAGCTTTCCGGTCTTCGCGCTCGCCCACCTGCTGGGCTTCGACCTGATGCCCAGGATCAGGAACTGGAAGGAACTGACCTTCTACCGGCCCTTCAAGCAGAGCGAGTACGTGCACATCGACGCCCTGTTCGGCCAGCCGGGCAAGAACGTCATCGACTTCGACCTGATCGAGTCCCAGTTCCGCCACCTGATGCGCGTGGCCTTCTCCGTCTGCGAGGGCACCAGCTCCTCCTCCACGCTCCTCAAGCGCCTGCGCTCCGGGTCGCGAAAGAACGCCATTTACGCCGCATTCCGCGAGGTCGGACGCGTGATCCGCACCGTTCAGCTGCTGCGCTACCTCTCCGACGCCCCGCTGCGCCGACGGGTGACCGCGGCGACCAACAAGGTGGAGTCGTTCAACCGGTTCTCCCAGTGGATCGGCTTCGGCAACCGCGGCGTCATCGCCGACAACGACCCCATCGAGCAGGAAAGGCGATGAAGTTCAACGCGCCTCGGCCGGGCCGCCTGAGCTGGGCGGGCGGGGTTGGCATGATGACGGCATGGAAACGAGACGCGGAAGGCGCTGGCGCCAGCTGGTCTGTAACCCTCGCCCTGACGGTTCAGTCAGGCAACTCGCCCAGTGCTAGCCCCAACGCGGCCGCCAGGTCGATTGTTCTGCGCGGAGTTGGGCACTGCCTGACGAGGCCGGCCTGGTCGAGGCGGCCGTTGCGGGCTTGGAAGAGAACCTTCGTGGCGGGATGCCGGCGTACTTCGTCGATGGTGAGCTCGTTAGCGACTCGATGCGCTGTGGCGACCAGGGAGGGGAATGCCGACTGCAGATCCGTGGCCCATTGCTGGAGCTCCTCCAGCCACCTGTGTGTGGCGGCGTCAGATGCCGAGGAGAACCGTTCTATCGCCTGAGCCAGCTCCAGCCAGGTGGAGTCATGCCAAGGCTTGGTCTTCAGGACAGGCAACTGCCACTGGCGCTTGGTGGTCGACCAGTGGTCCGCATGCGCCTTTACCGAGTGGACCGTAAATCCCGGGAGACACAGTGCGGTCAGGTTCCAGCCGTGGCAGGCACCGGTGTCGAGGCCGAAGATCCTGCCGTCACGGATCATCGGCTCCAGGCCGGTTACGTGATGGCCGAACACCACCGGCTTGGCATCGGTGTAGTGGTCATGCCAGTAGCTGTCCGGGAACAGTGTCGTGAGCTCTCGTTCACCCCTCGTCGTGCCACAGAGGATTTCCTCCCTCTGGTCGGACAGCGGAATCCCGGACAGCATCGCTGCGTGGACAACACGGACATGCTCGTTCTCGAAGTAGTACGGCAGCGTCCGCATCCAGTCGACCATCTCGGCGTAGCGGTCGCCAAGCTGCAAGCGCGTGATCTCTTGTGCGTAGGAGAAGATCCCGCGTACGTGCTTCCGTTCATGGTTGCCCATGACTACGACCGAGTTCGGGCGCTCGCGGAAGAGTCTGACTACATCACCGGGCGCTGGACCGCGGTCGATCAAATCACCGACGCTGACCAGCAGGTCGTCCGGTCGGATGTCCACTTCGTCAAGCAGTTCGAGCAGCTCGTCGAAGCAGCCATGGATGTCGCCGATGATGATCGTGCGTCGCATGCGCGCGATCCTAGGCAGGCATCGACTCAACAAACAACGGATTTTGTGCGCGGAAGCGGCTTCCTCGGTGAAGGGCGCCACGCTTCGTGCTCGCAGAAATGAGTAGACCTGAGAGACCGCGGACCCCCACCGGACGGTGCCCGGTTTGGGCCCGATCTTCGTTCTCATAACCTCTCGCTGAAGAGCCTTCGCACAAAGCCCCTCTCGATATGTTCGGCGACATGCCCCGGCTCGCCGAACCGGCCACCGCCGTCGCACAGTTCGACTGCCCCACCTGTGAAGTGCCCACCGGAAGCACCTGGGGCACCCGCGGCGGCAAGGTCACTCCGAAGTACCACACCTGGGAGAGGGGCCCGGCGATCGACGCCGCTGTGCCCCAGGCCACCACGAAGCCCACGAGGGTCGGTTATGCCCGTTGCGGCACCGCCCAGCAAGAGCTCCAGAGCCAGCTCGACGCCCTGGAAGAAACCGGGTGCGACCCGGTCCTCTCCGAGAAGATCAGCACCTGGATCAAGGTGCGGCCCGAGTTCGTCAAGGCGATGGACTTCGCCCGCACCATCAAGACGGCCGCCCCCCACCAGCGCGTGATCTTTACGGTGCACGAGATGTAGCGCCTGGGACGCGGCGCCGCCGAACTCCTGACCATCGCCGAGGACTTGCGTCACCACGACACCCAGCTCGAACTCCTCACCGGCCCCCTCCAGGGTGTCTACGACCCGTTCGGGCACGGCGCCGCCCTGTTCGCGTTCTTCGCCGGCATGGCCGAGTCTGAGCCCGAGTGCATCCGGGAGAAGTCCCTGGAAGGCCAGGCGTCCGCCCGCGAGCGCGGACGCCACGGCGGACGGCCCAAGGTCGTCGACGACGACATGGCCGACTACGCCCGAAGCCTGCGGGCCAACGGCATTTCCCCCGAGATCGCCCGCAAGCTCGTCATCACGCTGGCAAGAACCAGGGCAAGCGCTCCTCGGTCGCCACCATCTACCGCATCCTCGCCGAAGCCGACGCATCCGACAGCGCCGACGAGTGAGCCGAGCCCATCACCAAGCAATCGAGATCAACTATTGGCGGCTTCTGGGCTCACCTCGGCGATACCCCAAAGAGCAATCCGCTGGGCTTTGAAGGGGGCTTCCCGCCCTTGAGGAGAGGATGGGAAGCGATTCGTCACTCGGCCGGGTTCGTCGGCCGAGCGGTTGATTTCATGCAAGGTCTCGCGTTCTTTGTCATGGAGCATCGATCCGACCTGTGGCTCTTCAGGCCATCTCCCTTTATGCCATGGCGAGTTCTTCTCAGGAAGCGTGTCATTCCCGGCGGGTGCCGGCCGAGGGCGGCCAGCCCATGATGCGGACTTCTTTTGGCGCGGGTTGCTTGGACGACGTTTCTTATGGTGAGCCACACAGGTGGGGCCCAGCGATCGGTTCGTCGTTCGGGTTACTCCGGTCAGCGGGGCATTCGGCGACCTAGCTCCCGTGCCTTCTCGCGCAGTCCCGCCGCCCAAGATCCGCCTTCTCCCGGAGCGGACATCCCTGTAAGGGCCGAGACCTGCACGTCTTCGAGCGGGCCGTCCGGGGCGGCGCCGAGTTGTGCCCAGTGCACCTCAATTCCGGCGCGCTCTGCAAGGACTAGCACTGTGGCGGTGAAGCCGTCAGAGAGAGCCAGCACGATGGCGTGACTCGTTCTTCGGTGCTGCGCCAGCAGGGCGTTGACGAAGGCTTCGAAGGTGACCAAGTCGATCTGGCACTCGTCGTTCTCCATCGGGCCAATACCCGATGAGAGTTCTAGCTCCGCCTCGAAGACCGCCACTTGCCGCCGGAACATGCGGGAAGCCCCATTGGACGGGTTCCACAGGGTCTCGTCGCCTAGGTCGAAGTACTGGCTCATCGCGGCCCCCTTCGGTTGATCACGGCAGGCCAGCGTATCCAGTCAGATCATCACCGTCGGCGGCATTACGTCCTGGCCGGACGGCGGTAGCAGATGAGGGCTGCGGCGATGCCGACGAAAGCGAGGAAGTGCTCGGGCTTGCGTTCGTAGCGGCGGTGCAGGCGTCGGCAGCCTGCCAGCCACGACACCGTTCGCTCTGCAACCCAGCGGTGGCGGCCCAGTCGCGTCGAGGACTCGATTCCCTTGCGGGCGATGCGGTGGGCGATTCCGCGCTTGCGGAGCCATCGGCGCAGGTGGTCGTAGTCGTAGCCCTTGTCGGCATGCAGCTTCGCCGGCCGTCGGCGACGGGGGCCGCGGCGGGAACGGATGGGAGGGATGCCCCGCACCAGCGGTTCAAGGCCCTGACTGTCGTGCATGTTGGCGCCAGAGATGCCCAGCGACAGGGGAAGTCCGTTGCGGTCGGTGAGCAGGTGGATTTTCGATCCCGGTTTGCCGCGGTCGGTCGGATTCGGTCCCGTCAGTGGCCCCCTTTTGCCGCCCTCACGCTGACGGAGTCGATAGCGCACCGCGACCATTCCAGCTCACTCAGGGCACCGAGTTCATCAAGGATGACGCGGAGCTTCGCCCACACCCGGGCCCGGCTCCACTGAGCAAAGCGCCGGTAGACCGTGGGCCAGGCCGGTCCGAACACCGGCGGGAGCTGCCGCCAGGTGCAACCCGAGGTGGCCACGAAGATGATCGCCGCAAGGGCCTCGCGGTCACACGCCCGTCGGCGACCCCCGCCCTGTGGACGCTTCACCTCCGTCGGCGGAACCACCCGCCGGAACAACACCCACAACTCGTCTGGCACCAGCCGGTCCACCAGATCCGTCATGCACCGCTCAACGAGCGATCACGCCATAAGAAACGGCGTCTAAGAGCACTGGACTGCGTCGCCGACCGTAATCGGACCGGAGTCGGAGAGCTCCTGACCACCGCCCGGTCCATGCGCCTCCGCGGACGGCGCACTGTACGACCCGGCGGTGCTGGGACCCAGCAGAGTTCGCGAGCTCCCGGAATATCTCGCTCCATAAGGGGGTTCGGAGGGTGCCCCCATGCAGAGTGGCATCCTCCCGGATGCCGGCCGACCGTTCCCAGGGGCGAGCGAATGAAGGGTGAGAGATGAAGTGCGTCGTCCGGACGGCTGCCGGCGGACCCGAGGTTCTCCGTATCGTCGAGCGTCCAGTGCCCGAGCCCGGCCCGGGCGAGGTACGGGTCCGGGTGCACATCTCGGGCGTCAACCCGACCGACTGGCGCAGCCGCAGACGTGCACTGCCGCGGGGCATGGACGAGCAGGTACCCCACCAGGACGGCGCCGGGGTGATCGATGCCGTCGGTTCGCAGGTCGACCCGGCACGGATCGGACAGCGGGTGTGGATCTGGGAGGCCGCGTGGGAGCGGCCGTGGGGAACGGCACAGCAGTACACGCTCGTCCCCGACGGGCATGCCGTCACCCTGCCCGACCACGCTCCGTTCGAACTCGGCGCGGCCCTGGGCATCCCGGCCCTGACCGCCCATCGCGCGCTGACGGTGCATGACGGCGGGCCGGGTCGTATCGCGCCCGGCACCCTGCGCGGCACCACCGTGCTGGTGGCGGGCGGCGCCGGCGCCGTCGGCAACGCGGCGGTCCAACTGGCCCGTTGGGCCGGAGCGCGTGTGATCACCACGGTCAGCAGCCCCGCCAAGGCCGCTCTGGCCCGCGCGGCCGGCGCCCACCGGACCGTCGACTACCGCACGCAGGACGCGGTCGCGGAGATCCTGGCCTTCGCCCCCAAGGGCGTCGACATCGTCGTGGAGGTAGCACCGGGCGCCAACGCCGCTCTCGACATCGCGGTGTCCGCCCAAGGGGCCGTGGTGGCCTACTACTCGGGCGGCGAGAGCGAGCGGCTGTCCGTCCCGGTGCTCACCTCACTGCCGACGAACCTGCGCTGGCAGAGCGTCTACGTCTACACCGTGCCGCCTGCGGCGAAGCAGCAGGCACTCACCGACGTCGCGGCGGCCGTAAACGCGGGGGCACTGCGCGTGGGCGAGGAAGCCGGACTGCCGCTGCACCGCTACGCCCTGGAGCACATCGCTGACGCCCACGCCGCCCTCGAACAGGGTGTCGTCGGGAAGGTCCTGCTCGACATCCCGTGACCGTGACACCGGCCGCTGGACGAGGGCCATTTTCCCGTGTCCTGTTCTGCGCCCTCGGTGCCAGCGAAACGTTCGCCACGAAGTAGCTGACCTCAGCAAATCGATGGAAGGTGTTGGCCACGACAGGTCCTCAACCAGCTTGCCATCCGGGAAGCGAATACTGACTGCTGCCGTGGGACTGTCCATGGCGTACTCCCGGCAGGGTGATGCCTCGTCCAACCACAATGCTCGCCTGGAGCGAGGGAGTGCGGACAGAACGATCCTCGCCACCCGAAAGAGCGAGCCCACTGAACTGCGAATCTCAGCATGACGCCATAAATGGTGCTCATATGCAGTCGGCACTGAAAATCTGGCGCGGTTTTTGAGAACCTACAATTGGATGACAGCGGACAGTTCGCCGGGGGCAGACAGGAAAGATCCCGAAAGGACTGGTGTGCTGGGTCACCCCGCGCCACCTGGCCGGTGACGACGGCGCTCTCGCCGAGCGGATCGGTGACATCTTGGTCGGCCTCGGCTGGCGCATGTGGCCGACGTCCCGCCACACCCTGTTGTATGTGAGCCCGGACGGGTTGTGCGGTGCCGAGTGGATCCTCGCGGCCTACCCGTTCGAGCTGGGTGGGCTGCCCGTGGCCTGGCAGTTGAGCGCTCGTTCGCATTCCGCTTCCGTGATGGCGGAGTGGAACGCGTACTTCACCACCGGTATCCGTACGAGGCGCTCGCCGATCTCCTCGTCGTGCTCGACGCATAGTGCTCGTGATTGAGTGGATTCCTCCCCGTCGTGCGGCATATCCCTGCCAGGATCGGACGCGTGACATACGTAGTGACCGTGGACGTCCACATCCCGGACGGCACTCCGGAGATGGACCCACTTCAGCGCGCCGGTGCCGTGGCGCTCATCGAGGACGGCTTCGATTCAGTCGCGGCCATCGAGGGATCCGACGGCATGGAAGTCGATCTCCTCGACAACATCGTGGCCGTCTACCCGGGCGGAGTACTTCTGAAAGTGTTCGTGGATGCTCCGGCTCTGGAATTTGCGGAGGAAGCTGTGCGGTCGGTCGTGGGTGAACTGTTGGAACGGTCCGAGCTGTTGGCTGACTGGCAGATCGAGCGATGCGAGGTCGAACTGCACCCGGAGCTCGCCCAGGAGAGTCTCGCCGCCGCCGACGGTCCCAATGCCCCGCCCGATGATCCTGCTGATCGTAAGGCCCGGCATACCGAGCGTCCCACGGCTGAGGGCGACAGCGAGGGCTACGACGCCGAGGCGAAAGCTGAGGCGGTACGCGGTCAGATGTTGGCACTGGCAGACAAGCTGCGCTCCTTCCCGCCCGTGATGTTCGGCGTCCTGGACGACGAAGACGACGAGGAGGAAGACGGTGACACCGAGTTCGCCGTCTCGTCGGAGGACGCCAAACTCGCTGCCGGTGCCTTGGTGTACGCGACGGACATCTTGGTGGACGAGCTGTTCCAAGACGTGCAGACCCTGACGGAGGAGGACACCACCGCTGCGGAATGCGACGGTCCCCTGTGGCACTTCGAAGACCTTCCCGAGCGATACGCCCTCCAGTACGACGCTCGTTTCGCCCGTCGCTTCCTGGTGACGGTGATCGCCATGACCACCCGCTTCACGGATGGCAGCTTCCAGCAGCTGAGCTGCGTCGCTGAGGAACTCGCGCTGAAGCTGCTGCTGAATGAGACGAACGTGACCCTGGAGACTTTCGGGCTGCTTGACGACGGCGTCTCGGCCGCGCTCGACTCGTTCGCCGACAACGTCTACGAGGACATGGACCACGTGTGGCTCTACGAGGACTCCATGGACGGCATCGACGAGAGCGCCGTCGGAGCGGCTCTCGGCGTCGCACCGATGGCGTTCAAGGCGTGGTTCACTCCGTTCAACGAGGGTAGGTACGTCCACCCGTCCGCGGCTGATGAGCCGGAGGGGGCAGCGCAGTGAGGTGTCCTGGGGATGCGGTGACGCGGTGATCAGGTGGATGCGGCTGCTGCCGGCTGGGAGACCCCGACCAAGATCTTCTCCCAGTTTTCTCCCAAACGATCTCCAGGAACCACTCAGGGGCCCGACCCGCGATGCGGATCAGGCCCCTGACCTGGTGTTTCAGCTGTCGGGGTGGCGGGATTTGAACCCACGACCTCTTCGTCCCGAACGAAGCGCGCTGCCAAGCTGCGCTACACCCCGATGTCGCCCGTGTCGCGGCGACATCGATTACTTTAGCCCACCGCTGGCCGGAGACGAAATCCGGTTTCGGCGGCCCGGCGGCGGCCCGGCGAGGGTCGACTGGGGCCCGATGGGGGCAGGAGGCCGGGCCGGGCCGCGGCGGTCAGGGGCGGGGCGTCAGGGTCAGGAGTGTGGCTTCCGGGGGGCAGGCGAAGCGGACCGGGGTGTAGCGGTTGGTGCCGCAGCCCGCCGAGACGTGGAGGTAGGCGGTGTGGCCGCCGGAGCGGTGGGTGGAGAGGCCCTTCACGCGGTCCGTGTCGAGGTCGCAGTTGGTGACCAGCGCTCCGTAGAAGGGGATGCAGAGCTGGCCGCCGTGCGTGTGGCCCGCCAGGATCAGCGGGTAGCCGTCGGCGGTGAAGGAGTCCAGGGAGCGCAGGTACGGGGCGTGCACCACGCCGATCGAGAGGTCGGCGTCCGCCTCGGGGCCGCCCGCGACCCGCTCGTACCTGTCCCGCTTGATGTGGGGGTCGTCCACGCCCGTGAAGGCGATCTCGTGGCCGTCGATCTTCAGCCGGCCCCGGGTGTTGGTCAGGCCCACCCAGCCCGCCGCGTCGAAGGCGTCGCGCATCGGCTCCCACGGGTTGTGCACCGCGTGGACGGCCGGGGCGTTGCCGTTCAGACCGTGCTTGCCCTGGGCCTTCTCGAAGAGGTAGCGGGCCGGATTGCGGAGCTTCGGGCCGTAGTAGTCGTTCGAGCCGAAGACATAGACACCCGGGAACTCCATCAGCGGCCCCAGCGCGTCCAGCACCTCCGGAACGCCCTCCGGGTCCGAGAGGTTGTCGCCGGTGTTGACCACGAAATCGGGGCGCAGCCCGGCCAGCGACTGGAGCCAGCGCTGCTTCTTCCGCTGTCCGCTCACCATGTGGATGTCGGAGACCTGGAGAACCCGCAGGTCACGCATCCCGCGCGGCAGCACGGGCACCGAGATCCGGCGCAACCGGAACGAGCGTGTTTCGAAGCCCGCGGCGTAGGCGAGGCCGGCCGCGCCGACTGCCGCGATGCCTGCGGTGATTTTCAGGGGAACCCCGTAGCGTGCGCGCATGCGCCCATCGTCGCAGACGTCGTACGGGCACGAAATCCGCGGGCGGGTCCGGCTCGGCACCTGCCACACTTGGCCTTATGACCAGCCTTAAGTCCAAGCTGAAGGAAGACCTCACCGAGGCCATCAGGGCGCGTGACGAGCTCCGCTCCGCCACGCTCCGGCTGACCCTCTCCGCGATCACCAAGGAGGAGGTCTCGGGTACGTCCGCGCGCGAGCTCTCCGACGACGAGGTGCAGAAAGTGATCGCCAAGGAGGCGAAGAAGCGCCGTGAGGCGGCGGAGGCCTTCGCCCAGGGTGGCCGTGCGGAGCAGGCCGAGCGGGAGAAGGCGGAGGGCGTGCTCCTCGACGCGTATCTGCCGAAGCAGCTGACCGACGAGGAGCTGGCCACGATCGTCGCGCAGGCCGTCGAGGAGGCCAAGGGCGCCGGAGCCGAGGGCCCGCGCGCCATGGGCGCCGTGATGAAGATCGTGAACCCGAAGGTGGCCGGCCGCGCAGAGGGAGGCCGGGTGGCCGCGCTCGTGAAGCGCTCCCTCGCCGGCTGAACCCAGGAGGACGAGAAGGGGCGCCCCATCCTGTCGGAATTCTGTCGGAATCCCGACGGATGGAGCGCCCCTTCGTCACGTCATCAGCATCAGCATCCGCGGTTTACGGGAAGCCTCCGCCGCCGTCCTGACCGCCGTTGTCCCCGCCTCCGGCGCCGTTCTGGCCGCCATCGCTGTTGCCGGCGTTCCCGCCGTTCGCGTTGCCCTCGGACTGGCCGCCGCCGATGAAGCCGGGCGGGAGCGAGATGTCCGGCAACGGACCCGAATCGCCGTCGCCCGGCTTGTTGTCGCCCCGGCCGCCGTTGCCCTGGCCCTGGTTGTTGCCGCCCGGCCTGTCGGTGTCCCGGCCCCTCGACGAGTCCGGGATGTCGACCGTCGTGAAGCCGGGGGCGGGCTTGCCCTCCAGCGCGCCGGACACCGCGTCCTTCCAGATCGGACCCGGGACCTGACCACCGAAGACCTTGTCGTGATACTCGCCCCCGATCGTGATGTTCTCCATCTCGACCTGCTGGGACGGGCTGCCGACCCAGACCGCGCCGGACATGTTCGGCGTGTAGCCGACGAACCAGGCGTTCTTACGGGCGTCCGTCGTACCCGTCTTACCGGCGTTGTCGCGGCTCGTCAGTCCGGCCGCCTCACCCGTACCGGAGTCGACCACGCCCTTCAGCAGGGTGTTGATCGTGTCGGCGGTCTTCTCCGACATGGCCTGGGAGCAGCTCGACTCCGGCACCTTGAGGCTCTTGCCCGTCGCCGTCTTGATGGAGTCGATGGCGATGGGGGTGCAGTACGTGCCGCGGTTCGCGAAGGCCGCGTACGCGCTCGCCATCCGCAGCGGCGAGATGCCCTGCGAGCCCAGAGTGAGGGCCGACGGCGACTCGGGAAGCTTCTTGCCGTCTCCCTGTACCACGCCCAGTTTGGCGATCGTCTCCGTCACGGGGCAGAGACCGATTTGCCCTATCATCTGCACGAAGTAGGTGTTGACGGACTTCTCCATCGCCTCCTTCAGCGCGTACGGGCCGACCTCCGACTCGTTCTCGTTCTCGGCCGTGTCGCCCTCCGTATTGACCCACGGCTTGCCGCTGCACGTCTGGATCGAGGCCGGGTACGGCATCTGGTACGGCGCCGGATACGACTGGGTCGGCGGGACACCGCGCTCGATGGCCGCCGTCGCGAGGAACGGCTTGAAGGTCGAACCGGTCGGGAAGCCGTAGTTCGAGCCGCCCATCCCCTTGTCGACCGAGAAGTTGATCTGAGTCTCGTTCTTTCCGAAGCCGTACGGCTTGGACTGCCCCATGCCGAGGACCTTGCCGGTGCCCGGCTCGACCAGCGTCACCGCCGCGGCGACCTTGTCGCTCTGGTTGACATGGTCCTTTATCGACGCCTGTACCGAGCTCTGGGCCTTCGGGTCGAGCGTCGTACGGATCGTCAGACCGCCCTGGTTCCAGACCTTGGCCCGCTCCTTGCGGTCCTTGCCGAAGACCGGGTCGGTCAGGAAGACCTCGCGTACGTAGTCACAGAAGAAGCCCGCCCCGGCGACGGCCGTGATGCAGCCGTTCGCGGGACGGCTCACCTTCAGCTTGATCGGCGTGGCCTTGGCGCGGTCGGCCTCCGCCTGGGAGATGTCGCGGACGTCGGCCATCCGCTGCAGCACGATATTGCGCCGCTTGGTGGCCTCTTCCTCGTCGTTGACCGGGTCGTACCGGCTGGGCGACTGGACGATGCCCGCCAGCATCGCCGCCTCCTCAAGCTTCAGGTCCTTGGCCGGCTTCGAGAAGTAGCGCTGGGCCGCCGCCTCGATGCCGTAGGCCTGCTGCCCGAAGAAGGTGATGTTCAGGTAGTTCTCAAGGATCTTCTTCTTGCCCAGCTCCTCCTCGACCTGGATCGCGTACTTCAGCTCCTGGATCTTGCGGCCCAGGGTCTGCTGGGTGGCCTGCGCGACCTTGTCCGGGTCGTCGCCGGCCTCCTCGACGAAGACGTTCTTCACGTACTGCTGGGTCAGCGTCGAGGCGCCCTGGGCGACGCCGCCCGACTGCGCGTTGCGGTTGACCGCGCGCAGGACGCCCTTCAGGTCGATGGCCCCGTGCTCGTAGAAGCGCGAGTCCTCGATCGCGACGATCGCCTTCTGCATGTACGGGGAGATGTCCTTGAGCGGGACGACGGTACGGTCACGCGAGTAGACCGTGGCGATACGGCCGCCCTGGGAGTCGAGGATCGTGGTCCGCTGACTCAGCGGCGGCGTCTTGAGGTTGGCGGGAATCTCGTCGAATCCCTCGACGGTCCCCTTGGCGGCGAGCCCCAGCGCCCCGAAGGCCGGCAGGGCGATTCCCGCGAGCACCGCTCCCGCGAGCACGCTGACACCGAGGAACTTGGCGGCCTGCTGGGTCCCGGTCAGACCCCCGCCCGAGCGCTTCTTTGGCATGAGGGCAGCCTACGTTCTCAATCGCCGGACACGCGTCAAGGCTCTGGCCTAAGCTGTCCCCAACTGTCACAGCAGTGCGGTTGTGTATCAAGCACCCGGCGTGAATTTTCCATGAACCCGAAACATGGAAAATTGATGCCCGAATCCTCCGTGTATGGCGTGAGATGCCCGTTGTGGCTCAGGTGAAATACCCGACTCTGTCGGATGTGCCGGTTATGCCCTCGGCTCACTCCCCTGGGTGATCTGCCGCGTACGCGTAGTCCGTTCGGGCCATTCAAGATTGGGCCCGAAGGGGGTGTTGCGCTGTGTCCGCCTTCCGTAACGTCCTCAACTGGCAACGGTGAATATGCCGCTGCCGCCGTGGGGGAGCCTCGATTCGGGAGAGGACGGCGCCAGCATGGGCTGGGTAACCGACTGGAGTGCGCAGGCAGCTTGCCGCACTACCGATCCAGATGAACTGTTCGTGCAGGGTGCGGCGCAGAACAGGGCCAAGGCGGTGTGCACCGGATGCCCGGTGCGGACCGAATGCCTGGCCGACGCGCTGGACAATCGCGTCGAATTCGGCGTGTGGGGCGGAATGACCGAGCGGGAGCGCCGCGCACTGCTGCGCAGGCGACCGACCGTCACCTCGTGGCGTCGGCTGCTTGAGACCGCGCGCACGGAGTACGAGCGCAGCGCGGGCCTCCTGCCCGTGGGCTTGGAGGATGACGAGACGTACGAGACCTACGCGGCGGTGGGGTAACCGGTGAGGTGACCAGGGCGACCGAGGTGACCCGGGGTGGCCGGTAACCCCTGCTGGGGGCCCACTAACCCCTGCTGGGGGCTGTGGCGCTGGGGGCTGTGACGCGGCGGTGAGGTGGGCGGCGCTTCGGACGGTGCTTCGGGCATGTCGTGTCGCTTCGGGCATGTCGTGTCGAAGCCTCGGGCATGTCGCGTGTCGAGCGGCACCCCCGGGGCTCGCTGTACGGTGCTCAGCTTGTCGTGCTCGTCGTGCCACCCGCCGCGAGGCGATCCGCGATGGCCCTGAGCCCGGCAAGGTCGTGAACGTCGCCGGGCAGGGCGGGGACCTCCGCCACCGCCACCTCGGGGTGCAGCGCGGTGAAGCGGTCGCGCGTGCGCTCCTCACGCGCGAGCACCTGCATCCGTTCGGCATGCAGGCGCAGCAGACCAGCCGTCAGCTGTTCCACAGTTGTGACAGACGTTGCGACAGACGCGACCGAATCGAGTGCGACCGATTCGGGTGCGGCCGATTCGGGTGTGGCCGAGGCGGCGGGCATGGTGGGTACATCAGATTTGTCAGACTCGTGAGGTACGGCGGGTGTGAGGGGCTCGTGCGTCTCGGGGGCTTCGGGAGAAGAGCCTTCCGGGACTGCACTGCCACGACTGTGAGCATTCCCGGCCCTCTGATCCACAATGCGGCCGTCTTCAAGATTTTCCGCCGCGGCCCGCGCCCGCTCCGCCGACAGCCTCGCCGCGCCGCTGCCGTGGACCCGGTTGAGGACCAGCCCGGCCAGCGGCATCTCCTCGGCCGCCAGCCGCTCCACGAAGTACGCCGCCTCCCGCAAGGCGTCCCGCTCCGGCGCCGCGACCACCAGAAACGCCGTACCCGGCGCCTGAAGCAGCCGGTACGTCGCGTCCGCGCGCGTACGGAACCCGCCGAACATCGTGTCCATAGCGGTGATGAAGGTCTGCACATCGCGCAGGAATTGGCCGCCGAGCAGCTTTCCCAGCGTGCCCGTCATCATCGACATACCGACATTCAGGAACTTCATCCCTGCCCGGCCGCCCATCTTGGCCGGGGCCATCAGCAACCTGATGAACTTCCCGTCGAGAAAGGAACCGAGCCGCTTCGGCGCGTCCAGGAAATCCAGCGCGGAGCGCGACGGCGGAGTGTCGACGATGATCAGGTCCCAGTCGTCGCGGGCCCGCAGCTGCCCCAGCTTCTCCATCGCCATGTACTCCTGCGTGCCCGCGAAGCCGGCCGACAGGGACTGGTAGAAGGGGTTCTCCAGAATGGCGCGGGCCCGGTCCGGGTCCGCGTGCGCCTCGACGATCTCGTCGAAGGTCCGCTTCATGTCGAGCATCATGGCGTGCAGTTCACCGGGGCCCTCGACGCCCTTCACCCGCCGCGGTGTGTTGTCGAGCGAGTCGATCCCCATCGACTGGGCCAGCCGGCGGGCCGGATCGATGGTCAGGACGACCACCTTCCTGCCGCGCTCCGCCGCCCGTACGCCGAGAGCCGCCGCGGTCGTCGTCTTGCCGACGCCGCCCGAGCCGCAGCACACGACGATACGGGTGGCCGGGTCGTCGAGCAGCGGATCGATTTCGAGTGGGGCGGCGGCGGAGTCCAGGGTCATGCGAAGACCTCCCCGAGTTGCCGTAGCTCCCCCGCCAGTCGGTACAGACCGGCGAGATCCATTCCCTCGCCGACCAGGGGGAGTTCGTACGTGGGCAGCCCCAGCTTGGCCAGGACGGCCCGCTGCTCGCGCTCCAGCTCCACGCGCTGCGCGTGCTCCGCGGCCTGGTCGAGCAGTGGCCCGACGAGCTTCGTGGGCGCGGGTACACCAGCGGCGGCGAGCGCCTTGGCGACCTCCTTGCGGCGATCGCCGGCCGCCGCGCGTACGGCGGCCTCGTCCAGGAGATGCGGCCTGACCATGTTCACGATCACCTTGCCGCCCCGAAGCTCGGCGCCCCGCAGTTCGGCGACGCCGTCCGCGGTCTCCTGGACCGGCATCTCCTCCAGCAGCGTCACCAGATGCACGGCCGTCTCGGGCGACTTCAGGACCCGCATCACGGCCTGCGCCTGATTGTGTATCGGGCCGATCTTCGCCAGCCCCGCCACCTCGTCGTTCACATTGAGGAAGCGGGTGATGCGGCCGGTGGGCGGGGCGTCCATCACGACGTAGTCGTAGACGAAACGTCCCCTCTTGTCGCGCCTGCGCACCGCCTCGCACGCCTTGCCGGTCAGCAGTACGTCCCTGACCCCCGGTGCGATCGTCGTCGCGAAGTCGATCGCGCCGATCTTCTTGAGCGCCCGGCCCGCGCTGCCGAGCTTGTAGAACATCTGGAGATAGTCGAGGAGAGCGCGCTCGGCGTCGATGGCCAGCGCGTACACCTCACCGCCTCCCGAGGCGACGGCGATCTTCCGCTCCTCGTACGGAAGGGCCTCCGTCTCGAAGAGCTGTGCGATGCCTTGTCTGCCCTCGACCTCGACGAGGAGCGTGCGCTTTCCCTCGGTGGCGAGGGCGAGCGCGAGGGCGGCGGCGACCGTCGTCTTACCGGTACCGCCCTTGCCGCTGACGACCTGGAGCCTGCTCACGTATTCGAGCCTAACCAGTCGGGCCGCGAGCTACGCACGAGGCTGCCAGCGCTATGACTCACGCGGTACGACTACAGTCGCCTCCATGACCAAGTGGGAATACGCGACCGTGCCCCTTCTCGTGCACGCGACCAAGCAGATTCTGGACACCTGGGGCGAGGACGGCTGGGAGCTCGTCCAGGTCGTTCCGGGGCCGAACAACCCGGAGCAGCTGGTGGCCTATCTGAAGCGGGAGAAAGCCGCATGAGCGGAGCCGTCGAGGCCACCCTCGCCGAGCTCGGGCTGAGGCTGCCCGAGGTCGTACCGCCGCTGGCGGCCTATCAGCCGGCCGTACGGTCCGGTGCGTACGTCTACACCGCGGGCCAGCTCCCGATGGTGGAGGGCAAGCTTCCGGTCACCGGCAAGGTCGGCGCCGAGGTCACGGCGGAGGAGGCCAAGGAGCTGGCGGCCACCTGCGCGTTGAACGCTCTGGCCGCCGTGAAGTCCGTCATCGGCGATCTGGACCGCATCGCGCGCGTGGTGAAGGTCACGGGCTTCGTCGCCTCGGCCGCGGACTTCACCGGCCAGCCGGGTGTCCTCAACGGCGCGAGCGAACTGCTCGGCCAGATCCTCGGCGACAAGGGCGTGCACGCGCGCAGCGCCGTGGGCGTGGCGGTGCTGCCGCTGGACGCGCCGGTCGAGGTCGAGATCCAGGTGGAGCTGACCGAGAGCTGAGTGCGGAGCGCGGCCGCGGTCGGGCTGAGCGCGGCCGCAGCGCGGACTGAGCACGGGCCGAGCACGGGCCGATGGCTTCTGGGCACGCCGCGCGTCCTGCGGCTGGCGCGTCCTGTGGCTGGCGTTTCCCTGCCCTGAGGCTTGGCTGAAGATCCTGCCTGGTGCGTGTATGTGGAGCGCACCGGGTGGGATCTTTCTGTACGTGGTGCCGCAACACATGGCTTCCAGCGCCTCTCGAACATCCCCGCGCCAGCGCATAGCATCCGGCCATGCCCAATGGTCAGTGGTACCCGCCCGAATGGCCCGTGCGGATCAGGGCTCTCGCCGCCGGTGAGATCACCGCGATGACTCCCCGGCGGGCAGCGACCGTGATGCTCCTGCGCGACGATCCCGCCGGGCCTGCCGTCCATATGCTGCGGCGCCGCGCCTCCATGGCGTTCGCCGCCGGTGCGTACGCGTACCCCGGCGGCGGAGTCGATCCCCGGGACGACGACCGGACCGTCGGCTGGGCCGGCCCCGGTCGTGACGTATGGGCGCGACGGCTCGGCGTCGACGCCGCGTCCGCGCAGGCCATCGTGTGCGCGGCGGTCCGCGAGACCTACGAGGAGGCCGGCGTTCTGCTCGCCGGGGAGACCGCGGGCACGGTCGTCGGCGACACCACGGGCGACGACTGGGAGGCGGACCGCGACGCCCTCGCCAGGCACGAGCTGTCGTTCGCCGAATTCCTCAACCGGCGCGGGCTGGTGCTGCGCAGCGATCTGCTCGGCGCGTGGGCCCGCTGGATCACCCCCGAGTTCGAACCGCGCCGCTACGACACCTGGTTCTTCGTGGCCGCGCTCCCACCGGGGCAGCGGACCAGGAACGCCTCCACGGAGGCCGACCGTACGGTGTGGATCAGACCGGCCGAGGCGACGGAGGCGTACGACAGGGGCGAGCTGCTGATGATGCCGCCGACCGTCGCGACGCTGCGTCAGCTCCAGTCGTACGGTACGGCCGAGGAGGCGGTCGCCGGCTCCGACGGCCGCGATCTGACGCCTGTACTGGCCACGGCCCGGCTGGAGGGCGAGGAACTGGTGCTCAGCTGGCCAGGCCACGAGGAGTTCACCAAGCGCGTGGAACCGCGTGCGAGCGAGCAGCAGAGCCAGGGCCCGAGCACGGGTCCCAGCCCGAGCCCGAGTTCCGGCCCGAGCCCGAGTTCCGGCCCGAGCCCAAGGCAGAGCCAGGGCCCGAGCCCCCGTCCGTCCGGAGGTCCCCGATGACCGACGCCGCCGCCCTCCCGGGCCAGCCGCGCGGCGGGGTGCTCTCCGGCCCCGCCACGGCTCGCGCCACCAATGTCCTCGCCCCGAACGCCTCCGCGATGACCCTCGACGGCACCAACACCTGGATCGTCTCGGAGCCGGACTCGGAGTCGGCGGTCGTCATCGACCCGGGTCCGCTCGACGAACTCCATCTCCAAGCGGTCATCGACGTCGCGGAGAGAGCCGGGAAGCGGATCGCGCTGACCCTGCTCACCCATGGCCACCCGGACCACGCGGCAGGCGCGGCGCGCTTCGCCGCGCTCACCCGTACCCCTGTCCGTGCCCTGGACCCGGCGCTGCGCCTCGGGGACGAGGGGCTGGCGGCCGGGAACGTCGTCACCACCGGCGGCCTTGAGCTGCGGGTGGTGCCCACCCCCGGCCACACCGCCGACTCGCTCTCCTTTCATCTGCCCGCCGACCGTGCGGTGCTCACCGGCGACACCGTCCTCGGCCGGGGTACGACACTCGTCGCGCACCCGGACGGCAGGCTCGGCGACTACCTCGACTCGCTCCGCCGGCTGCGCTCGCTCACGGTCGACGACGGGGTCCATACGGTGCTGCCTGGCCATGGGCCGGTCCTGGACGACGCCCAGGGCGCGGTGGAGTTCTATCTCGCCCACCGCGCGAACCGGCTCGCCCAGATCGAGACGGCCGTGGAGAACGGGCACCGTACGCCCGCCGAGGTCGTGGCGCATGTGTACGCGGGCGTGGACAGGTCCCTGTGGCCCGCGGCCGAACTCTCCGTAAGGGCGCAGCTGGAGTATCTGCGCGAGCACGGCCTCATCTGAGGGGCAAAGGGCTCGGAAGGGATAAGCGTCAGAGGGGATAAGCGCCGGAAGGGACAAGCGCCGGAAGGGACAAGCGTTCGGATGGGCTGGCACGACGAAGGGCCCCGCCTCGGAGGCGGAGCCCTTCGTAAAGCGCGGGGTGGGGTCAGCGGGAGCGCTTCGCGAGGCGTTCTACGTCCAGCAGGATCACCGCGCGCGCCTCAAGGCGCAGCCAGCCGCGCTGCGCGAAGTCGGCGAGCGCCTTGTTGACCGTCTCACGGGAGGCGCCGACCAGCTGGGCCAGCTCTTCCTGGGTCAGGTCGTGGACGACATGGATGCCTTCCTCCGACTGGACGCCGAAGCGGCGCGACAGATCGAGGAGCGCACGGGCCACGCGGCCGGGGACGTCGGAGAAGACCAGGTCGGACATCTGGTCGTTCGTCTTGCGCAGTCGGCGTGCGACGGCGCGCAGCAGGGCCGTGGCCACTTCCGGGCGGGCGTTCAGCCAGGGCTGGAGGTCGCCATGGCCGAGCCCGAGGAGCTTGACCTCGGTGAGCGCGCTCGCGGTGGCGGTGCGCGGGCCGGGGTCGAAGAGGGACAGCTCGCCGATCAGTTCGCCGGGGCCGAGTACGGCCAGCATGTTCTCGCGGCCGTCGGGGGAGGTGCGGTGAAGCTTGACCTTGCCCTCGGTGACCACATAGAGGCGGTCGCCCGGGTCGCCCTCGTGGAAGAGCGCGTCACCGCGCGCGAGCGTCGCTTCACTCATCGAGGCGCGGAGCTCCGCCGCCTGCTCGTCATCGAGCGCCGCGAAGAGCGGGGCACGCCGCAGAACGTCGTCCACGTGTTCTCTCCTTGTCGACCTGCTCAGGGGACTGTGGTCCCCACCTGCTCAGGGACCGTGGTCCCCATGATGCCGTACGTACCGCTTGTTCTCGGGTGGCTTGGCATCCCCGGGCTGATTGGTCCGGGTACCGAATTCCGGTTGTTCGAAACCGTGCGATCAGTCACAAGTTTGACGTACGCGCGTGCCCAACTGTGCCCTGGGTGCCGATTCGGGTGGCGATGGGCCGTGGCCGGGGCGGATGTCGGTGCGGGGCTTTACGCTGGCCGGGTGTCCAACTCGCCGGTGACAGCGCAGGCCAAGGGGGCTGGAAGAGTGTCCGCGGAGCAGAATTCCGCTGTGGGCGAACAGCCTTCAGCGAAACGGAAAAAAGCCGCAAAAGGGTCAACGGGCAAGGCGGTGACCAAGACCACGGCCAAGCCCGCCGACAAGACCACGGCGAAGCCCGCCGCCAAAACCACGGCCAAACCGGAATCGCATCTGGCGATGGTCCGCCGGGCCCGCCGGATAAACCGCGAGTTGGCGGAGGTCTATCCGTACGCCCATCCCGAGCTGGATTTCCGGAACCCGTTCGAGCTGCTGGTGGCGACGGTCCTGTCCGCCCAGACGACCGACCTGCGGGTCAACCAGACGACGCCCGCGCTCTTCGCGAAGTACCCGACCCCCGAGGACATGGCCGCGGCCGTGCCGGAGGAGCTGGAGGAGGTCGTCCGTCCGACGGGCTTCTTCCGGGCCAAGGCGAAGTCGCTCATCGGCCTGTCCACGGCACTGCGTGACCGGTTCGACGGCGAGGTCCCGGGCCGGCTGGACGATCTGGTGTCGCTGCCGGGCGTGGGCCGCAAGACGGCGAACGTCGTCCTCGGCAATGCCTTCGGCGTCCCCGGCCTCACCGTCGACACCCACTTCGGCCGACTGGTCCGCCGCTGGAAGTGGACCGAGCAGGAGGATCCGGAGAAGGTCGAGGCGGAGATCGCCGCGATCTTCCCCAAGAGCGAGTGGACGATGCTCTCGCACCGCGTGATCTTCCACGGCCGCCGTGTCTGCCACTCCCGCAAGCCGGCCTGCGGGGCCTGTCCGATCGCGCATCTCTGCCCCTCGTACGGAGAGGGCGAGACGGACCCGGAGAAGGCGCGCAAGCTGCTGAAGTACGAGATGGGCGGCTATCCGGGCCAGCGTCTGAACCCGCCTGCCGACTACCCGGGCAAACCGGCCCCGGCGCGCATTGAGTAGGCGAGCGATCCGCGCCGTATGAAGCACGACACCGGCCGGCACGAGCACGAGCACGAAGCGAAGTACGAGCAAGAGAGCAAGACCAAGAGAGCAAGACACAAGAGAGCGAGACCAAGACCACGTGTACGCGCACGAAGCGCGAGCATGAAGCACGAGGCACGAAGCACGAGGCATGAAGCACGAACGAGTGGAGCCGGATGCGGGCGGAACGATCCGGCCGACGGCAGGCGTTGTACGACAGGGGTGCCTATGACGCGAGCTGAAGAGACCTACCGAGCGAAAGAGACCTACGGCGACCCGGCGACGGCCGGGGTCGCCGTCTCCGCCGACGGGCTGCCCGACTGGCTGATGCCCGTCGTGCGCGCCGCGCGGACCGTCGTGCCGGAGGAGCTCAGCCGCTTTCTGCCGCCGGAGAGCGGCGACGGCCGGCAGTCCGCCGTCCTGATCCTCTTCGGCGAGGGCGCCCGCGGCCCCGAGCTGCTGCTCATGGAGCGTTCCAGCAGCCTGCGCTCGCATCCCGGGCAGCCCTCGTTCCCCGGCGGCTCCCTCGATCCCGCCGACGGCGATCCGGCCACCACGGGACCGCTGCGGGCCGCGCTGCGCGAGGCCGAGGAGGAGACCGGTCTCGACCCGTCCGGGGTCCAGCTCTTCGGCGTGCTGCCCAAGCTCTACATCCCGGTGAGCGAGTTCGTCGTGACGCCCGTACTGGGCTGGTGGCGCAGCCCCACCCCCGTCGGCGTCGTCGATCCCGGCGAGACCGCCCGGGTCTTCACCGTCCCCGTGGCGGATCTCACGGACCCGGCCAACCGCGCGACCGCCCGGCACCCCAGCGGCCACCGCGGTCCGGCCTTTCTGGTCGCATCCGCACTGGTCTGGGGCTTTACGGCCGGAGTGATCGACCGGATCCTGTATTTCGCGGGCTGGGAGCAGCCATGGGACCGCTCCAAGCAGGTCCCGTTGGACTGGCGTGCATGACAGGCTGACCCCCATGCTCCGCCCATCGGAGGTCCCCGACCGCGGTTCCGCCAGCGGTCGCCGGGGCCGAAGGAGCCCTCGTGCCGACGGCTGGGCGGGGCGCCCCGCCGACCGGGCGGGACGACCGGAGACGTATCCGCGAGGCAAGCGAGGCTATTGACGGTGAACGTGCTGGACATCCTGCTGCTGCTCGCCGCCGTATGGTTCGCGGTCGTCGGCTACCGCCAGGGTTTCGTGGTGGGCATCCTGTCGGTGATCGGCTTCCTCGGCGGCGGTCTCGTGGCGGTCTATCTCCTGCCCGTGGTCTGGGCCCAGCTGACCGCGGACTCCGAGGTCTCCACCACGGCCGCCGTCGTCGCGATCGTCATAGTGATCGTCTGCGCCTCGGTCGGCCAGGCCTTCACCACGCACCTCGGCAACAAGCTGCGCCGCTACATCACCTGGTCGCCGGCCCGCGCCCTGGACGCCGGCGGCGGCGCGCTGGTCAATGTCGTGGCCATGCTGCTGGTCGCCTGGCTGATCGGCTCCGCCCTCGCCGGGACCTCACTGCCGACGCTCGGCAAGGAGGTCCGCAGCTCAAAGGTGCTGCTCGGGGTCTCCCGCGTGATGCCCACCCAGGCGTCCAGCTGGTTCACGGACTTCTCGTCGGTACTGGCCCAGAACGGCTTCCCGCAGGTCTTCAGCCCGTTCGCCAATGAGCCCATCACCGAGGTCCAGGCCCCGGACCCGGCGCTCGCGGGCAGCCCGGTGGCGGCCCGCGCGCAGCAGTCGATCGTCAAGGTCGTCGGTACGGCACCCACCTGCGGCAAGGTCCTCGAAGGGTCCGGTTTCGTCTTCGCCGACCGCCGGGTGATGACCAACGCGCATGTGGTCGGCGGTGTGGAGGAACCCACCGTCCAGATAGGCGGTGAGGGACGGCTGTACGACGCCAAGGTCGTCCTCTACGACTGGCAGCGCGACATCGCCGTACTTGACGTGCCGAACCTCCCCGCCGAGCCGCTCCAGTTCACCGACAAGGACGCGGCCAGCGGCGACAGCGCGATCGTCGCGGGCTTCCCGGAGAACGGCTCGTACGACGTACGCTCCGCGCGCGTCCGGGGCCGTATCGACGCCAACGGCCCCGACATCTACCGTCGCGGCGAGGTCCGGCGCGATGTCTACTCACTCTTCGCGAACGTACGCCAGGGCAACTCCGGAGGCCCGCTCCTCACCCCCGAGGGCAAGGTGTACGGAGTGATCTTCGCCAGGTCGCTCGACGACCCCCAGACCGGCTACGCCCTGACGGCGGACGAGATCCGCGACGACATCACGCTCGGCCGGAACGCCAACCAGCAGGTCGACACCCAGGGGTGCGCGCTCTAGGTGTTCTGTCCGACCGGACAGGACCTAGGTGTATCGGCGTGTCCGGCGGACGAGGCGGGCCCGGCGGAAGTCCCTGACGCGCCCTCAGGAACGCTGATGACGCAGCCGGGCCGAGACCCAGCGCGCTCTGCGGCGGAGGATCAGGGAAATGCCGAGCCGGGGATCATGGCCCTGCTCGTCGGGGCCGCCCCTTCTGTGGATGATCGGCGCAGAGGCCGAGCGGCGGTTGCGTGCTGCGTCACCGTAGTCGTGCGTCCAGCCCATACTTCGACCTGTGCCCCTGGCCCATGGTCGGTAACCGCGCGGGAGAGGGCCAATTGGCCTATGCGCGAGGCATTTGGCTGTTCGTAGGACAAGCGTTCAAAGGGTGACAACCGGGACGGGTGGCGCGTCGCGCTTCACCGGTCCGTGTCAGCCGGAGCCGCCGCCTGTTGCCGCCGCCCGCGGTCGCCGCCGGTCGCCGGTGCGGGGCCGCCGGTGCAAGCCTCCGGCGTCCGGTGCGGGCCTCCGGCGTCGGCGGTCCGGCTCAGCGGTCCGGCTCGGGGTCCTTGAGCCAGTTGATGAGTTCCGCGGAGAACGCGGCGGGGTCCTCCTCGTGCGGGAAGTGCCCCAGACCATCGAACAGCCGCCAGCGATAGGGCGCTTCCACATACTCGGCGGACCCCGCCGTGCTGCGCGTCCGCATCGCCGGGTCGAGTGACCCGTGCAGCTGGAGCGTCGGCACCCGCACCCGCCGCTTCATCCGCCGGTTGAACTGGATGCCGTCGGGCCGCGCCATCGACCGCACCATCCAGCGGTACGGCTCGATCGAGCAGTGCGCCGTCGACGGGATGGTCATCGCGCGCCGGTAGATCTCGATCGCCTCGTCGTCGGGCGACCGGGGGCCTGACCAGTCCCGGATCAGCTGCCCCACCAGCGCCGCGTCCTCGGCCACGAGCTGACGCTCCGGCAGCCACGGCCGCTGAAAGCCCCAGATATACGATCCGGCGCGGCTCTGCGAGAAGTCCGAGAGCATCGCCGAGCGCCAGCGGCGCGGGTGCGGCATCGAGGACACCGCGAGCCGGCGCACCAGCTTGGGCCGCATCACGGCCGCCGTCCAGGCGAGATACCCGCCCAGATCATGGCCGACGAGCGCGGCGTCGGGCTCACCGAGGGAGCGCACCACCCCGGTGATGTCGAGCGCCAGATTGGCGGGGTCGTAACCCCGGGGCGTACGGTCGCTGCCGCCCACCCCCCGCAGATCCATGGCCACCGCGCGATACCCGGCGTCCGCCAGCGCGGTCAGCTGATGGCGCCAGGTCCACCAGAACTGCGGGAAACCATGGAGCAGCAACACCAGCGGCCCCTCGCCCATCTCGGCGATATGGAAGCGCGCACCATTGGCCGCCACATCGCGATGGGTCCAGGGACCATCGAGACGAATGGCGGAGGCCGGCGTCGCTCCTGAGGTCCCACCGGAGGGCGTGCCAGGCACCGTGCCGGAGGTCTTGCCGGGGTCGGATTCAGGGGCGGTCATGCAGACGAGCGTGCCACAGACTTGGTGCCTTCCAGGACCTGGCGGGGGTGCGGCTTCACGTTCTGCAGTACGGCCGCCGTCTCCTTGGCCGAGGCGATGGACTTCTCCGGCGGCTTCACCTTCTTGAACTTCAGCAGGGCGAGCCCGGCGAGCAGCACCGCGAGAATCAGAAACGCGGCGCCCACGATCAGGAACGACCAGGCGAGCCCGAGCCCCAGATTGTGGATCCCGTACGCGGCGGCGAAGCTCAGCACCGGCAGGGAGAACAGGGCGAACACCGCCGCGATCGCGCCGGCGGCCCCGCCCGTCACACCGCGCTTGACGTCCTGTCGGATCTCGGCCTTGGTCAGGGCGATCTCATCGTGCACCAGCGCGGACATCTCGGCGGTGGCCGAGGCGACCAGCTGGCCAATGCTGCGGTCGCCCGCGGCGGCTTCGATCACGGTGCCGGTCCGGACAGCGTCGGCGACGTGCTTGCCGGGGTCGCTCATCGGTGACTCCCTCTTCTCGCTCTTCTCGGCTACGGACCGCTCGGCTACGAATCCGTTGTCCGATCATGCCGGACCGCTGCCGTCCCCGCGCGCTGCCCCCGCGTGTTCCGCCAGCCGACGGTGCTCGGCGGCCTTCGACTCGTACAGCTCCGCCATGCGCAAGTGGTACGCCGGATCGTCCTGTTCATAGATGTCGGGGATGCCGTCCCGGTCCTCGTCCCGCTCCTCCTCCTCGTACAGCGCACGGTACTTGCGGACCCGCAGCTTCAGCAGTACCCCGGAGAGGACGGCGGCGATGACCGAGCCGGTCAGCACCGCGGCCTTCACCTCGTCGGTGAGCGCGGGGTCCGTCGAGAAGGCCAGTTCGCCGATGAGCAGCGAGACGGTGAAGCCGATCCCGGCGAGCGACGCGAGCGCGAAAACATCGGGCCAGGCCAGGTCCTCGTTCAGCTCGGCTCTGGTGAAGCGCGCGGCCAGCCAGGTGCCGCCGAAGATACCGACCGCCTTGCCGACGACCAGACCCAGTACGACGCCAAGGGTCTCCGGCTGTGTGAAGACCTCGCCGAGTGCACCGCCGGATACGGAGACGCCCGCGGAGAAGAGCGCGAACAGTGGTACGGCCAGACCGGCCGAGACCGGGCGCACCAGATGCTCGATGTGCTCGCCGGGGGAGTGCTTCTCGCCCTCGTTCCTGGTGCAGCGCAGCATCAGCCCCATCGCGACACCGGCGATGGTGGCGTGGACGCCGCTGTTGTACATCAGGCCCCAGATGACCAGCGCCAGCGGGATGTACACGTACCACCCGCGTATGCCCTTGCGCAGCAGGGTCCAGAAGACGACGAGCCCGGCGACCGCGCCGCCGAGCGCCACGAAGTTCAGATCGCTGGTGAAGAAGACGGCGATGATCAGGATGGCGAAGAGATCGTCGACGACCGCGAGGGTGAGGAGGAAGGCGCGCAGCGCCGAGGGCAGCGAGGTGCCGATGACCGCGAGGACGGCGAGCGCGAAGGCGATATCGGTGGCGACGGGCACGGCCCAGCCGCTCAGGGAGCCGCCGCCGGTCTTGTTGACCAGCACATAGACCAGGGCGGGCACGATCATTCCGGAGAGCGCGGCGATCACGGGGAGCGCTGCGGCCTTGGGATCGCGCAGTTCCCCGGCCACCAGTTCGCGCTTCAGCTCGATGCCGGCGACGAAGAAGAAGATGGCGAGCAGACCGTCGGCCGCCCAGTGCTGTATGGAGAGGTCGAGGCCGAGCACGGCGGGTCCGATGTGGAAGTCGCTCACGGCCTCGTAGCTGTGGCTCAGCGGGGTGTTCGCCCAGAGGAGGGCGGCGATGGCGGCGACGAGCAGGAGGACGCCGCCGACGGTCTCCGTGCGCAGCGCCTCCGCGAGATAGTTCCGTTCGGGCAGTGGAAGGCGTCCGAGGAACTTACGTCCGGTGGGGGTGGGTGCGGATATGGGCACGGGGGACGCCTCCGGTCGATCTCTGGGCATGACGCATCACATGCCGACCAGACTTCCCGGCGCACCTTGAAAATCTTGTTGTGTTATTTACGCGCTGCCTACTTTACCCGGACGCGACGATCGCGGCGCAGGGGAGCGGGACGATCGCGGCGCAGGGGAGCGGGACGATCACGGCGCAGAGGAGCGGAGACGGCAGCACAAAGCGGGGCGCCCGGCATCGAACACCGGGCGCCCCGCTGCTTACGCGTTACGCAGGTGTGTACGTGTACCCGGCCCGCTCAGTCCTCGCTGGTCGCGCTGGGCAGCTGGGTCTGGATGAGCTCCATGACCGACGAGTCGGTGAGCGTGGTGACATCGCCGAGCTGGCGGTTCTCCGCGACATCCCGCAGCAGGCGCCGCATGATCTTGCCCGAGCGGGTCTTGGGCAGTTCCGCGACGGGGAGGATTCGCTTGGGCTTCGCGATCGGACCGAGCGTGGTGCCGACATGGTTGCGCAGCTCGGCCACGAGCCCGTCGTCGACGACGGCCGTGCCCCGCAGGATCACGAAGGCGACGATGGCCTGGCCGGTCGTCTCGTCCGTGGCACCGACCACGGCTGCTTCGGCGACCTTGGGGTGCGAGACGAGGGCCGACTCCACCTCCGTCGTCGAGATGTTGTGGCCGGAGACGAGCATGACGTCGTCCACCCGCCCCAGCAGCCAGATGTCGCCGTCGTCGTCCTTCTTCGCGCCGTCCCCGGCGAAGTACTTGCCCTCGAAGCGGGACCAGTACGTGTCGATGAACCGCTGGTCGTCGCCCCAGATGGTGCGCAGCATCGACGGCCAGGGCTCGGTGAGGACGAGATAGCCGCCGCCCCCGTTGGGCACCTCGCGGGCCTCGTCGTCCACGACGGTCGCCGAGATACCGGGCAGGGCGCGCTGGGCGGAGCCCGGTTTGGTCTCCGTCACGCCGGGGAGTGGGGAGATCATCATGGCGCCGGTCTCGGTCTGCCACCAGGTGTCCACGATCGGGGTCTTGCCGGCGCCGATGTGTTCGCGGTACCAGATCCAGGCCTCGGGGTTGATCGGCTCACCGACCGAGCCCAGCACCCGCAGAGAGGTCAGATCGAACTTCGCGGGGATGTCGTCGCCCCACTTCATGAACGTACGGATCGCGGTCGGCGCCGTGTAGAGGATCGTCACCCCGTACTTCTGCACGATCTCCCAGAACCGCCCCTGGTGCGGGGTGTCGGGAGTGCCCTCGTACATCACCTGGGTGGCGCCGTTGGCCAGCGGCCCGTACACGATGTACGAGTGGCCGGTCACCCAGCCGATGTCGGCCGTGCACCAGTACACGTCCGTCTCGGGCTTGAGGTCGAAGACGGCGTGGTGGGTGTAGGCCGCCTGGGTGAGATAGCCGCCCGAGGTGTGCAGGATGCCCTTGGGCTTACCCGTCGTACCCGAGGTGTAGAGGATGAAGAGCGGGTGCTCCGCGGGGAACGCCTCGGGGGTGTGCTCCGGAGACTGGCGCCCGACGATGTCGTGCCACCACACATCACGGGAGTCGTCGAAGGCGGTGTCCTGGCCGGTACGGCGGACCACCAGAACGTGCTCGACCTGCGGGCACTTCGCCACGGCCTCGTCGATGGCCGGCTTGAGGGCGCTCGGCTTGCCGCGGCGGTAGCCACCGTCGGAGGTGATCACCAGCTTGGCGTCGGCGTCCTGGATACGGGAGGCGACGGCATCGGCCGAGAAGCCGCCGAAGACCACGGAGTGCGCGGCCCCGATCCGGGCGCAGGCCAGCATGGCGACCGCGGCCTCGGGGATCATCGGCAGATATACGGCGACCCGGTCGCCCGCGCGCACCCCCAACTCGGTGAGCGCGTTGGCGGCCCGCGACACCTCGTCCTTCAGCTCCGCGTAGGTGATCGCCCGGCTGTCGCCCGGCTCGCCCTCGAAGTGGATGGCCACGCGGTCTCCGTGACCGGCCGCCACATGGCGATCGACGCAGTTGTAGGCGACATTCAGCTCGCCGTCCGCGAACCACTTCGCGAACGGCGGGTTCGACCAGTCCAGCGTCTCGGTCGGTTCGGTGACCCAGGTGAGCCGCCTCGCCTGCTCGGCCCAGAAGCCAAGCCTGTCCGCCTCGGCCTGCTCGTACGCCTCCGCCGTCACATTGGCGTGCGCGGCCAGCTCGGCCGGCGGTGCGAACCGCCGGTCCTCCTTGAGCAGGTTGGCCAGGCTTTCGTTGCTCACGACATCTCCCTTTCCCAGGGCGTCCTATGTCCTATGTGTCCCGGGCCTAGCTCATCAGGCGGATGCCCGGGTGACAAGGGGCTTCCAAGAATTGGTTTAGACCTGTGTGATGGGCATCGGATCCGCCGCCCGGACACGGGTCCCGGATCCGCTGTCCCGCGTCCGGCTGAGATGTGGCCCTCCTCCCCGGGGTGGTGGGGAAGGGGCCACAGACTCTCACGGATGCGGGACGAGGTCGGTTCAGGCGCGCGACTCCTCCAGCGTCGTCGGGGCCACCCGGTTGAACACCTCCTCATCGCCGCAGTCGTCGCGGGCCCCGACTCCGTCCGCCAGCAGATACGCCTGGGCCTCGCCGACATGGAAGTACATTCCGTGCAGCTCCAGCGTGCCCTCGGCCAGCCGTCGGGCGACCGACTCATGGGCCCGCAGATGCTCCAACTGCTGTACGACATTGGTCAGACAGAGCTGCTCGACCGCGTCGGCGGGCAGCCGTCCGGAGATCCTGGCCCAGGAGTGCTGACGGCTTCGCATCCGCTCCAGGCTGGGCAGCCCATGGCGCAGCCAGCGCCGTAGCGGGGTCATGGCCCCGTCCGCGTCGGCGGGGATGTTCAGCAGGGCCTGCATCGCCCCGCATCCCGAATGCCCGCACACGGTAATGGACTCCACACGCAGGACATCCACCGCGTACTCGATCGCCGCGGCCACCGAATCGTCCGCGCCGTCCGCGCCGGGCGGCGGGACCAGATTCCCCACGTTCCGTACCGTGAACAGGTCGCCCGGGCCACTGGACGTGATCATGCTCGTCACCAGCCGGGAGTCGGCGCAGGTGAGGAAGAGCTGCGAAGGCCGCTGTCCCTCGCGCGCCAGCCGGGCCAGCTCCTCGCGTACTAGTGGCGCCGTATTGCGCTGGAAGGAGCTGATCCCGTTGGCCAGTTGACGGACTCCGGGCGAACGCGCCACGCCTGCGGACGGATGGGTCCCGGACAGGTCAGCTGTGCACAGGTCAGCTGCGCACAGGCCGACTGCCGACGGGGCGACTGCTGACGGGGCGACGGCGGATGGGTCGGTTGCGAACGCGTCGGCTGCGAACGGGTCGGCTGTGCGAAGGCCGACTGTGGACGGGTCGGCCTTGGGCGGGGCGTCGCCTGTCCGCTCTGAGCGCGGCGAGGAGCTCAGCCGCGAGAGAGAGTGCTCCCCGCACTGGTGGTTGCGCCATGGCGTCCAGGGCGGGCAACAGGTGGGCGACTCCATAGCGGGCTCGGCGATCCGCCCGCCCGCCCGGCCGGTGAACTCGGCCTTACCGCCATGGGCGATATGCGCGGTCTGCCAGTCGTGCAGCGCCTCGAATGCCGCATGGTCCATGAAGGATCCGTCCAGCTCGACCACGCAGTCCACGTCCCAGGGCACCTGGTGCAGCACCCGGCTGAGCCGCGGCACGGCGAGGAACGTCAACTGGCCCCGCGCGCGTACGCGGTGGATCCCGTCCTCCACCTCGACCGTGATCCGGGTCCTGGTGAGCCGGTGCAGTGCCACCGCGACCGCCACGGCGATCCCGATCACCACGCCCTCCAGCACGCCCGTGAGCACCACGGCGGCCAGCGTCACCACGTACACCAGCATTTCGCGGTTCCGCTGCACACTGCGGAGATGGACGAGGTTTACCATCTGGACCCCGACGACCATCACCAGCGCGGCCAGGGCCGCCAGCGGGATCAGATCCAGCACGGGCACCAGCAGCAGAGCCGCGATGGCGATCCACAGCCCGTGCAGCATGGTCGCGTTCCGGCTCACCGCCCCGGTCGCCACATTGGCGGCGCTGCGTACGGCGACGCCGGTGACGGGCAGGCCGCCGAGCGCGCCCGAGACGACATTCCCCGCCCCTTGTCCGGCCAACTCCCGGTCCAGCCGGGCGCGCGGGACCTGGACGCCCGGCTGCTTGCGGGCCGCCGTCAGTTTGTCCACGGCGACCGCGGACAGCAGTGATTCGACGCTGCCGACCAGAGTGACGGTCAGAACGGCCGCGAGCAGTCCGAGCACCGGGCCCTCGGGCAGCGCGGGCATGGCATGGCTGCTCCAGGAGGGCAGATCGACGCGCTCCAGGCTGACTCCGGCGAGCGCGGCCAGGGCCGTCGCGATCGTCACCGCGGCGAGCGTGCCCGGGATCTTGCGTACGATCCGGCCCGTACGCCCCGGAATCCGTGGCCAGGCGAGCAGTACGGCGATGGTCAGCAGGCTCACGGAGAGCGCGCCCGGATGCAGATTGGCCAACTGGGCGGGCAGACCGCGCACATTGTCGACGGCGGAGCTCTGCGGCGTACCGCCGAGCACGATATGGAGCTGGGCGAGCGCGATCGTGACGCCGATGCCGGCGAGCATGCCGTGCACGATCGCCGGGCTGACGGCGAGCGCCGAGCGGGCCACGCGCAGCGCCGCGAGGCCGAGCTGGGCGAGCCCCGCGCAGATGGTGATGGCGCAGGTGACGCGCCAGCCGAACTGCTGGATCAGATCGGCGGTGACGACGGTGAGCCCGGCGGCGGGGCCGCTGACCTGAAGCGGGGCGCCGCCCAGCCGGCCGACGACCAGACCGCCGACCGCGGCGGCCACCAGGCCCGCCTGGAGCGGTGCGCCGGTGGCGAGCGCGATGCCCAGGGAGAGCGGCAGCGCGATCAGGAAGACGGAGATCGACGCGGACACGTCGGCTCCGGCGATCCGGAACCCGCGCCCTCCGCGTCCTTCGCCCCCTCCACGTCCTTCGCCCCCTCCACGTCCTTCGCCTGCTCCGCCCTTTCCATGGCCGCGACGGTCGTTGCCGTCTTCGCCTGGAGGTCTGCGTGGCCGTCGGAAGTGCGAGATGCGTGTGAACCGGGACACGGACTCAAAAGGGATGGTCCGGACCGTGGAGTCGATGCGGGCGGTCCAGGACACGGGGTTGGTGCGGGTGGGGATGGCGGCAGTCATATTTCCCGTCTCCTCCGGGCGGCGCGGTCGCGGTAAATGGGGGCGCGGCCGTGGGTCACGGCGTGCAGTGGCGGGACGTCTTTCCTCATCACTCGGTAAATAGACAGTAATGGAGAGTAAAGACTCCGGCATGACTTTCCGGGCAAATGGGGCAATGGTTCACCTGGGGGAGTGATTAGTGATCTTGTACGGCTTGTCGTTTCTTCTTCTCATCGGTCTCAGTGCGACGTTGTCGGCGCTCGGCGCCGTGCCGGCAGTCGCCGCTCGGCACTTCGGTACTGAAACCTGAAGGAAGAGGTGGGCGGATGCTGGCCGCCACAAGGAGAATCGGCTTCGGCGCCGCCGTCATGGCGCTCGCCGTCGGGCTCGCGGGGTGTTCCGGATCGCAGGGAGCCAATGACAAGGTCACGAATGGTGCCCCCGGAGCCAAGAAGGCCCCCGGAGCCGCTGGGAACGCCGTGCGGCTCATCGGCGACGGCTCGACCGCTTTCACCGGCGCCCAGCCGCATATGCCGAAGCCGGAGCAGCTGAAGCCGGGCCAGAAGCCGCCCCAGTTCGTCGTGTTCTCCTGGGACGGCGCGGGCGAGGACAGCCAGAAGCTCTTCTCCCACTTCCGCGGCGTGGCCAAGAAGTACAACGCGAAGATGACGTACTTCCTGAGCGGCGTCTATCTGCTCCCCGAGGAGAAGGCCGACCTGTACGCCCCGCCCCAGCACGGTCGCGGCACCTCGGACATCGGTTTCAATGACGCCGAGGGGATCAAGGACACGCTGCGGGAGCTGCGTGGCGCCTGGCGCGACGGCAATGAGATCGGCACCCACTTCAACGGGCACTTCTGCGGCAACGAGGGCGGCGTCGGCACCTGGTCCGTCGACGAGTGGAAGAGCGAGATCAACCAGGCCAAGTCCTTTGTGAAGAACTGGAAGACCAACGCGGGCCTGAAGGACGAGGCCCCGCTCCCCTTCGACTACGACAAGGAAATGATCGGCGCCCGCACGCCCTGCCTGGAAGGGCAGAAGAACATGATGCAGGCGGCGAGGACGATGGGGTTCCGCTACGACTCCAGCGGCATCGGCGACCAGCTCTGGCCGAAGAAGGCGGACGGCCTCTGGGACATTCCGCTCCAGCTGGTCCCGGTGCCGGGGCGTGATTTCGAGACGCTCTCGATGGACTACAACTTCATGTTCAACCAGTCAGGGACGGTCAACGGCGATCCTTCGCAGCACGCGTACTGGGGCAACCAGATGCGTGACGGCCTGCTGGAAGCCTTCGACCGTGCCTATAACGGGAACCGCGCGCCGCTGATCATCGGCAACCACTTCGAGTCCTGGAACGGCGGCACGTACATGACCGCCGTCGAGGACACGATCAAGACGGTCTGTGTCCAGAAGGACGTGCGGTGCGTGACGTTCCGCCAGCTCACCGACTGGCTGGACGCGCAGGACCCGCAGACCTTGGACAAGTTCCGCGGCCTGGGCGTCGGCAAGGCGCCCAAGGGCGGCTGGACGGCGCTCGCGGCCGCCCCCGCCCCCGCGAGCAAGAGCCCGTCCCCGGCCGGCCGCCCGGCCGACCACTCCGAAAAGCACTGACGGCGCCGACGGCGGGACGGAGGACGGGCGCTCGGCGTTCCGTTCAGGACGGTTGGGGTACGGCGAGTGCTTCGTTGAGGACGAGGGCGGGGTCGACCTGCGCCGCGAGGCAGGTTCCTCCTTCCGCGTTCCTCGCGCCGGTCGGCGCCGGGGCGCCTTCCGGGCTTCGGGACGCTGCGTCGGACTCCGTCCGCCGGTGGGGCCGAGGCGTCGGGTTCAGGACGGTTGCGGTACGGCGAGTGCTTCGTTGAGGACGAAGGCGGGGTCGACCTGCGCCGCGAGGTCGACGCCCGTTTTCGCGTTGCCCCAGCTCTCCGCGTTCCTGAGGTGGAAGTGGACCATCTGCCGGGTGTACCGCTCCCAGTCGCGGTGTTCGTACGAGTCCTCCGCCGCGTCCTGGAGCGTCTGGAGCGCGCAGCGGTTGTCCGCCTCCAGGAGCTCGAAGCGGATCGGCCGGCCCTTCTCCATCGCCCGGACCCAGTCGGAGTGGCCCACGGTGATGAGCAGGTCGTCGCCCACCTCCTCGCGCAGGAAGTCCAGATCGTCCCTGCCCTGGACCTTGTTGCCGATGACCTTCAGCGAGACGCCGAAGTCCCGCGCGTACTCCTTGTACTGGCGGTATACGGACACGCCCTTGCGCGTCGGCTCCGCCACCAGGAACGTCATGTCGAACCGGGTGAACATCCCGGAGGCGAACGAGTCCGAGCCCGCCGTCATATCGACCACCACGTACTCGTCAGGGCCGTCGACGAGATGGTTGAGGCACAGCTCGACCGCGCCGACCTTGGAGTGGTAGCAGCTCACCCCCAGATCGGACTCGGTGAAGGGGCCGGTGGCCATCAGCCGGATCTCGCCGTCGTCCAGCTGGACGGTACGGGCGCACGCCTCGTACACCGGATTGTTCTCGCCGACCCGGAGCAGCCGCGACCCCTCGCCCGGCGGTGTCGTCTTGATCATCGCGTCGGCCGACGGGATCCGCGGATTGCTGCCCCGCAGATAGTCCTTGATCAGCGGAAGATGCGCACCCATCGCGGGCAGCGCGGCGGCTTCCGTCTCGTCGAGGCCGAGCGCGGCCCCGAGATGCTGGTTGATGTCGGCGTCCACCGCGACGACGGTGGCCTCGTTGGCGGTCAGATGACGGATGAAGAGCGAGGACAGCGTGGTCTTGCCGCTGCCGCCCTTGCCCACGAAAGCGATCTTCATGTTCACCTAGAGTAGTGGCAATCTCGCTCAAGGTGAGGTGATTGAGTGAGTAAGACCACTCCAAGGTGGGGCGCGCGGCATGGGCGCGTAGCCTCCCTACTTATGAGTACGACTGCCTCTGACGCTTCCTTCGCGCCCTGGCCGGAGGATCCCCTGCTCACGCTGGCCTCCTTGCCGGGCGTTCCTGACGCGGTGGATTCCGTACGTAAGGCGGTCGACCGCGTCTACAGCCACCGCGTCATGCGCCGCCGCAGCAATGAGGTCACCTCCGAGGCGGCCCTGCGCGCGGCGCGCGGCTCCGCGGCGCTGTCCGGTGCTGACTGGGCGCTCGAAGAAGTCCGCCGGCGCAGCGACTTCGGTTCGGAGGCCGAGGCCCGTACGGTCGGCGCGGCGCTCCGGCTGAACGCCGAGGCGGGTCAACTCCTCTCCATCTGGGGGCAGTCGCCGCTGCGCGTGCTCGCCAGGCTGCATCTGGTGGCCGCGGGGGGCGCGGGTGTCACGGACGAGACCGTGGGGCGGCCCCGGCTGGCGGGCGAGCCGGTCACGGAGACGCCCGGGGGCGATGTGCCGGAACCACTCACCAAGGCTCCGCCGCCGGAGGCCGACGAGGTGGCCGGGCGCCTGGAGGGACTGTCGCGACTGGTGATCGCGCCGAGCAGGGCACCGGCCCTGGTGGCGGCGGCGGTGGTGCACGGCGAGCTGCTGGCGCTGCGCCCCTTTGGCTCGTACAACGGCCTGGTGGCGCGGGCGGCCGAGCGCGTGGTGCTGATCGGCAGCGGCCTTGACCCCAAGTCGGTCTGCCCGGCGGAGGTGGGTCACGCGGAGCTGGGGCGCACGGCGTACGCCGCTGCTTTTGACGGCTATCTGTCGGGCACCCAGGAGGGCGTGGCGGCGTGGATCATCCACTGCGGCCGGGCGATCGAACTGGGCGTACGGGAGTCGACTGCCGTCTGTGAAGCGCTTCAGCGAGGCGCGGCCTGAGCGAAGGTGGCCCGAGTGAAAGTGGCCTGAACAGGGTTGCGGCGGCGCCTCGTTGGCACCGCCGCTGGCATGTCCACCGAGTTACCAAGCGTCCTCGTTGTGTTGCCCATCAGGTCGGGTACTTCGCCCGTCACCTGGTGCGGCTGGCCCGTATTCGACGGGTCGACGTCGCGTGGGTGCTCAGTTTTCATGCTCGGTCCGTGGGGCCTGGTGCGTAAACAGGTGATCCTCTCGGATGTCCTTGGTCTCGCGGGCCGTTGACTCCTTTCTACACCTGTCCGCCGGGATGCGAAACCCCTGGCTGGACTTCTTTACTTTTAGGTTCAAACGATGGCAAAACGGTCACGAGTTGTGGGTCTTGGTCGGCCGGGTGGCCGTGACGGCGGACGGCATCAGGCGAGCGTCGACTGCCGTCGCCTGTTCGCGTACCAGACCAGCCCGGCCGTCGCCGCCGCCGCGCCCACCGCTGCCGCCGCGACCAGTGCCGGTCGGGGCGGCATGGAGAAGGCGGGCAGGCGCTGCTTGAGTCGCACAGGCCGGTTGAAGACGAGAATCGGCCAGTCGCGCGCCGTCGCCTCCCGGCGCAGCGCGCGGTCCGGGTTGACCGCGTAGGGGTGCCCCACCGACTGGAGCATCGGTACGTCGGTGACGGAGTCGCTGTACGCGTAGCAGCGGGAGAGGTCGTACCCCTCGGACGCGGCGAGTGCCTTGATCGCCTCGGCCTTGGTCGGCCCGTACGCGTAGTACTCCACCTCGCCCGTGAAGCAGCCGTCGGCGCCGACGACCATCCGGGTGGCCACCACCCGGTCGGCGCCGAGCAGATCGCCGATGGGTTCGACGACCTCCGCGCCGGAGGTGGACACGATCACCACATCGCGGCCGGCGATGTGATGGTCCTCGATGAGGGACGCCGCCTCGTCGTAGATGATGGGGTCGATGAGATCGTGCAGTGTCTCGGCGACGATCTCCTTGACCTGCTGGACGTTCCAGCCCTTGCAGAGCGCGGAGAGATACTCCCGCATCCGCTCCATCTGGTCGTGATCGGCGCCTCCGGCGAGGAAGACGAACTGCGCGTATGCGGTGCGCAGTACGGCGCGGCGGTTGATCAGGCCGCCTTGGTAGAAGGACTTGCTGAAGGTCAACGTCGATGACTTCGCAATGACCGTCTTGTCCAGGTCAAAGAAGGCTGCTGTGCGCGGCAAGGAGTGGTTTTCCACGAGGCCGAGCATATGCGCCCACCATTCGGCGTAAGCTGGGGCGCGTGGGTTTGCCTGAGAAGGCTCTCGGGTACACCATGGAAGTCACGGATCGTTCGCGACCGTGCTAACCCGGTCCGGCTCCTCCCCCCCCGAGTCGGCCGTGGGGACGACCCCCGCTCTCCCCCCCCGGCGGGGGTCGTCGCATGTCCGGACGCGTTTTCGGCTCTTCGAGGCCACTCGTCCCCCTTCCTGAAGCTCTGTGCGCGACGGCGTCTCCGCGAGCATGCCCGTCACCGTGTGTAGCCAATGCACTGCTCTCCGGAAGTCACTGGTATGAGCTACCGGGATATTCACAACTGGTGAGTTGTCCACAGTTTTCAAGCAAGATCCACACGATTTCTTGTTGCCCTGCACGGTGATTCCTGCCGCGAAGTTCGCGGAAGCCGGAATCACGGATACCGGATCACTGCGAGATCGCGGAGAGAAGCGCTCGCGGATAGCCGGATCGAAGAAGAGATAGGGGGCGGAGATCGTGGCTGGATCCATGACATCCGATCGTTCAAGGAACGGCGGGGGCAACGGGGCGGGACCGCTGATCCTGACCGAGGATGTGGAGTTGCTCGACGATCTGCTGAGGCTCTGCGCGGCGGCCGGTGCCGAGCCGCAAGTCCATCATTCGGTGCCGGAACGGAAGGGGTGCTGGGAGGACGCGCCGATGGTTCTCGTCGGCGATGACGCGGCGGCACGCTGCCGTGGCGCGACCCGCAGGCGGGACGTGATGCTCGTCGGGCGGGACCAGGACGACCCGGGTGTCTGGCGGCGCGCAGTGGAGATCGGCGCGGACTGCGTGCTGCGGCTGCCGGACGCCGAGAGCTGGCTCGTGGACCGGATCGCGGACGCCGCCGAAGGCGTCGGCCGGCCCGCGCTCACCGTCGGTGTGATCGGCGGTCGGGGCGGTGCCGGGGCTTCGACGCTGGCGTGCGCCCTGGCCGTCACCGCCGCGCGCGCCGGTCGGCGCACGATGCTCATCGACGCCGATCCGCTCGGCGGTGGCCTTGACGTGGTGCTCGGCGGCGAGCAGGCGGAGGGCAGAAGGTGGCCGGATTTCGCCGCTTCCAAGGGGCGTGTCGCGGGTGGCGCGCTGGAGGAGTCGCTGCCCCGGCTCCACGAGCTGCGGGTGCTCAGCTGGGACCGCGGCGATTCGGTGGTGATTCAGCCGGAGGCCATGCGGTCGGTGCTCGCGGCGGCCCGCAGACGCGGTGGGGTCGTCGTCGTGGATCTTCCCCGGCGCGTCGACGAAGCCGTGGCGGAGGCCCTGGCCCAGCTGGATCTGGGGCTGTTGGTAGTGCCCGCCGAGCTGCGGGCCGTCGCCGCGGCCGGCCGGGTGGCCTCGCTGGCGGGCATGGTCCTCAGGGATCTGCGGGTGGTGGTCCGGGGTCCGTACGCCGCCGGGCTGGACGAGCAGTGGATCGCCGACGCGCTTCGGCTGCCTCTGGTGGGCGAGCTGCCCCTGGAGCCGGGCCTGTCGGAGTCCCCGGACGGCGGGGCGCCCCCGGGATCCCGTGCGCGCGGACCTCTGGCCGCGTTCTGTACGGCTTTCTGGGAGCGGGCGCTGGCCGGGGACGGGAGCGTGACGCCATGAGCGGCGGCTCGGTGGCTGGGAGGGGCGGCGCGGCGGCGCCCGGGCTGCTGGACGCCGTACGGCAGCGGCTCGCGGAGAGCGGTGCGGACCCCACACCGGCGCGGGTGGCGGCGGCGTTACGGGCCCAGGGGCGGTTGCTCGGCGATACGGAAGTGCTCGGGGCAGCGGCGGAGTTGCGGTGCGAGCTGGTGGGGACGGGCCCTCTGGAGCCGCTTCTCGGCGACCCCGAGGTGACGGACGTGCTTGTCTCCGCGCCCGACCGGGTGTGGGTGGACAGGGGCGGTGGTCTTGAACTGACGGCCGTGTCGTTCGCCGACGCCGCCTCCGTTCGGAGGCTGGCGCAGCGGCTCGCCGCCGTGGCGGGGCGCCGGCTCGATGACGCCAGACCCTGGGTGGACGCGCGACTGCCCGACGGCACACGGATGCACGCGGTCCTGCCGCCGGTGGCGGTCGGCTCGACCTGTCTGTCGCTGCGGGTGGTGCGGCCCAAGGCGTTCTCGCTTGCGGAGTTGACGGCGGCGGGGACGGTACCGCCGGGCGGGGAACGGGTGTTGCGGGCGCTGATCGAGGCCCGGCTGTCGTTCCTGATCAGTGGGGGCACGGGCACAGGAAAGACCACGCTCCTGTCCACCCTGCTCGGCCTGGTCGGGGAGCGCGAGCGGATCGTACTGGCCGAGGACTCCGCCGAGTTGAGGCCCGACCATCCGCATGTGGTGCGGCTGGAGGGGCGGCCGGCGAACCAGGAGGGCGCGGGCCGGGTGACGCTGCGGGACCTGGTCAGACAGGCGTTGCGGATGCGGCCGGACCGGCTGGTCGTCGGTGAGGTCCGAGGCCATGAGGTCACCGAACTGCTCGCCGCCCTGAACACGGGACACGAGGGCGGTTGCGGCACCGTACACGCGAATACGGCGGCGGACGTCCCCGCGCGTCTGGAGGCGCTGGGAACGGCGGCGGGCCTCGACCGGGCGGCGCTGCACAGCCAGCTGTCGGCCGCGCTGTCGGTTGTGATCCATCTCGTCCGGGACCGCGACGGGCGCCGGAGGATCGCCGAGGTGCATGTGCTGGAGCGGGACAGCGCGGGGCTGGTGGTGCCGGTGCCCGCGTTGCGCTGGGCCGCCGGAGGCTTCGTGGACGACCGTGGTTGGCCGCGGTTGCTGGCCCTGATCGGAGGCGCGCCGTGACGGCTCTGACGATGTCTCTCACCGCTTTCGCGGCGGTGCTGTGCGCCGGGGGAGCTGTCCGGCTGGCCGTCGGCCAGAAACGGGGACTGCGGCGGGCCAGACGGCTGCTCGCGGCCCCTGGCGTGCCTGTCGCCGCGATGCCGGGGGCGCCGCCGTGGGAGCGATGGCTGCCGAAGGCTCGTGAGCGAGCGCGGCGGCTGCGCGGGAAGTGGCTCTGTCTGCCGCCCGCGGTGCTGCTCGCACTGCTGGGCGAGTCGGTGCTGCCGCTGTTCGGGGGCGCGCTTGCGGTGCCGCTGGTGGGGCGGTGGCTGAGCGCCAGGGAGCGGAGGAAGACGCGTGAGCGGCTGGCCGACAGGATCGTCGCGCTGTGCGGCACGGCAGCGGGCGAGCTGCGAGCCGGTACGCAGCCCACCCAGGCCCTGCTGGCCGCCGCGGGATCGACCGGTGGTCTGGGAAGCGCGGAGGGAGCCGTGCTGGCGGCCGCGCGGTTCGGCGGTGACGTACCCGACGCGCTGCGGAAGGCGGCGCGTGAGCCGGGAGCGGACGGCCTCGTGGGGCTCGCGGCGTGCTGGCGGGTGGCCGTGGACGGCGGGGCGGGGCTTGCCGCCGGGCTGGACCGCCTGGACGCGGCGCTACGGGCGGAAAGAGAGCAACGGGAAGGATTGCGGGCCCAGCTGGCGGGGGCCTGGGCGACCGTCGCCGTGCTGGCGCTGCTCCCGGTGGTGGGCCTGACGCTGGGCTGGGCCCTGGGCGCGGATCCGCTGCGTGTCCTGCTGCACACCCCGGCAGGGCTCGGCTGTCTGGTGGTGGGCGGCCTGTTGGAGGGCGCGGGCCTGTGGTGGGCCGCCCGGATCGTACGGACCGGGGAGGCGCCATGACGGGGGAGTTCGTCCACAGGCTGTGGGCGGTCGTCCTGGCGCATACCGCGATCGGCTCTCTGGCCTTCGCGATGGCGGCCCGGCGGCGCGAGCGGCGGGTGCGGCGGCGGTTCGTGGCCCTGCTGGCGGTCGGGCACCGACGGCGGCGGCCACGGCGCCGGGCGGCGCGGTGGGCGCGGCGCTGGGGTCCGCCGACCGGCGCGGTGATCTTTGGCTGGGTCATGGTCGGCGGGGTGGCCGGCTGGCTGCTCGGGCTCGCCGGGGCGTACGGGGTCCGCAGGTGGCTGCGTACGAGAAAGCCGGACGACCGTACCGGTACCGACGAGGCGGCCCGTCAGCTTCCGCTCGCCGCCGATCTGCTGGCCGCCTGTATCGCGGCCGGAGCGGGACCGCTCGACGCGGCGGAGGCGGTCGGCGAGTCGCTGGGCGGCCCTGTCGGTGACCGGCTGGCACGGACGGCGGCGGAGCTGCGGCTCGGTGGCGAACCGGCCGAGGCGTGGCGGCGGTTCGGGGAGATACCGGGCGCGGCGGGGCTGGCCCGCTGTCTGGAACGGGCGGGATCGAGCGGAGCGCCGGCCGCCGAGCCGGTGTCCCGGCTGGCCGACGGCTTCAGAGCGGAGCGGGCCCGGGCCGCGGTGGCCAGGGCACAGCGGGCCCAGGTGCTGATCACGGCTCCGGTGGGGCTGTGCTTTCTCCCCGCCTTCCTGGCGGTGGGGGTGGCGCCGGTCGTCATCGGTCTGGCGAGCGGACTGCTGCAAGGCAACTGACCAAATTCTCTGCGAACTGACCAATTTCTACGGCTTCTACGGCTTCTACGGGGAGATGACATGTGGATGAGGATTCGACGAATCCGGTGGGCACGGCGGCGCGGGGCGCGGGCCGATGCCGGGATGACGACGTCCGAGTACGCGGTGGGGACGATCGCCGCCTGCGCTCTCGCAGCGGTGCTCTACAAGGTGGTCACGAGCGGGCCGGTGGCGGGTGCCTTGCAGTCGTTGATCGGGAGGGCTCTCAGTGCGCAGTTCTGAGACGGTTCGGGTGCGCCCGGCCGGCGGCCGTCCCCCGGTCCGTCGCGGCGACCGGGGGTTCGTGACGGCGGAGGCGGCGGTGGCGGTGCCTGCGCTGGCCGTGTTCGCCCTGGCCCTCGTCTGGGCGCTGATGGCGGCCTCCGCACAGATCCAGTGTGTGGACGCGGCGCGGGCGGGGGCGAGAGCGGCCGCCAGAGCCGAGCCACGGGCCGCGGCGATGGCCGCTGCCCGTTCGGCCGCCCCGGAGGGCGCCAGGGTCGCTCTGGGCCGTACAGGCGATCTGTGGCGGGTGCGGGTGGAGGCGCCGACGCCCGGGCCGGGTGCCCTGGCCCTCACGCTCACCGCTGAGGCCGTCGCGTCCGCGGAGGACGCCGTGGATGCCCTGGACCCCGTACAGGCCGCGAGAGACGGCTCTGGAGGCCCGCGCGTGGCCGGGGCGGCGCCATGATCGAGGCCGGGGCCAGGGCCGGGGCCGGGGAGCGGGGGTCGGCGACGGTGTGGGTCGCGGTGGCGGCGACCGCGCTGTGTGCCGTCTTCGCCTTGGTGCTCGCCATGGGGCAGGCGGTCGTCGTCCGGCACCGGGCGGGCGCGGCGGCCGACCTGGCGGCCCTCGCCGCGGCGGACCACGTGCTTCTCGGCTCGGCGGACGCCTGCCGCCGGGCGGACGAGGTAGCGGCGGCACAGGGAGCCGAGGTGGTGCGGTGCGTGGTGAGCGGCGGGATCGCGGACGTGACGGCGCGGGTGGCCGTCGGGCCGTACGCCCCGACGGTCAGGGCGCGGGCGGGCCCACCGCTGCCCGTACCCCCGCCAGGCGCCCTGTCAGGCCTCGCGGACACGCCCTAAGCCACGGTGGGCGCATCCACATCGACATCGACATCCACATGCGCTTCCGTCTGCGCATCCGCCTCGGCCCGTGCGTCAGGGGCGGCGCTGAGCAACTCGGTCAGGAGCCGTACGGCTCCTCGTTTGTGCAGGGGGTCGTTGCCGTTGCCGCACTTCGGGGACTGGATGCAGGACGGACAGCCGGCGTCGCACTCGCAGGAGGCGATCGCCTCGCGGGTGGCCGTGAGCCACTCACGGGCCGTCCGGAAGGCCCGCTCCGCGAAGCCCGCGCCGCCGGGATGGCCGTCGTAGACGAAGACCGTAGGCAGCAGCGTGTCCGGGTGGAGGGGCACGGACACCCCGCCGATGTCCCAGCGGTCACAGGTCGCGAAGAGCGGCAGCATCCCGATCGAGGCGTGTTCGGCGGCGTGCAGCGCGCCGCCCAGCTGCTCCGGATTGACCCGGGCCCGGTCGAGCTGGTCCTCGGTGACCGTCCACCACACGGCCCGGGTACGGAGTGTCCGCGGCGGCAGATCGAGTTTGCTCTCGCCCAGCACCTCGCCGGTGATGAGCCGGCGGCGCAGAAAGGAGACGACCTGATTGGTGACTTCGACGGAGCCGTAGCAGAGGCGCCCCTCGCCCCACGGGATCTCCGTGTCCGTTTCGAGTACGGAGATGGCGGTGGTGTCGCGGGCGGTGGTGGAGTACGGCGGGTTCGCCTCCTCGACCAGGGCGACCGAGTCCGCCAGGTCGAGCCGCTTCACCAGGTACGTACGGCCCTGGTGGAGGTGGACGGCGCCGTCGTGGACGGCGGTGTGGGAGGCGGCCTCGTCGACCGTACCCAGCAGCCTTCCCGTCCCCGCCTCGACGATCTGGACGGGACTGCCGCCCTCGCCCCGGATGTCGGCGAGGTCGGCGGCCCGCTCGCGGCGGGTCCAGTACCAGCCGGAGTTGCGGCGCCGCAGCAGCCCCGCGCTCTCCAACTGCGGGAGCAGGTCGGGTACGGCGGGTCCGAAGAGCGTCAGATCGGCTTCGGTGAGCGGGAGTTCCGCGGCCGCCGCGCACAGATGGGGGGCGAGGACATACGGGTTGTCGGGGTCGAGGACGGTGGACTCGACGGGCTGCTGGAACAGCGCCTCGGGGTGGTGGACGAGGAAGGTGTCCAGCGGATCGTCCCGGGCGACCAGGACGGCCAGCGCCCCCTGCCCGGAGCGTCCGGCCCGGCCCGCCTGCTGCCACAGGGAGGCGCGGGTGCCCGGATAGCCGGCGATGACGACGGCGTCCAGGCCCGACACGTCGATGCCCAGCTCCAGGGCGGTGGTGGCGGCGAGGCCGAGCAGTTCGCCGGAGTGCAGGGCGTTCTCCAGGGCGCGGCGTTCCTCGGGGAGGTAGCCGCCGCGATAGGCGGCGACCCGGCGGGCCAGCGAACGGTCCACCTCGGCCAGCCGTTCCTGGGCGATGACGGAGATGAGTTCGGCGCCGCGCCGGGAGCGCACGAAGGCGACCGTACGGACGCCCTGGACGGTCAGGTCGGTGAGGAGGTCGGCGGTCTCGGCGGTGGCGGTACGGCGGACGGGGGCGCCCTTCTCGCCGTGCAGATCGGTGAGCGGCGGCTCCCAGAGCGCGAAGACCAGCTCGCCGCGCGGTGAGGCGTCGTCGGCGACCTCGTGGACGGGCAGACCGGTGAGCCGGCCGGCGGCCCGCGCCGGTTCCGCGGCGGTCGCCGAGGCGAGCAGGAAGACCGGATTCGCTCCGTAACGCGCGCATACGCGGCGGAGTCGGCGCAGTACCTGCGCCACATGGGAGCCGAAGACGCCGCGATAGGTGTGGCACTCGTCGATGACGACAAAGCGCAGGGCGCGCAGGAAGGAGGCCCAGCGGGGGTGGGACGGCAATATCCCCCGATGCAGCATGTCCGGATTGGTCAGCACGTAGTTCGCGTACTGCCGCACCCACTCCCGTTCCTCGACGGGGGTGTCACCGTCGTAGACGGCGGGGCGCACGCGGTTGCCGAGCGGGGCGGCCAGCTCCTTGACGGCGCGGCGCTGGTCGGCGGCGAGAGCCTTCGTCGGGGCGAGATAGAGCGCCGTCGTTCCTCGGCCGTTGGGCGCCTCGGCGCCGTCGAGGAGGGTGGTCAGGACGGGGGCGAGATAGGCGAGGGACTTGCCGGAGGCGGTGCCGGTGGCGATCACGACGGACTCGCCGTCCAGCGCGTGCTCGGCGGCGGCGGCCTGGTGGGCCCACGGGTGGTCGATACCGGCCCGCTGAATGGCGTTGATCACTTCCGCGCGGATGCGGTCGGGCCAGACGGCATGACGCCCCGCACGCGGGGGCAGGTGCTCCGTATGGGTGATGCGCGCAGCACGGCCCGCCCCTGTGGCGAGCCGGTCGAGGACCGTACGGGGGGAGGGGCGGTTGCCCCCGCTCTCGGGGGGTCCACTGGGGCGGTGATTCCTGGCCATCGGCATCGAGTGTGTCACTGGCGTGACGGACAATGGTCTCAAGGCGTCGTGCATGACTGCTGGTAAGTGATTGAATGCCATCGCGGCTGGCGATACGTCCCCTGGCTCCGTCGGGGAGACCCGAGGGGCGACCGCTCGATAGCAAGGTGCTGGAGGATCCGTGGACCTGTCCCTGTCGACTCGCAATGTGTCCGGCCCTGGTGGCGACCGTACGGTCGTCGAGGTCGGTGGCGAGATTGATGTGTATACCGCGCCCAAGCTGCGCGAGCAGTTGGTCGAGTTGGTGAACGACGGCAGCTACCACCTGGTTGTCGACATGGAGGGCGTGGACTTCCTGGACTCGACCGGGCTCGGCGTGCTCGTGGGTGGCCTGAAGCGTGTGCGTGCCCATGAGGGCTCGCTGCGCCTGGTCTGCAACCAGGAGCGCATTCTCAAGATCTTCCGGATCACCGGCCTCACCAAGGTGTTCCCGATCCACACCACGGTCGACGAGGCCGTGGCGGCCACCGACTGAGGTCGGCCGAGTCTTCCGGAGGAGAGGGCAGAGGCACCGGGCGTGATGCCCGGCGCCCGCGCCCATGAGTTTCCACGCTCGTACGTTCGAGGGGGATCGCATGGCCACCGTTGAACTCCGCTTCAGCGCCCAGCCCGAACATGTCAGAACGGCCCGTCTGGTGGCGGCCGCCGTGGCTCGTCGGGCAGGCGTCGATGAGGCTGTGTTGGACGAGGTCAGACTCGCGGTCGGTGAAGCGTGCAGCCGGGCGGTCGGGCTGCACCGCAGCCATGGCATCACCGCCCCGGTGAGAGTCGTGCTGAACGAGGAGGAGAAAGCCTTCTCCATCGAGGTCGGCGACGGGGTCACGGCCGCGGGCGGTGCCGGCGCCGGGGAAGCCCGCGACGGCGTGGCGCCGGGCGATTCCCACGAGAGCGATGCCGAGGGCGAGGACGAGATGGGCCTCGCGGTCATCAGCGGGCTCGTCGACGATGTGGAAGTCACCTCGGGCGACGACGGTGGCGTCATCCGGATGAGCTGGCCGACGGCCTCGGCCGTCGCGCTGCCCTGACGGCGTTACCCCGGCCCTTTCGGGCAGCCGGACGGGGAGCCGGTGATCCATTCTCCAGGAAGGCCCTGCTGAGCAGGGCCTTTCTCTTTTCCATCGGATTATCGATCACCTATTAACGCGCTTATCCCATTACCCATTCCAAGGTCATTCGATAAGTCAAGGTCAATTGCATGTGGCGTGCTCTGTTTTGATCAGGTTCCGCTCCCTACAATCCGTCCATCTTGAACGCTGAGCGTCAAGGAGGACGAATGGCGGGGCACTTCCATCCACAACTGTCCGAGCACTCCACTTCTCTCGCTGCCGCGATACTCACGGACGACAACCGCGTCATCGTGATCGTCATCGCGGTCGTCGCGCTGGCGGCGCTGTTCGTGGCACAGCTGCTGGTGCGCCAGGTACTGGCGGCCGGCGAGGGCACCGATTCGATGAAGGAGATCGCGGCCGCCGTGCAGGAAGGCGCGAATGCCTATCTGGCGCGGCAGTTGCGCACCCTCGGCGTATTCGCCGTCGTGGTGTTCTTCCTGTTGATGTTGTTGCCGGCCGACAACTGGTCACAACGCGCGGGACGTTCGCTGTTCTTCCTGGTAGGTGCGCTTTTCTCGGCGGCCACCGGTTACATCGGCATGCGTCTCGCCGTACGCAGCAATGTGCGCGTGGCGGCGGCCGCGCGTGAGGCGACACCGGCGGAAGGCGAGCCGGAGAAAGATCTCACGGCCGTTTCGCACAAAGCCATGAAGATCGCATTCCGTACGGGTGGCGTGGTCGGCATGTTCACGGTGGGCCTCGGTCTGCTCGGCGCCTCCTGTGTGGTCCTGGTCTATGCCGCCGACGCCCCCAAGGTGCTGGAGGGCTTCGGCCTCGGTGCCGCGCTGATCGCCATGTTCATGCGAGTCGGCGGCGGCATCTTCACCAAGGCGGCCGACGTCGGCGCCGACCTGGTCGGCAAAGTGGAGCAGGGCATTCCCGAGGACGATCCGCGCAACGCGGCGACCATCGCGGACAACGTGGGCGACAACGTCGGCGACTGCGCGGGTATGGCAGCCGACCTGTTCGAGTCGTACGCGGTGACGCTCGTGGCCGCGCTGATCCTCGGCAAGGCGGCGTTCGGGGACTTCGGGCTCGCCTTCCCGCTGATCGTCCCCGCGATCGGGGTGATCACGGCGATGATCGGCATCTTCGCCGTCGCCCCGCGCCGCGTCGACCGCAGCGGGATGAGCGCCATCAACCGCGGCTTCTTCATCTCCGCGGTGATCTCACTCGCGCTGGTGGCCGTGGCGTCCTTCGTCTATCTGCCGTCCTCGTACGCGGAGCTGGACGGGGTCACCGACCAGGCGATCCTGACGCACAGCGGTGATCCGAGGGTGCTCGCGCTGCTCGCGGTCGCCATCGGCATCGTGCTGGCTGCCCTGATCCAGCAGCTCACCGGCTACTTCACCGAGACCGGCCGGCGCCCGGTCAGGGACATCGGCAAGTCCGCCCTGACGGGCCCGGCCACCGTCGTCCTCGCGGGCGTGGCCATCGGGCTGGAGTCCGCGGTCTACACGGCGCTGCTGATCGGCCTCGCGGTCTACGGGGCGTTCCTGCTCGGCGGTACGTCGATCATGCTCGCCCTCTTCGCGGTGGCCTTGGCGGGCACCGGTCTGCTCACCACCGTCGGCGTCATCGTCGCCATGGACACCTTCGGACCGGTCTCCGACAACGCCCAGGGCATCGCCGAGATGTCCGGCGACGTCGAGGGCGCGGGCGCGCAGGTGCTCACCGACCTCGACGCCGTGGGGAACACCACGAAGGCCATCACGAAGGGCATCGCCATCGCCACGGCCGTACTCGCCGCGTCGGCGCTCTTCGGCTCCTACCGGGACGCCATCGCCACGGCCGTCGCGGAAGTGGGGGCCAGGGCGGGCGAGCTGACGCTCAGTCTGGACATCTCCCAGCCCAACAACCTGGTCGGGCTGATCCTCGGCGCGGCGGTCGTTTTCCTCTTCTCGGGGCTGGCGATCAACGCGGTCTCGCGGTCGGCCGGTTCGGTGGTCTACGAGGTGCGCCGGCAGTTCCGCGAGCACCCCGGGATCATGGATTACACCGAGAAACCGGAGTACGGGCGGGTGGTCGACATCTGCACCAAGGACGCGCTGCGCGAGCTGGCCACCCCGGGACTGCTCGCCGTCCTCACCCCCATCGCCGTCGGTTTCTCGCTCGGGGTGGGCGCGCTCGGCTCGTTCCTGGCCGGCGCGATCGGTACGGGCACGCTGATGGCCGTCTTCCTCGCCAACTCCGGAGGTGCCTGGGACAACGCCAAGAAGCTCGTCGAGGACGGTCATCACGGCGGCAAGGGCAGCGAGGCCCATGCCGCGACGGTCATCGGGGACACGGTGGGAGACCCGTTCAAGGACACGGCGGGTCCCGCCATCAACCCGCTGCTGAAGGTGATGAACCTGGTGGCGCTGCTCATCGCCCCGGCGGTCGTGCAGTTCAGTTACGGAGCGGACGCCAGCGCCGGCGTCCGCGCGCTGGTGGCGGTGCTCGCTCTCGTCGTCATCATCGGCGCGGTCTATGTCTCCAAACGGCGCTCGGTCACGGTGGACGGCGGAGGCGAGGGCGGCGGGGGCGGTTCCGGAGGCGGGAGCGAGAAGTCGCCCGACCCGGTGGCGGCCTCATGACGGCCGGCGAACGCCCGGTGAGCGATGAGTGAGCGCCATGAGTGAGCAATGAGTGAGCGATGGTCGGGGAACGTCCGGTGAGCACCGGCTCGGCTGATCACTGACGTGTCCGGATCGGGAGCGGGCGGGTGGCGCGGAGTGACGCGTGCCACCCGCCCGCTCGCGCCTGCCATGGACGGCGCACGCCCGGCGTGAGGTGTCTCTCCCTTGGTGCAAATGGCTGCAATAGGGCATGAACCAGACGTTCGGCGTGCGGTTGTCGCCCACTTGGCGTGTATGTTCCGGGGCCGAGAGCCTTGGAAGGGACCCATCCGGTGAACAAGAAGCTTGTGGCCGCGCTGTCCGGCGGTGCGGTGCTGCTCATGGCGCTGTCCGGCTGTAGTGGTGATGACAGCGACAAAAAGGTGAACGACTGGGCCAAAAAGGTCTGTGACCAGGTTCAGCCTCAACTGACGAAGATCGCGGACGCCAACACCTCCATCCAGCAGGCGACCTCCGACAGCAGCAAGCCCGCTGATGTCCAGAAGGCCGACTCGGCCGCCTTCCAGTCCATCTCCGACGCCTACAAGGCGCTGGGCTCCGCCGTGGACGGCGGAGGCGCCCCGCCGGTCACGGACGGCGAGAAGACCCAGACGGAGGCCGTCAAGGAACTCAACGCCACTTCGACGGCGTACGCGGGTCTCAAGACGAAGGTCGACGCGCTCGACATCAAGGACCAGGCGGACTTCGCCGACGGCCTCAAGGGCGTCGCGGACGAGCTGGACAAGCTCGGCAAGAACGGTGACCAGGCGCTCCAGAAGCTCCAGTCCGGCGACGTCGGCAGTGCGATGGCCAAGCAGGCCGGCTGCCAGAAGCCCCCGGCGACGGCCGGCGGGTCCGGCTCCCCGGCGGCCGGGTCGTAACCCCACGGCATCCGTTCCCGGACGCCCTCAGGCGCTTTCGGCCGCTCCGGAGCACGGTCGCGCGCGGCCCGCGGCCCGGTCCCCCCGTTCAGGGGGACCGGGCCGCGGGCCGTTGTCAGTGGCAGCCGCCACAATGAGTGGGTGAGTACGACCAGCCTTCCCGCGCCCGACCACTCGCCCCGACTCCGTGCGGCCCTGCTCGCCGCCGACTTCACCGCCGACGGCCTGCTCGATCTGCTCGGCGCGCCCGCCTACGCCGCGCTGGCCCGCAGCGAGACCGTGCCCGCGCTGCGCGCCACCCCCGGCGACACCCCGCTCGAAACGCTCGTACGGCTCTTCCTGCTCCAGCGGCCGGTCCCGGCGGAGCGCGCGGCGTCCGCGCTGCCGCTCGACGAGGCGCTGGCCGACGGCTGGGTCGTCCGGGACGGGGACGACGTCCACGCGACGGTGGACGTACGGCCGTACAGCGGGCCCGACGGACAGGACTGGTTCATCGTCTCCGACCTGGGCTGCGCGGTCGGCGGTGCCTCGGGCGCGGGCGGCCATGACGAGGGGGTGGTGCTCGGCGTCGGCGGCGCCTCGACGACCCTGGCCGGGATCACCGTACGTACACCGGTCGGGAGCGCGCTCGATCTCGGCACCGGCTCCGGTATCCAGGCGCTGCACGCCGCCCAGCACGCCACCCGCGTCACGGCCACCGATCTCAACCCGCGGGCGCTCGGCTTCACCCGGCTGACCCTCGCCCTCTCCGGCGCCCCCGCCGCCGAGCTGCGCGAGGGCTCGCTCTTCGAGCCGGTCGCGGACGAGACGTACGAACTGATTGTCTCGAACCCGCCGTTCGTGATCTCTCCCGGAGCCAGGCTCACCTACCGCGACGGCGGGATGGGCGGGGACGATCTGTGCCGCACGCTCGTCCAGCAGGCGGGGGAGCGGCTGAACGACGGCGGATTCGCGCACTTCCTCGCCAACTGGCAGCACGTGGAGGGGGAGGAGTGGCAGCAGCGGCTGCGCTCGTGGGTGCCGCGCGGCTGTGACGCCTGGATCGTGCAGCGCGAGGTCCAGGACGTGACGCAGTACGCCGAGCTCTGGCTGCGCGACAGCGGTGACCACAGGACCGACCCGGAGGAGTACACCGCGCGGTACGAAGCGTGGCTGGACGAGTTCGAGGCCCGTAAGACCAAGGCCGTCGGCTTCGGCTGGATCACGCTCAGGAAGACGGGGGCCGACGAGCCGTCGATCGTCGTGGAGGAGTGGCCGCATCCGGTGGAGCAGCCGCTCGGCGAGACCGTACGGGCCCACTTCGAGCGCCAGGACTATCTGCGGACGCACGACGACGCGGCGCTCCTCGCGGGCCGTTTCGTACTCGCGTCGGAGGTGGTCCAGGAGCAGGTGGGGCTGCCGGGCGCCGAGGACCCGGAGCATGTGGTGCTCCGTCAGCACCGCGGTATGCGCCGGGCGACGAAGGTCGACGCGGTCGGGGCCGGTTTCGCGGGGGTCTGTGACGGGACCCTGAGCGCAGGCCGGATCCTGGACGCGATCGGCCAGTTGATGGGGGAGGACCCGGTGCTGCTCCGGGACCGCACCCCGCGGGCGATCCGGCTGCTGGTGGAGGAGGGATTCCTGGAACCGGCGCCCGCGGCACGGTGACGTGCGCCGTGATGGTGTGCGCTGCGGTGGTGTGCGCTGTGGTGGCGTGCGCTGACACTCGGCCCGCGAGGGGGAGCGTCTGCCCCTTGGCTGCCTACCGGCCGGCCGGGCCCTCGGGCTCGGCGTGCGGGTGAAAGCGTGCGCGGCGTTCACCCGGAATTCGCGCAGGTGATGTCCCGAGGTGCCAGCCTCGGCCCCCGGAGACCTCGGCGCCCTGGAGCGGGTGCCCACGGAACGAGCGGGGTACGGACATGGAGAGTGGGCCGGCGATCTTCGCGGGGACGGCGTTCACGCTGTTCAGCGCCGCGCTGCTGCTGTGGACGGGGGCGCGCGTTCTGCACCGCGCGCCGGTGGCCCATGGCGTGCGGCCTGCGGCGTCCATCACTCTCGCGACACTCTCGGGCGTGGTCTTTCTCGCTCTCGGCGTGTGGTGCTTCGGCCGTATCTGAGGGCTTCCGACGTATCCGAGCCAGGTTCGGGGAAGCCGGACCGCAACCTCCGGCCGTGATCGATCCGGGCCCGTGCGCGTGTCCCGCATGCCGTCGGACCTGCACAGGACGTGCCGGGGGACCTTGATCCGGAACCGTCGCCCCGTACCCCGGCGGAATCACTGCCTCCGCTTTCCGGCGCGACGAGCCCGGGGGTCCGGGCGGCAGGAATGACTGGAGTCGGGTTACCGTTCGAGTGGCCGTTGCGGGCTTTCGCCGTTTGACACGGGGGCGGGTTGTACCGTCACACTCCGCAGCGAAGCAGCGTCACCGCTGGGCCGTACCGGGCCCCGCCAAGGCGTACTGCCGTACTGCCGTACGGGCCCACCGAGCGTCGACCGGAGAGAAGAGCGAAGTTGTCCCCGACCAGCGAGACCGCACACGGCGGCCGCCGACTCGTCATCGTCGAGTCGCCTGCCAAGGCGAAGACGATCAAGGGCTACCTCGGCCCTGGCTATGTCGTCGAGGCGAGCGTCGGGCACATCCGCGACCTCCCGAACGGCGCCGCCGAGGTGCCCGAGAAGTACACCGGCGAGGTGCGCCGCCTCGGCGTGGACGTCGAGCATGACTTCCAGCCGATCTACGTCGTCAACGCCGATAAGAAGGCCCAGGTCAGAAAGCTCAAGGAGCTGCTGGCCGAATCCGACGAGCTCTACCTCGCCACCGATGAGGACCGCGAGGGCGAGGCCATCGCGTGGCACCTCCAGGAAGTCCTCAAGCCCAAGGTCCCGGTCCACCGGATGGTCTTCCACGAGATCACCAAGGACGCGATCCGGGCCGCCGTCGCCAATCCGCGTGAGTTGAACACACGCATGGTCGACGCCCAGGAGACCCGCCGCATCCTCGACCGGCTCTACGGCTACGAGGTCTCGCCGGTCCTGTGGAAGAAGGTCATGCGCGGCCTCTCGGCGGGCCGCGTCCAGTCCGTCGCCACCCGCCTCGTCGTCGAGCGCGAACGCGAGCGCATCGCCTTCCGCTCCGCCGAGTACTGGGACCTGACCGGCACGTTCTCCACCGGCCGCGCCGGAGACGCCTCCGACCCGTCCTCGCTGGTCGCCCGGCTCAACGCGGTCGACGGCCGGCGTGTCGCCCAGGGCCGTGACTTCGGTCCGGACGGCCGGCTCAAGTCCGATCAGGTGCTGCATCTGGACGAGGCCAACGCGCGGGCGCTCGCCGCCGCCCTGGCGAACGCCTCCTTCTCCGTACGCTCGGTCGAGTCCAAGCCGTACCGCCGCTCCCCGTACGCCCCCTTCCGTACGACGACCCTTCAGCAGGAGGCCTCGCGCAAGCTGGGCTTCGGGGCGAAGTCCACGATGCAGGTGGCGCAGAAGCTGTACGAGAACGGCTTCATCACCTATATGCGTACGGACTCGACGACCCTCTCGGACACCGCCGTCTCGGCGGCCCGCGCACAGGTCACGCAGTTGTACGGGGCGAGCTATCTGCCGGACAGGCCGCGTACGTACGCGGGCAAGGTCAAGAACGCGCAGGAGGCGCACGAGGCGATCCGCCCCTCGGGCGACCGGTTCCGTACCCCCGCCGAGACCGGACTGACCGGCGACCAGTTCAAGCTCTACGAGCTGATCTGGAAGCGGACCGTCGCCTCCCAGATGAAGGACGCGGTCGGCAACAGCGTCACCGTCAAGATCGGTGGCAGGTCGAGCGACGGCCGGGACGCGGAATTCTCCGCCTCCGGCAAGACGATCACGTTCCACGGCTTCATGAAGGCGTACGTCGAGGGCGCGGACGACCCGAACGCGGAGCTGGACGACCGCGAGCGCCGGCTGCCGCAGGTCGCGGAGGGCGACGCGCTCTCCGCCGAGGAGCTTTCGGTCGACGGCCACGCGACGAAGCCGCCGGCCAGGTACACCGAAGCCTCGCTGGTCAAGGAGTTGGAAGAGCGGGAGATCGGCCGTCCGTCGACCTACGCCTCGATCATCGGCACGATCCTCGACCGAGGCTATGTGTTCAAGAAGGGCACGGCGCTCGTCCCGTCCTTCCTCTCCTTCGCCGTGGTCAACCTGCTGGAGACGCACTTCGGCCGACTGGTCGACTACGACTTCACGGCCAAGATGGAGGACGACCTCGACCGCATCGCGCAGGGCGAGGCCCAGGCCGTGCCGTGGCTGCGGCGCTTCTACTTCGGCGAGGGCGACGACCACAACGCGGGGGTCGCGTCGGGCGCCGGGAACGGCGACGGCGACCACCTCGGCGGCCTCAAGGAACTGGTCACGGACCTCGGCGCGATCGACGCCCGGGAGATCTCCTCGTTCCCCGTCGGCGACGGGATCATGCTGCGCGTCGGGCGGTACGGCCCGTATGTCGAGCGTGGCGAGAAGGACGAGGAGGGCCACCAGCGCGCCGATGTGCCGGAGGACCTTGCGCCCGACGAGCTGACGGTCGAGTACGCCGAGGAGCTGCTGGCCAAGCCCAGCGGCGACTTCGAGCTGGGCGCGGACCCGGAGACCGGCAATCAGATCGTGGCCAAGGACGGCCGTTACGGGCCGTACGTCACCGAGATCCTGCCGGACGGCACCCCGAAGACCGGCAAGAACGCGGTCAAGCCACGTACCGCCTCGCTCTTCAAGTCCATGTCCCTGGACACGGTCACGCTGGCCGACGCCCTCAAGCTGATGTCGCTGCCGCGGGTGGTCGGCACGGACGCCGAGGGTGTCGAGATCACCGCGCAGAACGGCAGGTACGGCCCGTATCTGAAGAAGGGCACGGACTCGCGCTCGCTGGAGAACGAGGATCAGCTCTTCAACATCACGCTGGAAGAGGCGCTGGCGATCTACGCCCAGCCCAAGCAGCGGGGCCGGGCCGCGGCCAAGCCGCCGCTGAAGGAGCTGGGTACGGACCCGGTGAGTGAGCGGCCGGTCGTGGTGAAGGACGGGCGGTTCGGCCCGTACGTCACGGACGGCGAGACGAACGCGACGCTGCGGACCGACGACAGCGTCGAGACGATCACCCCGGAGCGGGGTTACGAGCTGCTCGCGGAGAAGCGCGCGAAGGGGCCGGCCAAGAAGACCGCGAAGAAGGCGGCGAAGAAGGCTCCGGCGAAGAAGGCCCCCGCCAAGAAGGCGACGACCGCGAAGAAGGCGGCCGCGAAGACGACGACCGCCAAGACGGCGGCGAAGAAGACGACGGCGAAGAAGACGGCCGCGAAGTCGTCGGCGGCGTCGGCGAAGTCGGGCGAATAGGGCGGCGACGTCGGACGGCTGGGCCGCGGGGGGACGGCGGGAGCGGGGCGTTTTGCTGCTTCTCGCCCTCTCTGTCGCGATCGTCTGTTCGGACGGGGCTCCAGGGTTGTCACTGGCTCCGGATAGGCTGGGCGGATGACGCGAGCCGAGCAGCCAACGGTCGTGAGCCCCACCTCCGACTCCGACGCACTTGCCGCAGACTCACGAGAGCGCGCCGTACGATCCCTGTTGCGCCTTCCGCCGCTGCGGCGGCTTTGGGGTGCCCAGTTCGTCGGCGGGATCGGCGACGTACTCGCCGTACTCGTGCTTCTGCTGCTGTCGTTGCAGGCGGCGATCGCCGAGGGCTCGTTCGGTGCTGGATACCGGGGTGTGGCGTTCGCCGTCGCCGCCGTGTTCGGGGCCCGGGTTCTGGCCACGCTGCTGTTCGGGGCGGTGCTTCTCGGGCCGCTGACGGCGCTGATCGCGCCCAGTGGCGGGGGCGGGGCCAAGAAGACGGCTGACGTGGCTGACGTGGCCGGAACACCTGAGACGCCTGAGATGCCTGAGGCGTCCGGGGCCACGGTGGTCAAGAAGCATGCCAAGTCGACGAAGTCGGCCACATCGGGCAAATCCGCGAAGCCCGCGCGGGACGGCGGCCCACTGGACCGCCGCTGGACGATGATCGTCGCGGACGTACTGCGCCTCGCGCTCCTCATCGTCGCGCCGCTGTGGCTCGACTGGACCCCCGACCGCGCCCTGCCGATCCTCCTCAGCACGGTCTTCGTCGTCGGCGTCGCCGAGCGCTTCTGGACGGTCGCCAAGGAGAGCGCGGCTCCCGCGCTGCTGCCGGCTCCGCCGCTTGAGGGCGCCGCGGTACGCCCGCTGCCCGACCACCTCGACGCGCTGCGCAGGCTCTCCCTCCGTACGTCCTTCGCCGCCATCCCCGTCGCCGCCGCGGTCCTGCTCATCGCCACGCTGATCGGCAATCTGCTGGGTACGGGCATCGAGTGGTTCTCGCTGCACCAGGCGGCCCTCGGGTCGTACGTCGCGGCCGGGCTGTTCGCCGCGTCGGTGTCGACCCTCTACTTCCTCGAACTGCCCGACGGCCATACGCCCCGCCCGCGTTCCCCGCTCGAAGGGCTGCGCCGGGCCGTGGGCGCCGCGAGCGGCAAGGGGTCCGGCGGCAGCGGCGGCGAGGACAAGGGGCGCCAGGACAGGGGGCGTACGGGCGCGGTGCCGCTGTTCGTCCTCGCGTGCGGCACGATCGCCGGCGCTGTCGCCGCCGCCGTGGGTGTCTCCGTACTCCAGGCCAAGGACCTCGGGGGCGGTCCGGTCGCCTTCGCCCTTCTCGTCCTCGCCCTGACCGGCGGTACGGGACTGGGCATCCGGGGTGCCGCGAAGGTGCTGCCCGCGCTGTCCCGTCGCCGTCTGTTCGCGCTGGCGATCGCGGTCACCGGCATAGCGCTGCTGGTCATGGGCCTTGTGCCGGACATGGCTACCGTGCTGTTCCTGGCACTGTTCGCGGGCTTCACGGCCGGTGTCGCGGCGAATACTGGACACACCCTTATCGATCTGGAGACGGAGGAGTACCGTCGTAATCGGGTCACCGAGCACCTACAGGCTGTAGCCAGGGTGTTTGTCGGGCTCGGTGTGGTCGTCGCTCCCCTCGTCGCGGCGGCCATCGGCCCGCACCGCCTCGCCGGTGGCAACTCCGTCTTCGCGCACGACGGAGCGGCCTTCACGCTGATACTGGTCGGCGCGCTGCTGCTGCCCGTGGCGGCCGTCGTTCTCGCCAAGACGGACGACCGGTCCGGTGTGCCGCTGCGTCGCGATCTGCGCGACGCGCTGCGTGGCGGAGCCGACCCGGCGCAGGCCCCGGCCGCGACCGGCTTCTTCCTCGCGATAGAAGGCGGCGACGGCGCCGGAAAGTCGACCCAGGTCGAAGCGCTCGCCGACTGGATCCGGGCCAAGGGCCATGAAGTGGTGGTCACGCGCGAGCCGGGCGCCACCCCGGTGGGCAAGCGGCTGCGCTCGATCCTGCTGGATGTGTCGAGTGCCGGTCTGTCGAATCGCGCCGAGGCCCTGCTGTACGCCGCCGACCGCGCCGAGCATGTCGATTCGGTCGTCCGTCCGGCGCTGGAGCGCGGCGCGATCGTCATCTCCGACCGCTACATCGATTCGTCCGTGGCCTACCAGGGCGCGGGCCGTGATCTTTCGCCGACCGAGATCGCCCGTATCTCACGCTGGGCGACGGACGGGCTCGTACCGCATCTGACGGTGCTGCTCGACGTCTCCCCGGAGACGGCGCGCGAGCGGTTCACGGAGGCGCCGGACCGGCTGGAGTCCGAGCCTGCGGAGTTCCACCAGCGGGTACGGTCCGGCTTCCTCACCCTCGCCGCCGCCGACCCCACCCGCTATCTGGTGGTGGACGCCGGCCAGGAGCCGGAGTCGGTCACCACCGTCGTACGGCACCGGCTCGACCAGATGCTGCCGCTCTCCGAGGCCGAGGTGAAGGCCCAGGAGGAGGCACGGAAGGCGGCCATCGAGGAAGCCCGCCGCAGGGCCGAGGAAGAGGCCGCGCGCAAGGCGGAGGAGGAGCGGCTGGAGCGCGAGAGGCAGGCGCAGCTCGCCAAGCTGCGTGCCGAGGAGGAGGAGCGCAAGCGCCGCGAGCTGGAGGAGGCGCGGCAGCGCGAGGCCGAGCGGCAGGCGGAGGAGGCCAGGCAGCGCGCCGAGGAGGCGCGCAAGAAGGCCGAGGAGGAGCGGCTGCGGCGCGAGGCCGAGGAGCGGGCGTACGAGGCGGAGCAGGCGCGCCTCAGGCGACAGGCCCAGGAAGAGGCCAGGCTCCGGGCGGAGGCCGAGGAGCGCCGCCGCGAGAAGCAGCGCAAGGCGGAGGAGGCGCTGCTGCGGGCCGAGGAGGCGCGGCGGCTCGCGGAGCAGGCGGCGGCCGAGGCGGCTTCGGCCGCGGCCCCGGGGGTCTCTCCGAACGAGATCACGGTCCCCACGCCCCTCGTCAAGCAGCCGGAGGCCACGAAGCCGGAAGTCGCGAAGCCGGAGGGCACGAAGTCGGAGGGCACGAAGTCGGAAGTCGCGCCGGACGAGGTGACGCAGGAGGTCCCGGCGGTACGTCCGGCGGATCCGGACGAGACGGCTGTCATTCCGCAGGTGCCGGATCCGGATCGGCCTGCCGAACGGGGTGAGCGGGGCGACCGTACGGACAGGGCGGCCGAGGAGACGACGCTGCTCCCGCCGGTACGGGACGACGGGCACGGCGACGCGCGGGGTACGAACGCACGGGGTACGGGTGACTCGGGGGGCAGCCGGGACGCCCGCGCGGCCGACGAGACCGCCGTACTCCCGCCCGTACCGAACGCCGATCCGGCCGACCGGGTGCCCCGGGGCTTCTTCCGGGACGACGCGCGGCCGTCGCCCGCCGAGGGCGGTAACGAGCGCACGCGGGAACTGCCGCAGGTCAACCCGGAGGCGCATCGGGAGGGTGGTCAGGAACGTACGCCCGAGCGCCCGCGCCGCCGCTCCGACTGGGCGGAGGAGACTCCGTTGGACGACCTTCCGACCCTGGCGGACGAACTGCTCGGCCCGCATGACGACGCTGACGACCACGGCGGCGGGCGCCGCCGCTAGCAGGACCGGCCGGGCTGCCTGGGCCGACTGGACTGCCTGGGCCGGCCGGGCTGCCTGGGCTGTCGGCTGGAGACCGCCCGGGCTGTCGGCTGGACGGCGGGCACTGTCAGACCCCGGCCCCACAATGGGATCCGGGGCTCACGCTGGTGGGGCCCGCACACGCATGGAGGTGGTGACGGCGCATGACCGTATGGGACGACTTGGTCGGGCAGGACCGCGTTCGGGCGACGCTCGCCGCCGCCGCTCGTGACGCGGACGCGCGCGTGACCGCCGAGGCGGCGGGTACCCAGCCGCCGGAGGCGTCGAAGATGACGCACGCCTGGCTGTTCACCGGGCCGCCCGGTTCGGGCAGGTCCACCGCGGCCCGTGCCTTCGCCGCCGCTCTGCAGTGCACCAGTCCGGACCGGGCGCTCGGCGGTGAGCCGGGCTGCGGGTTCTGCGACGGCTGCCACACGAGCCTGATCGGTACGCACGCCGACGTGGACATCATCCGTACCGATCTGCTCTCGATCGGTGTCAAGGAGACCCGTGAGCTGGTCCGTCGCGCCCAGCTCGCGCCGGCCGGCGGACGCTGGCAGGTCAATGTGCTTGAGGACGCCGACCGCCTCACCGAGGGTGCGGGAAACGTCCTGCTCAAGGGGGTGGAGGAGCCGGCGCCCCGTACGGTCTGGCTGCTCTGCGCGCCCTCCCTGGAAGACGTCCTGCCCACGATCCGTTCGCGCTGCCGCCACCTCGTGCTGCGTACTCCGCCCGTGGAAGCCGTCGCCGATGTCCTGATCCGGCGCGACGGCATCGAGCCCGAGGCCGCCCATGCCGCCGCCAACGCCACTCAGGGGCATATCGGCCGGGCCCGCCGTCTCGCCACCGATGAACGGGCGCGGGCCCGCCGCGCCACCGTTCTCAAGATGCCGCTGCGTGTGGACGACATCGGCGGCTGTCTCAGGGCGGCGCAGGAGCTGATCGACGCCGCCACGGAGGACGCCAAGCAGGTCGCCGAGGATGTCGACGTCAAGGAGACCGAGGACATGAAGGCCGCGCTCGGCGCCTCGGCGGGCGGCCGGATGCCCCGGGGCACGGCGGGCGTGATGAAGGAGCTGGCCGACCGCCAGAAGCGCCGTTCCACCCGTACCCAGCGGGACAGCCTGGATCTGGCCCTCACCGATCTGACCGGCTTCTACCGCGATGTGCTGGCCATCCAGCTGGGCTCCCGCGTCGCGCTCGCCAATGGGGACGTACGGGACGCGCTGGACCGGGTCGTCCGTGCCTCGACGCCCGAGCGGACGCTGCGCCGGATAGAGGCGATCGTCGCCTGCCGCCAGGCGCTGGACCGCAATGTGGCGCCGCTGCTGGCGGTGGAGGCGATGGCGGTCTCGCTGCGGGCGGGCTGACGGTTCGGAGCCGTGGACAGCCTGACCGTACGAGCGGGCCGATTGTCCGGGGAATCACCCGTACGAGCATGGACGGGCGGCGCACACGATCCGGCGGTTAGGCTCCCTGAATGGACACCAGGCGCCTGTTCCGTATCACCGCTACCGCGTTCGTGGCGGCCGGTCTGCTGATCTCCGGCTGCAGCTCCGGCGGTTCCTCGTCGGAGGCATCGCCTTCGGGCGCGGATTCGGCCGCGGATTCGGGCTCCGGCGCGGTGTCCATCGACCCTGCCACGCTGAAGAAGTACTACGACCAGAAGCTCACGTGGCGCGCGTGCGGAGCCCCCGGTTTCGAGTGCGCCACGATGAAGGCGCCGCTCGACTACACGAAGCCGGACGGGACCCGGATCGACCTGGCCGTCTCCCGTAAGAAGGCCACGGGACCCGGCAAGCGCCTCGGCTCCCTCATGGTCAACCCGGGCGGTCCCGGCGGCTCGGCCATCGGCTATCTCCAGGCGTACGCGGGCATCGGCTACCCGGCGCAGGTCCGCGCCCAGTACGACATGGTGGCCATCGACCCGCGCGGTGTCGCCCGCAGCGAGCCTGTCACATGCCTCACGGGCAAGGAGATGGACGCGTACACCCAGGTCGACCAGACGCCCGACGACCAGGCCGAGACCGCGAAGCTGGCCGCGTCCTTCAAGAAGTTCGCCCAGGGCTGCGAGAGGCGCTCCGGCGCGATCCTCCCGCATGTGTCCACGGTCGAGGCGGCCCGTGACATGGACATCTTCCGTACCGCGCTGGGCGACCAGAAGCTGTCGTACGTCGGGGCGTCGTACGGCACCTTCCTCGGCGCGACATACGCCGAACTGTTCCCGAAGCGCACCGGCCGCCTCGTCCTCGACGGCGCGATGGACCCGTCCCTCCCGGCCCGCGAGCTGAACCGCGATCAGACGGCGGGCTTCGAGACGGCCTTCCGGTCCTTCGCCGAGGACTGCGTCAAACAGTCCGACTGCCCCCTCGGCACGAAGTCCGCGGCCGACGTCTCGAATCGTATGAAGACCTTCTTCGCCACACTGGACGCCAAGCCCGTCCCGACCGGTCAAAGCCGCCCCCTGGGCGAGTCGCTCGCCACGACCGGCGTGATCGCCGCGATGTACGACGAGTCCGCCTGGCCCCAGCTCCGCCAGGCCCTCGCCGGCGCTATGAAGGGCGACGGCGCGGCCCTGCTCTCCCTCGCCGACTCGTACTACGAGCGCGACAGCGACGGCGCGTACGCCAACCTGATGTACGCCAACTCCGCCGTGAACTGCCTGGACCTCCCGCCGGCCTTCAGCGGCCCCGAAGAGGTCACCCGAGCGCTCCCCTCCTTCGAACAGGCTTCCCCGGTCTTCGGTAAGGGCCTGGCCTGGGCCTCCCTGAACTGCAGCTACTGGCCCACCAAGGCCACTGGCTCCCCCCACCGCATCGAGGCGAAGGGCGCGGCCCCGATCGTCGTGGTCGGCACCACCCGCGACCCGGCGACCCCGTACAAGTGGGCCCAGTCCCTGGCCGCCCAGCTCTCCTCCGGCACCCTCCTCACCTACAACGGGGACGGCCACACGGCGTACGGCCGCGGCAGCGACTGCATCGACACGGCGATCAACACGTACCTCCTGGAGGGCACACCCCCGACGGACGGCAAGAAGTGCTCCTGACCTGCGGGAAGACCCCCGCGGGAGGCGTGTGCGGAGCACCCTCCAAAACTGTGTAGACTTGGCCGCGCTGCTGATCGCACCATGGTGCGGAAGGCGCGCCGCCTTAGCTCAGTTGGCCAGAGCAACGCACTCGTAATGCGTAGGTCTCGGGTTCGAATCCCGAAGGCGGCTCGGATTAACCCCAGGACTCACTCGCCGTGACCTGGGGTTTTTCATCTACTCGGCTAGAGATCGGGGTCAACCGGCATCTGCGGTCGGTGCATCGTATTGCGTAGGTCGTGCGTTTGCCCTCTGCGGACAGCGGCTCCTGTCCAAGACGTTGACCTGCTGCTTTAGTGCCCCAGATGCTGGGGCGATCAGGTAGGCGAGGCCCTTGTTGGGCAACGGGGTGGCCAACGATGCGTGATGCTTGTCAGAACTGCTTGCCGGGGCCGGTTATTTATCGATGTTTGTCTTGTGCCTTTCTGACAAGAGCGAGGCCCGCGGTGGCGCTCTGAGGTGGGCGCAGGTATGGCCCCGGAGCGCACATATTCAGCTACGGGTCGCGACCCCGAGGACGACGAGCCGAGATCGGCTGCTCGCGGCGCGCGTCACCGGCGTCAGCCTGGACCTCCGGGGAGGGGAGAGCGGGGGCAGAGTGGCGGCCTCCGGCTCGGTGATCCGGCTGTGGACGGTGCGATCACCATCCTGCCCATCGGCGAGGGCGAGGAGACCACCACCCTGCTCCTGCCGCCCGACAACCCGGCCTACAGCAGTGGTACGGCCGTCTTTTCAGACGGGGCGGCGACCGGCTGGCGACAGTGCGCACGCGGGCATCCGCCGCTGAACCGGGCCGGGTGGGGCCCCTGCGAAAGCCACTACCCGGTCGTCCTGTCCTACAGCTGTCGGCAGCAGCGGAAAAGTGGGGGAGAAGCTACTACTAAAGTGGGGCTGGCAGCGCACGAGGGCCCCTTTGACGGCACGGTCGGCGAAAGTCGGGACGGAGCAGACGGTACATATGGCGGACGAGCAGTTGGACCTCGGAATTCCCTTGCCGGAAGGGTCGAGGGGCAAGGGCGGATCCACAGAACGCTCCGACCATGTTGGTCCCCCTCGCAGGCTCGGCGACGACGAGACGATCGACTACATCAGCAACAAGGATGTCGTCAAACTGACTGAGGCGGAGGTCGTCCGTCAGCGCATCGCCAAAGTGCTCGTCCATCAGTACGGCATCAACCCCGACGACATGGTTCGTGACTACGTGCTCCAGGTCCCCAATACCGAGACGGGGCGGACGAGCCGCAGGCGCGCCAGTATCGCGATCTTCGAGCCCGGCAAGCCGAAGAGCCCGGAAACCCTGAAGCGCATCGTCGTGACCAAGGCCCGCCCTAAGGGCAGCCGTACTGTCACCAAGATCCGCACCTACGCCCAGGCGGACGCACAGCTGGCGGAGCTTCGCGAGCTGATGCTCGCCGCCGGGCCGTCCTGCACGCTGGGCATGTGGACCGACGACAAGGACCTGTACTTCGTCGAGCGCAAGGACACCCGCTTCGAGCCGGTGTTCCACCCGCTGCCGAACTGGCCGAGCGGCGACGCCGAGGAGTTCGACGCCACGCGGGACGCCTCCTCGCTGGCGGAGATGCGTCATGCCGACGAGTACATGCTGCGCTTCGCTTTCCGGCGCTGCCACAACTTCATTCACGGCAATGAGGGCCTGCCCAAGGACGCCGCCTTCTGGCAGTTCCTGTATGTGCTGTTCGCCAAGATCCATGACGAGCGGCTGGTCCGGGAGAACGGCCGAACGCCGCGTTTCCGAGTGGGTATCGAAGACCTGGATCCCGAAGGTCACACGGGCAGCCCCGCGGTCGCCGCGCGCATAAAGGAACTGTTCGAAGAGGTCAGGAAGTTCTACGCGGACCAGCTCCTGTTCGATCACCGCGACGAGCTGACCTTGTCGCCCGCGGCCCTCACCTTCATCACCGGCGAGCTGGCTCCGTTCAACCTGTATGCCACGCCGATCGACGCGAAGGGGGTGGCGTACCAGGAACTCGTGGGTGACAACCTGCGTGGTGACCGCGGGCAGTACTTCACCCCCACCGGCGCCGTGCGACTGATGGTCGACATCCTCGACCCCAAGGAGCACGAGACCGTCTTCGACCCCTGCTGCGGCACGGGCGGCTTCCTCCGCGAGACCCTGAACCACCTGCTGGACCAGTGGAAGCCCAAGAACGGCACCTTCACCAGCCAGCAGTATGCACAGATCCTGCCCCCGCTGCGCAGGAAGCTCGCGGACTACGCGCGCGGGCACATCTTCGGCGCCGACTTCGACCCGTTCCTGCGCCGGGCCACCGCGATGAGCGTCATGATGCTCACCGATGTCGCCGGCAACGCCTTCCAGATGGACTCGATCGCCTTCCCTGACGGCCATCTGCCGGGTAACGAGGAAGCGCGGAAGGTCCCGGAGATCCAGCTGGGCAATGTGGACGTCCTGATGACGAACCCGCCGTTCGGCGCCGACATCCCCTTTTCCGAGGCCGCCGTCCTGGGCAAGTACCGCGCGCGTGCCCGCAAGTGGGGCGTCGCCTGGTCCTACTCCCGGGAGAAGGACGGCACGCTGAAGCCGTCGACTGTTCCTGCCTCGGCCGTCGCCCCGGAACAGCTCTTCGTCCAGCGGGCCATCGAGTGGGTCAAGCCCGGCGGACGTATCGGCATCGTCCTGCCCAACGGCATCCTGTCCAACCCGGGCCCGTCGGACGAGGCGGCACGCAGGCTCATCCTTCAGGAGTGCTGGGTCATGGCCAGCATCGAACTGCCGGTGGAGACCTTCATCGTCGAGGCCAACGTCAACATCCTCACCACCCTGCTCTTCCTGCGCCGCAAGACCGAGCAGGAGAAGCAGGAAGAGGGCATGTACGGCGCGGCCGACTACCCGGTGTTCATGGCCGTCGCGGAGAAGGTGGGAGTCGACCGCCGGGGGAACCCGGTCCTGGTCCGCTCTCCCGAAGGGGACGTGATCACCGAGGAGTACGAGGAGACGGAGGTCCTGCGCATCGGGCGGAGAGAGGTGTTGCGTACCTTCAAGCGTCAGCGCCCCATCGTCGACAACGACCTGCCCAAGATCGCGGAGGAGTACCACGAGTTCGTGAAGCGGCATGAGCACGCGTTCCCGTGGAAGGCCCGTACGTGATCACTCGGATCGAGGCCTACAATTACCGCTGCTTCGAGAACCTCGCCATCGATCTGTCCCGCTTCCATGTCCTCGCCGGGGCCAACGGCTCGGGCAAGAGCACGCTGCTGGACATCCCTGTCCTGCTCCGTGACCTGCTCACCGTCCGGCAGATCGCGGACGCGTTCCTGGCCCCCTCCCCGTCCACCGGCCGGCCGCCACGTGCGCTGTCCCTCGCCGAATCGTCCCACCGGGGCCAGGGGGGCGGCTTCGGCTTCGCCCTTGAGGCCGTTCTCCCGGGGGAGATCGCCGACGCGATCGCCGAATCCTCACGCGATCTGCGGTTCCCGGTTCCCACGCATCTGCGGTACGAACTGCATCTCGCGCCAGTGGACAGCGGTCTGGGTATGGAGGTCGCGGGGGAGTACCTGGTGCTCTTCCACGAGGACCGTCCGGTACGCCCGATCCCAGGGGACAAGGCGTTCGAGGACCCTGACGCATTCCGGTTCACCGGCCGCGGCGGCAGCCGACGCAAGCACTATGTCTGGGAGGACTCCTGGCGCCCGGTGATCGCCCGCACCGGCGGCCCCGTGGTCCGCTTCACCGACGAGACCGGCCGCGAGAAGCAGCTCACCCTCCAGAGCCAGCACAGCAGCCTGGCCCTGGCCAACGTTCCCTTCGATGACACCCAGTTTCCGGCCGCACTGTGGTTCCAGAACCTTCTCCGGGACGGCGCTGTCCTCTACGACCCCGAGTGGTCCGCGCTCCGTCAGGCCGCCCCGCCCGCCGGTCGTGAGCCGGTACTCGACACCCAGGGCCGCAACACCCCCTGGCTTGCGCTCCAGCTCAGCCGTGAGGACCCGGAGCTGTACGGCGCCTGGGTGGATCTCGCCCAGCTCGCCCTGCCCCAGGTGGAACAGGTGGAGGTCGTCGAGCGCGAGGAGGACCGCTACGCCTACTTCCGCCTGACCTACTCCGGCGGCTACCAGGTCACCTCCTCCGGCCTGTCCGACGGCACTCTGCGCGTACTGGCGCTCACCCTCCTCCCGTACCTGCCCCGCACCCCTGCCCTGCTGCTGACCGAGGAGCCGGAGAACGGCATCTATCCGAAGGCCATCGAGATCGTCATGCAGGCTCTGCGGAACGTACGCGGCAGCCAGGTACTTGTGGCCACCCAGTCACCCCTGGTACTGGCCAACGTCGGCCTCGCGGACGTACTCGCCACCCGCATGGATCCGGCCACCGGCGCGGTCACCGTCGTACGCGGCGACCAGCATCCCCGGATGGCCGACTGGCGGGCCGGCCTCGACGACCTCGACCTCGGCACCCTCTTCGCCACGGGGGTGTTCGAGTGACCCGGGCCAACGCCAAGCGGAACCGCGCCGCCGGGCGGGGGAGTCCGGCGACGCCTGTCGTGCCCCGGCAGGCCGCCCCGGTGGCTGAGGAGACCAAGCGGGAACTGGTCTTCCTGGTTGCGGACAAGGGCATGGAAGCCATGATCGGCGCCTTCTTCGGACGACCGGATTTCCATCACAAGCTCCGCTGTGCCCCCTTTGACTTCAACCCCAAGACCGACATCGTGCGCGCCGGCGGCCACGATCCCGGACTCGTGAAGAGGGAAGCCGGGCTGATCCTCAACCGGCGCAGGCACGAGTTCCGCCGCGCGATCGTGGTCGTGGACCACGCCTACGACAACCCCCTCGACCCGGACCGGATCCGCGAGCGGATCTCCGCCCAACTCGACGGCACCTGGGAGCAGTTCGCGGTCGTCGTCATCGAGCCGGAGCTGGAGAACTGGTTCTGGGTGGACTACCCCGACCTGGTCAAGAAGGTCCTGCTGTGGACGGCGAAGGGCGGCGACCGCACCCCCAGGGAAGTACTGGCGGAGGCGGGCCTGTGGCAGGCCGGAGCCGACAAGCCGCTCGACCCGAAGAAGGCGGTGGAGTACCTGTACGAGAACGGGTACAGCCGTGACATGCTCAACGGCATCTTCAAGCGGCTGGCCCTGGCGCTGCCGTCGGTGCGGGGGTGCACGGACGAGTCGTTCCGGCTGCTGATGGCCACGCTCGCCGAGTGGTTCCCGGCCACGGACGGACGAGCGGTGACGACTCACGCATCGACTTACGCGGTGGACAAGACGGAACAGACGGAGCACACGCAGTGAAGATCGCGTCCAACGAAAACCCGGTACGGATCGGCTGGCTCACGGAGCAGGGGCTTCGGCTGGACGCGGCGCCCTATCTGTCGGGGGCGTTCGCGGCGAAGCAGTTGCTGAAGCGGCTGCCTGTGGACAAAGATTCCCTGGCCGACCTCACCGGAGGGCACAACGGGGGGATTTTCAACGGCCCGAAGTTCAGCCGCGTGTACGTCAATGATCCCGAAATCGGCGTTCCGTTCCTCGGCAGCACCGACATGATGGAAGCCGATCTCACTCACCTGCCGTTGCTCAGCCATGAAGTAGCCGACAAGTTTCCCTATCTCGATGTTCAGCCGGGCATGACGCTGATTTCCTGCTCGGGGACCATCGGGCGCATGTCGTATGTGCGAACCGACATGCAGGGTATCTGGTCCTCCCAGCACGTGATGAAGATCCAGCCGAACCCGGACCGTGTGCCGTCCGGCTATCTCAACACCTTTCTACGCAGCCGTTTCGGTGTTCCCATCATTACCAGCCACGCCTACGGTGCGATCATTCAGCACATCGAGCCGCACCACATCGCGGACCTGCCTGTACCGCGTTTCGCTCCGGAAGTGGAGCAGAGTATTCACGAGCTTGTGGAAGAGGCAGCGCGGCTTCGGGCGGAGTTCCAGGCCGGGCTGGAGGCGGCGACCACGGACCTGTTCACCACGGCGGGACTGGAGGAGTTGCTCGACCTGCGGTGGCATGAGCAGCCTCGGGATCTGGGTTTCGAACAGAGGGGGCTTACGCCGACGAGTCTGCGGGCGCTCAATTACCAGCCGAGGGCCCGACGCGTCCTCGACGCACTGCGCAGTGTGGATCATCTAACGCTCGGCGAGATCTGCTCGGGAGGGAAGCTCGGATCCGGAGTGCGTTTCAAGCGAATTGATGCGGATTCTGGGCACGGCGCAGCTCGTTTGATCGGCCAGCGGCAAGGCTTCTGGATTCGGCCAGAGGGGCGTTGGATCAGCCCGAGCCAGGCTCCGCCGGGGATCTTTGCCAAGGACGAGACGGTGATGGTCGCTGCCCAAGGCACGCTGGGTGAGAACGAGGTGTTCTGCCGCGCGTTGTTCGTCACCGGATCCTGGCTTGAGCACGTTTACACCCAGCATTTTCTCCGGGTGGTCACAGGCACTCCAGATATCCCGGGTGCTTACCTCTTCGCCTTCCTCCGCTCCGAGGCGATGTTCCGCGTCCTGCGTTCCATGTCCACCGGAGGAAAGCAGCAGGACATTCACGAGGCCCTGCGCGCTCAGATCCCCGTTCCTCTCCTCACCGCACCTGACCGCGAACGCATTGCGGAAACGATCCGCACCGCATACCGGAAGCGCGACGAGGCCGACCAGAAGGAAGACCAAGCTCTAGAGCTGTTGGAGCAGGTCGTGTCGGGGCACAGCGCGACTGAGTGAGGACCGGGCGGCTCGAAGACACGAGGATTTTGTTCCCTGTGAGCTTAGGGAACGGCCCCCGAACGCGCCGATGCCTCGACTCCCGGTACTGCGGGCCGGGGCGTGAACAGAGGTGTCACACGATGGGTGCCGCGCCGTTCTTCACCGCAGTGATGAAGGCTCCCCAGGCATCTGGAGTGAAGGCCAGCGCGGGAGCAAAAGACGTCTTACTGTCGCGGACGGGGATGAACTCGGCGATGCCGTCGGCGACTTCGAGACATTCGTCCCCGTCCTGTCCACCGCTGTAGCTGGACTTGCGCCACTGGGCGGCGCTCAGATCTGGGGTGGCTCGCATGGCTTGAACTTCTCCATCGCCGCTTCGATCAACGCTGCGGACTGCTTCGGCGAGAGGGCGCAGGCTTTCATACGATCGTACTCGCGCATGCGTCGCGTCACGGTCTCGCGGTCGTCGAAGGTCTCCCCGCTGCCGCCGTCTTCCTGGTAGGCGGTAGTGGAGTTGTCAGGCGCCGTAATCAGGATGAAGGTGCCGTTCATCCCGGCGTACTCTTCTGCTTCGAACGGGATGATCTGAATCGTTGTTCGTCCTGTGTCCACCAGCGGTAGGAGCGCTGCGAGTTGTTCGTACATGGTCGATGGGCCGCCTACCGGACGCCGGAGGACTCCCTCGTCGAGAACCGCCCAGTAGTCGGGCGGATTGTCACCCCATAGAACCTCCTGGCGGCTCAAGCGCTTCTCTACCAGGTTGTCGATCTTCTTGGGAGTCGCGGTCGGGTTGCTTCGACGGAACATGGCGCGCATGTACGCCTTCGTTTGGAGCAAGCCAGGCACAAGAGTGGATCCGTACGCCTGAATCCGCTCAGCCTTCGCCTCCAACTCCAAACAGTGATCGAACCGCCGGGGCGTGTGCTCCCGCCTGACGACCCCCCACAACCCCTGGAACAACTCCCCCGTCCCGAATGCCACATCCAGCTTCTCGGAGATCGGCGGCAGTGGCAGCCGTTCTCCCGTCTCCACTCCATGCAGGTGCGTCTTGCTGTAGTTGACGACATCCGACAGGCGGTCCAGGGACATCCGGGCCAGCTGTCGCTGCCGGTGCAGTTCGGTCCCGTACAACTCCCGTGCCGAGCACGCGAGTTCGAGGTCACGTGCGCCAACCGTCATCCGTGCTGCCCTCCTTGTTCCCGTAGTTCCCGCTGTTCCAGGTCTCCGGAGGGGACGGATCACCCCCGCCGAGGGTAGCGACGGACGGCGACGTTAAAGGCACGAACGGTGATTCCCGTCGCTCGCACGCACCCTCGTTCTAGGAGATCCTTGATGGACGCTGCCCAGACGCCCGACGCTCCCACCCCCACCACCGGCCCTGCCCCAGCCCCATCCCCGGACCGGACCGGGCGCCCGCCCAACCCGCCCCCGACTACAGCGGGTTCTGGATCGGCTCGCGCGACGTCAGCCGACCTACGTTCCGGGCGCACCCTCCGCCGGAGCCGTACCGCTGCCACCACCGGCCGTCGGCGACCTGGCGTACGACACCAGAAAGGATCGCTACGGCGTGGTGATGGAACGTACGGGCGGGCAGGTGCACCTCCGCCCCAAGGGCGGTGGCCTGGACTAGGCGGCGCGGCCGGAGGGCATCGAACCGGCGGGCCAGGGTGAGGCGTTGGGCCCGCGCGTAGCCCGCGCCAATGCCCGTAGCCGGAGGGAGATCCTGTAAGCCGACGGAACCCACCGAGCCCACCGAACGCGCGAAACCCACCTGACCCGTCGCCCAAAGTGAACGCGAGCGCGTACGTCCCCGCCGCCGGGCTGCCCGGCATCCCCGTGGGCACCCTGGTCCGGGACACGGCGACCGGTCGCCAGGGCATCTTGCGGGACGCGTTCCCGTACGAGCCCCCGGACAGCCGGCCGGTCCCGGGTTCCGTCGCCCGGCCGCCCCAGCTGCTCGCCTTCATCCGTCCGGTGGGCGGCGGCCGTGAGTGGACCGCCGACCTGGGGGACGTCGTACCCCTGCAGTGAGGGCCAGCGCCCCCTCATGGCCCGCCGGGCTCAGCCGAGTTGGTCCTCGGTCGCGTCCAACTCGTCCTCGGCCCGCAGCTCCGCCGCCAGATCGACGAGTGAACCCTCACCCACCACGTGCCAGTAGAGCGTGCCCTGGACCTGCTGGTTGTTGTTCATGGCTTCCTTCCGCATCTTGCGGACAAGTGTGCTGGGGGCGTACGACTCGCCGTCCCCGGCCCAGACCAGCGGCTTGGACGTGTTGTTCCGCCATTCCGCCCGGCCCCGGGCCGGGTCGGCCGCCAGCCACGCGGACAGTCCCTGCCGGTCCGGCCGGGTCACGGGACGGAACTCCACGGGGGTGCCGTCCACGATCCGAGCCGCCTTGACGATGAGGCTCACGGCGTTGGTCGAGCGGGCCCGCTTGCCCTGGACCCGCTCCTCCACCCGGTAATCGGCATTGTCCGGGGCGGGTTCACCAGAGCGCATGCCGTCCACGACACGTCGTACGACCAGGCGGACCCGCTCGAAGGTGCGCATCGCGGTCAGCATCTGGCTGTTGCGGCCGTACGCCACGTCGACCGTGGCCACCAGCCAGCCGAGGGCCCGCTCGACGAGGTCCGGCACGAGGGCGAGCCGGGAGTCCCAGTCCGGGCCTTCCTTCTCGATGTCGGTGGTGTCCAGAACCTGGAAGATGACGTGGGTGATCAGCAGATCGCCGTTGCTGGCGGCGCTGGCCGCGCGGCCGAAGAGGTTGTCGCTCTGGACGGCCAGCGCGGTTTGTACCGCGCGCAGCAGCTGTACGCAGCGCCATACTCTCAGCGCGCCGAGCACGTTGCCTGTGCCCGAGCCGAACAGCGTGCGGTAGTTTTCCTTCTCCCAGAGCAGCGCGACGTCCCTCTTGGCCCGTGCCGCCATCTCGGCGGTGCGGTGGGTTGCCGCGAGGGCGATCGCCGCCTCGGTCATGGTGGTGCCGCTGTCGGGCTCGGGCGCGGGCTCACCGCGCTTGACGACGTACGTACTCCTCAGCGTCAGGGCGAAATCGTCCCGCAGAGCGATCTGGATCGGGTCCCTGGACTTCCAGTCCCGCTCCTCGATGGGGTTCTGCGTGTTGGTGTTGATCGTGACTTCGTCCCCGAAGCCGTCCGGGCACTCTTCGAGGGAGATGAGCCGGACGAGCACCCGGCCCCGGCGGGCGGACGAGGCGTTCCGCAGCATCGCGCGGGACATCGCGCTCACCGTCTGGGCACCGTTGACGACGCTGGCGCCTTCCAGTACGAACCCGGCACCGGCCCCCGGCCGGACCTCACCCCTGCCCTTCTTCACGATGCGGTCGCAGACCAGGGTGATGCCGTTGCTGAAGTACCAGAAGTCCTCGGGCCGCTCCAGAAGCGTGCCGTGGATCTTCTCGTTGACATCGCTGGAGTCGAGCGAGTCACGGATGTTACGGGCGAACAGGTGACGCTCGTGCTCGTCGTACCAGGCGGCGATGTCCCCGGCGGACATGGTGCCGTAGAAGGCCCGGTAGGGGACCTCTTCCATACCGACACTGTCGAGCCACGCCTCCAAGGTGATCTTCCGCTCGGCGTGCTCACCGAGGATCTCGCGGTACAGGCCGCGCAGGTCGATGACCTTGTAGTCCACCATCTCCTCTCCGGTGTGGCCCCAATTGCGCTTGGCCAGTTCGGTCTTGAGCAGATGCTGGGTGTCGGGGTGCAGGTCGGTGTCCGTCACCAGGGCGAGAACGAGCGTCACCCTGGGAGATCCGCTCTCCAGCGCTCGTTCCAGGGCTTCCGTATGTGGCTCGATACGTCTGTTGAACTTGCCGAATTCCAGGTTGAGAAGGTAATCGAGCCCCCGCAAGAGGTGGTCCACCTCGTTCTGCCCGAATCCCGCTGTCGCCTTCTCGCTCCACTTGGCCTGGACCAGAGTGACGTGCTGGCGATTACCGCGCTGCTCGACGGCCACGGCGTCGATGCCCCAGTCGTCCCGGCCGTCGATCACCGAGAGCGCCGCATCTCTGTCGCCGCACCCCGTCTCGCTCTTGACGGCCAGCGCGGCGACGGCCCGGCTGAGGAATTTCTTGTCCTTCTCGTGCTCCGAGACGTCCGTCATGTTGATCAGCGCCAGGAAGCGCTCGTTGAGCTGCTTACGCAGATTGCGGACGTGAACCGGATTCGACATGTGCCCTCCCCGTTGCCGGCCTGGCCGACAATCACCCTATCGAGGTGGGAGCGCCTGAATTTGCCGATGGCCTGGGGCTAAAGTGGCTCGCGCACACGGTGGTGCGGTGCACATCACACCCGCACCCGTTTGACGAGCAGGGACGGGGGCCGGGGGCGGCTCATGGCAAGGATCATCAGGGTCGGCGAGCCCGTCAACGACGCCGAGACAATGGTGCTAAGGCATCTGCGGGACAAGGCTCCGGCCGACTGGACTGTGATCCACAACTTCGAGATCGTCCGGCATCGGCAGACCTTCGAGATCGATCTCGCGATCCTCACCGACCGTGCCTGCTACATCGCCGACACCAAGGGCACGCACGGCCGCATCGGGGTGCACGGGCCGCGGTGGTTCCCTCAGGGGCGCCAGCCGTATCCGAGCCCGGTGCGCAAGGTGCGCGAGCACGCCAAGACGGTGGCGAGCCTGCTCCGCCAGTCGCGCGCCTCGTCGCAGATGGGCTCGGTGTGGTGCGAGGAGCTGGTGATCCTCCCTTACGACGACTCGCAGTTGGTCGACGCGGACGGCAAGGACGAGAAGAGCACGGTCCTGCTGAAGGATCTGGTGCCCTTCCTCCAGGGGCATCAGCCGTCCAACGGCCGGCCCGTACTTCCCATCACCCCCCTGCACGAGGACATCGCGCGGGCCCTGGGCGCGGTGTACCGGCCCCCGTCCGGGCCTCGGCGGTTCGGCATCTACGAGGCCAAGGAGACGCTCGCCGAGACGGGCGGCGAGGCGGCGGACGACGCGGACCGGGTGTCGGTGTACCGGGCGGTGCGGTCCGACCAGCCGAACGCGGGGACGTATCTGGTCCAGGTGCACACCGTGGACCCGCTGCTGCCGGAGGAGGAGCACACCAGGGCGCGGGAGAAGATCGGCAATCCGCTGCAGGCGCTCAACAAGCTGCCGCCCAGCCGCAATATCGTGCCGTGCGTCGACGTCGTCCAGCTGGAGGACGAGAGCGGATACGCGGTGGTCCTGAAGGACGTACACGCGGAGGCGCTGCGTGTACGGATGGGCGCGGGCGGGGCCGCCGTCGGCCGGGCCGTGCTCGGCGCGGACGCCAAACGCCGGGTGGTGTCCGGGGTGCTGTCGGGGCTCGCGACGGCGCACAGCTACCGGGTGGTGCACCGCAATCTCACCCCGGACACGGTGCTGGTGGACCGCAACGGCACCGCCATGATCAGCGGCTTCGACTACGCCCACACCGGGCAGCGCCGGGTGGGCACGGTGGTGATGGACGCGTACGAGCGCCATGACGCCGCCTACCTGGCGCCGGAATGTCTGCAGGGGCCACAAGGGTTCGGGACGGCGTCGGACGTCTATGCCGCCGGAGTCCTCTTCCACGAGCTCTATACCGGTGAACTGCCAACGGTGACCGGCGGAAACCGGCTCGTCGACAGTCTCGGTGAAGCGGACGGGGTCGACCCCGGGATCCGGGACCTGATCCGGCGCCTGCTCGCCGCCGACCCGGCACGGCGGCCCGACGCGCGGACGGCCGTCGCCGAGCTGGAGCAGTTGCTGCGGGCGGGCTCGGGCGCGGGCGGGGACGGGAGTGGTCGGGGTGCGGGGCCTCAGGTGCCTCCCGGGGAGCCCGACGAGCCCTTCGACTGGAACAGTCCGACCAGCTTCAACGATCTGCCGGAGGGCTTCCGGCTCACCGAGAAATTCCACGTCCGCAAGTTGCTCGGCCGTGGCAGCTTCGGTGTGGTCTACCAGGTGTTCAACACCCTGGACGACGCCGACGAGGTCCTGAAGATCATCACCAAGGACCGGGAGTCGGTCGAGACCCGTCTGAAACTCGAGTACCGCATCCTGCGCCAGCTGCCACCGCATCCGAACCTGGTCCGGGTCATCGACGCCGACTGGTTGCCCAAGGGCGGATTTCCCTATTTGCGCCTGGAGTTCGCCGAAGGGCACGACCTCCAGGCCGTGCCCGGCCGGGAGCGCCGGCTCGGCGCCGCCGATGTGAAACGGCTGCTGGAGGACTGCCTCAGCGGGCTCGGACACCTCCACGAGCACGGCGTCTACCACTGCGACATCAAGCCCAGCAATCTGTTGTGGACGCCCGAGGGCACCAGACTGCTGGACTTCAACGCCGCGGTCTCGGTGGACTCCACCCTCACACCCACCCTCGGATCACCGCGCTACTACGCCCCGGACGCCGTCCACCGGCAGCGCCCCACCCGCGCGGAACTTGCCGACCTCGATCTGTACGCCCTGGGAATCTCGGCCTACATGGCGCTGACCGGGGACTACCCCTGGCCCGGCAAACGGCAGCCGCCCCGCGACGAGCGCGGCCTCGACCCCCGGAAGATCGCCGGGCTCGGTGATCTGAGCCGGGCCTTCGCCGATGTGCTGCTGCAGTCGATCGCACCGCGCCGGGCCGACCGCTTCGCGGACGCAGAGGCGTTCCTGACTGCAGTACGGGCCATGGGCGAGGTGCGGATCACACCGACCGATCCGAACGGCGGCCTCGCGTACTCCCTGCCGGTTGTGTCGCACGCGCCACCGGCCGCCAACACCAACTCCTTCGTCGGCCACCTCCAGACGCTGTACAGCCAGAGCACCCGCACCAACGCGGGAACGCGCGGGCTCGATCCCTCGGAGTTCCCGCTCTATGTGGCCACGGCGCTCGACACCCGGCTGCGCGCCGCCGTCCTTGCCGGGGAACACCGGCTGGTCGTCATCACTGGCAACGCGGGCGACGGCAAGACGGCGTTCCTCGAACAGCTCGCCGTTGAGGCGGTCAAACGAGGAGCGACTCCCGGGGAGAAACGGGTCAACGGCGATGACTTCGTTTTCCAGGGTCGGGCCTTCCGTACAAACCACGACGGCAGCCAGGATGAGGGCGAGCAGGACAACGACGCCGTGCTCGACGCCTTCCTCGCCCCCTACAAGGGCGCGGACCCGGACGCCTGGCCGGACGGAGAGACCCGCCTGATCGCCATCAACGAAGGGCGCCTGGTCGACTTCGTCACCGAGCACGATGAGACCTATCCGCTGCTGGCCGGGACCATCCGCACAGGCCTGGGATCCGGAGCGGCCGCCCACGGCGTCGCAGTGGTCAATCTCAACGCTCGTGACGTTGTCGCCGATCCTGGGGGCGCCGGAGAGTCGATCCTGCACCACATGATCGGCGTGATGACCGACACCAAGCGCTGGGCCGCCTGTGCCTCCTGCGACCTCGCGCCGCGCTGCTACGCCCGGCACAACGCGCAGACCTTTGCACACCCGGCAGCGGGGCCGCAGGTCACCGAGCGGCTGGCGTCGCTGTACCGCATGACCCATCTGCGCGGGCGGTTGCACATCACCCTGCGCGACCTGCGGTCCGCTCTCGCCTACACGCTCACCTCGGGCCGGGACTGTGCGCAGATCCACGAGCTCTACGAGCAGCCCGACAGCATCCAGGAACGTCTGGACGGTTTCTACTTCACCAGCTGGGCGGGCCTACATACGGACGGCGGCAGTGAACCGGACCGGCTGCTCGGTCAGTTGCGCGAGCTGGACATCGCCACGGTCCCGGACCCGCAACTGGACCGCAAACTGGACTATGTGGGGCCGGAAGGCGGCCACAGTCTGGTCGCCGTCGACCAGCGTGGCAATCACGATGCCGAGCTGCTGCGAGACCGCTTCGCCGCGCTGCCGCGCACCCCGTCGGCCGATGTGCGGGTGGCCGCCGCTCATCGGGCCTATCTCGCGGCCGCCCGGCGGCGCTTCTACTTCGAAAGCCTCGACGACGGTCGCTGGAAGAGCATGCTCAGCTATCACGCGGGCGGCCGGTTCCTGGACCTGCTCACCGGTGGCAAGCCAGGCCCTGCCGAGCTGGAGCGGATCATCGAGGCCGTCAACCGGGGCGAGGGGCTGCCCGGCGCGGCCCTGGAGGGACGGCCTGCGCTCGCGCTCCAGGTCAGAGCGGTCCCCGGTGGGAGCGTCCGCAGCTACCGGCTGTTCCCCGCCGACCGGTTCACGCTGGCCATCGGTGTCCCGACGGCCTCGCGGTATGTGGAGACCAGCTCCCGTGAGCTGATCGTGCGCTACGAGGACCCCGACGGGGTGCGGCAGCACGGTGCCGAGCTCGTCGTCAGGCTCGACCTGTACGAGCTGCTGATCAGGCTCCACACCGGTTACCAGCCGGGTGTCGAGGACCGGCAGGGACAGAATCTGGCGCTCACGGTGTTCAAGAACGCGCTGTCGGCCACCCCGTACCAGGAGGTGCTGCTGACCGCGCCGGGCAGTGTGCCGCACCGGATCAGCCGCCTGGCGGACGGGGCGCTGCGGCTCGCGCCGATCGAGTCCGCGCACGGCACGGGGACGGGGAGAGACTGATGGCACTGCGGAAGCGGGACAGCGAATTCCGCCATCTGGGCGTTTCATACCTGGAGTTCAAGCGGGTCGAAATGGACCGGGTGCTCACCGGGTTCCTGATGCGTGTGAACCACAACGGCCAACCAGGCAAGCTCACCGGGCGGTTCGCCCTCACGAGCGACAAGTTCGTCCAGGAGTTCCTGGACGAGAAGTACGCCGACCGGTTCCAGGGCTTCGGCGAATCCCCGGAGATGGCCCGCCGCTGGATCGAGACACAGCTTTTGGACATGGTCAACCGGGGCAAACCCAGCCAGGCGGTCGCGGGGCTGCGTCCGCTGCACGGCCTGACGTACAAATTCCGTAACTACTACCATTCCCGGGCCTACGGGGCCGACGCGCAGCTGTACGAGATGCTGAGGCACGCCCGTGGTGGCCGGGGCAGCCTCGCCCTGGACGGGATCCGGGGCTTCTTCTTCAACGGTCTGGACCCCGCGCTCGGTACGGCGCTGCCCGGGGGCAGCCTCGACGTCGAGACCCAGGCCGTACTGCACCTCAACAGCCAGGTGAAGCCGGACACTCCGCAGACGGTGAAGGGCTGGTACTCCGCCCCACCGCTGTGCGTGGGACAGTCCGACCTGCTCGCCGACGACGTGCTGCGGCTGCTGTCGCTCAGTGACCTCCTACCCCGCATCGTGATAGTCGAGTATCTGAAGATCCTCTTCGCCTTCCATCTGGCCCTGGGGCAGCTGAAGACGATGAAGTTGCTGCCGTCTCTCGTGGAGCGATCCGGCGCCGAGCCCGGCTGCGGGCCGGAGAACTGCCCCGCCGGTCCTGACCAGGGCCATGACGCGTTCGGGACCTGCCCGTTCCAGGTCGGACTGTTTGCGGACGCGGCCGGGGTGCCCGGCTCACCGGCCGCCGCCCTCGCCGAGCGGAGCGCCGAGGTGTGGCTGCGGCGCATCCCCGGCTTTGTCCGCGCGGGGTACGTGGTGCGCAAACTCGGCGAGTTCGCCGAGCACATGGCCGGTCGCGGCGAGATCGCCAAGCCGTCGGGCGGCTACTTCCCGGTCGCCGAGGTTCTGCGGTACGGGGGCAAGGACTACAAGGAACGGCGTGAGCAGTTCTTCGCCGCCCGGATGGATGCGCTCCTCGACGAGACACCCGTCGACGAGCAGCCCGAGGAGGTACGGCCGCTGCTCGACGCCGCGATGGGGCTCGACTTCTTCGAGCAGTACATCGAATTGCTGATGGCCTACCGGGGTAAGTACCACAACGACTACATCATCGACACCATCGACTCGCTGCTGCTCAAGAACCGCCAGGGCGCGGTCATCGCCCAGCCCTACCGGGGCCGCCGCCGCTTCGTCCTGGACAGCGCTCTGCTAGAAGTACTTGTGCAGATCGCACTATTGAGGCCCAACCCGCGTGGTACCAGGTCCCGTTTCATGTACCACACGGCGTCCCTTCGGTTGGATGAGTTCATGGACATCCTGCGGACCCGCTACGGCCTCTATGTGAACCAGCTGCCGGTGGCCGACGGCTTCGCGTCCACGGGCTTCGAGGAGCAGACGGCGCTGCGGTCCAACGCCGAGGCCTTCACCAACCGGATGCGGGAGATCGGCTTCTACAACGACCTGTCCGACGCCTACCTCACCCAGGTGATCACACCCAGATTCGTGATCTCGCAGGACGGCACAGTGACGGCGGGCGGAAGGTAACGGCATGGCACGCGGACTGAACGAGATCAGCGAGGCCCAGTGGCGCGACGCCCTGGAGCACGCGCTGCTACCGAGGCTCGCCGCCGTACTGCGCGGCCGGGAGGCCGGACACTGCATGCGGCTCGGCGACCTCGGCGCCGAGCTCGCCGCACGGCTGGTTCGGGGACTGCGTACGACCGTTCCCGACTCCCAGGTATTCGTCCTCGGCAACGCGGAGTCGCGCCTTCCCGCGGACGTCGCGGTGACCAGCACCAAACTGGTCGAGCTCCGCAACCCCGACGAGGAAGGCGAACTGCGGCCGCCGCTGCTGGTCTTCGTGCCACCCGGGATGCGTGCCAGCGCGGAGGACTCCTTCGGCGTCGCCACCTTCGAGCAGCTGTCCCTGAGCGACGTCCATACGCAGCTGAAGGCATCCCTCCTGCGCGAGGTACCCGACGCGCTGCGCCCGGCCGTCACCGAACTCCTGGAACGACTCCGTGCCGAGGACTGGCCCGCGGCGAACGGCCAGGCGGCCGTCCGCTACCTGCTGACACTGCGGGAGAACGACTTCGACCTCCAAGCGGCGGGAGCAGCGGTCTTCCTGCTCGGACTGATCCCCGACTTCGAGCTGTTCAACGACATGACGCTGGTCGCCCGCAAGGCAGACCGTAACCGCCGCAGCGTGGCGCGGCTCACGGAATCAGCGGCCACCAACCGCCAGCGGATCCTTGCTCTCGGCTTGCCTCAGAACTCCCGGGCCCACCAAGCGTTCGTGCGCCGCCTGGTCGAGTTTGCCGCGGACGTGGGCCTGGACGAGCCGTCGCGCTGGTGCAGGGCCATCGCCGTCGACGAGGAGAACTGGCCGCTCGCCTTCCACTTGTGGCCGCAGGAGAACGCGCCCGGCGACGAAACGGTGGGCATCGAGGTCCAGGATCTCTCGGTGCTGCCCAAGGCCGGCCAGAACCAGGACGATTTGCGCAACCACCCTGCCCTCGAACGGCTCTTCGGGGCGCAGTATCTGCTGCCCGGCGGGCTCAGTTCGCTGCCCGTGGCCTTCACTGTTGAACCGGACGCCCGTCACATCCCCGGGCTCGCCCGGTTCGCCGTACAGATCTATGCCGAGTCCGAGACCGACGGTGACAACGGGACCACTACCGCCAGCCCCACCGGCTTCACCGCGACCGTGTCCGTGACCAGGACCGCCAAGACGCTCTACAAATCGAGTGTGAAACTGAAGAAGGGGCGCAAGGCCGACTGGGAGGAGGGCTGGCACTTTGTCAGGATCACCCCGCTGGACACCAACGGCGACCCCATGCCGGTCGTGGGCGCGGAGGGAACGCAACGGCCGCATGAGAGCGACCGCTTCTACGTCGTCCCCGAGGGCGAGTTCGACGACCCTCCGGTCCGGCGGGCGCAGCATGCGCCCGGCCTGGCTCAGGCGCTGAACAAGCTGCGCTTCACCGCCCGGGCCGAGGGCCGCGACCCCTCAAGGGTCATCTGCCGTGACATCGGCTGGGGTGCCAAGACAGCGAAGACGTGGCCTCTGAAAGCGGCGTTCGGCGCGGCCGGGTCCATCACCATCGACCTGCCCATCCCGCTGGCCGAGGCCGAAGAGCGCATGCTGGCCAGGCCGTACGCTCTCGAAGGGCCCCGCCTAACGGTCGACGCCACCGGAGTCGCCCTGCTGGGTGACGACGAGACGCCCGCTGTCACGGCCGAGCCCGACAGCGATTTCGACAACTACCTCCAGGCCCGGGCGGTCCTGTTTGCCGCCGTGCGGGACGACACCGAGGACACCCCGCCCCTGGTGGTGGAAGCGACCGACCCTCGGACCGTGCGCAAGGAGACCGAGGCGTACGCCGAGGCATACCTCAGGGCGGTGAACCGGTGCGTCCGCGCCCTGGAGAATGCGCACTCGGGCGGTGCCGACCGCGACCGTGCCGAACTGGCCCTGCTGCTGCGCACCGACACGCTCCAGGTGGACCTGACCGATGTACGGGGTGGCCGACGCCGGGTCGTCCTCGTCGCCCCGACTCATCCGCTACGGATGCTCTGGTGGAGCGGGCAGGCCGCCCTGGCCGACCATTGGCTCGACCGGCTCGCTGATGAGGACAAGGCCACTGTCCTGGAGCGTCTGCACAGCCTCAGCACGTCTCTGGTCCCGCTGGGCTTCCCTCTGGTCGTGCCCCTGGCCACCGGCGAACTGACCTTCGCGGGCGGGCAGCTCACCGACTACTGGCAGGTGTGCCTGGCGAGCGAGACCGCCGACCCGCGGGGGACGGTGTCCCTGCTTGCCGCGTCGGTCGGCGCCGCTGACGACGCGGCCGCCTCCGGCATGGTGACCGGCGGTGACCTCGCGGACCGGATCGAACGCTACGTTCGGCTTCATCCATACGTCGACAGCCTCGTCATCAACGCCCTGGGAGCCGGCCGCGGGGACCTGCTCGCCGCGATGCTCACCGAGCTGCAGAGCCGTAAACACCTGGCCCACCTGCGTTTCACCATCAGGCTGTTCTCGGACAGCCCGACCGAACCCTGGGTTGGCGAAGCACTGACCGACCTGTTCTCGCCCGGGTCAGGACCCCGGTCCGTAGCCGCCGAGGCGTTTGCCACGCCCGGCGACCCGCTCCGGCCTAAACTCGCCGTCGTCGTACGTCACGCGGCCGACCTGCGCCGACGTGCCGGGGAGTTCCCGGCTCACCTCAGCATCCTGTTCGATCCGTTCGGAGGCGAGCAGTACGACATCGCGTCGGGCGTCACCACCACGGGCCGCGTCGCCGCCCATGGCCTCGTCCAGGAACTGTCCAGCGTCTACACCGAGGAAGAGGAGTATGTGGCGTGGAGCCGCCAGCCGCGTCACGGCGCGACCGACCCGCTGGAGGGGGCCGAGGAGACCGGAGATCTGCTGGCGGCACTGCCTCAGGCGCTCTCGGCCGCCGTCGTCGCCGCCACGTCCGGCGAGCCGCGCCCCGGGTATCTGCCGCAGATCACCCTGCGGCTGTCGCCCGACGACCGGGCACTGCTGCACGACGTACACCACGCTAGTGACTGGGTCGTCACCGTGGACCGGACCCTCGGCGTCGAATATTTCGACCACGGCCGTGCCGACCGGCCCGAATACGTCATCGACTACTCGGCCACGTCCCAGACCGGTATGGGACACCACATCGTGGTCTCCTCCCGCTCGGTAGACGAGCTGCGCGCCCTGATCGGCCCCGCCCTGGCGGACCGGAACCTGGACATCGAGGAGCGCCATGTGGCGACCTTCTTCGACCAGCTGCGAGAACTGTCCGGCAGCTTCGCCTTCAAGCTTGCCGCCCTTGGTGAGAGCAGCCACAGCGAAGTCCTAGGCCTGGCCCTGGCGCGTCTGTATCTCGGATACCAGGGCGCTCTGGGGAACCAGATTCTGATCCCGCTCGACGCGCACACCGACCTGTACGGCGAGGACCGGCGTCGCGCCACGGCCGGTGACGCGATGGTCCGGCTGCACCGGACCGACCTGGCGCTATTCGACCTCGACGCGGCGCGCAGGACCGTGGTGTGCAGGCTGATCGAGGTGAAATGCTTCACCGGGGCGGGTGGCCTCGGGGCGTACGAGACGAAGAAGAAGCAGATCGCCCAGCAGATCGAAGGCAGCCAGCGGGTCCTGACCGCGCAGTTCGACCCCGTCGTCGAGCGCACCGACCGTCCGTTGCAGAACCTCACGCTGCGCTCCCTGCTGGGTTACTACCTCGCCCGTGCGAACCGGTACGGACTCTTCGACGACAAGGGGTACGCCGAAGCGCACTGGCTGCTGGACCACCTTGATCACGGCTACTCGCTGGAGTTTGCTAGAACAGGGCTGATCTTCGATCTGGGGCAGGCTGGTACAGACGTCGAGGCGGACGGCGGTGTCACCTTCCACCGAGTCGGGAAGGATGGGGTGAAGCGGCTGCTGGAGGCCATTGAGACCGAATACCTCGGCGGTCGGGTGCACAGCTCGCCGAAGCAGCTCTCGATCGCTGATCTCGGTATCGAGCGCGGTCAGGCCACACGGAATCTCTGTCCGCAGGAGCGGAACCGAGAGGTGCCCGACGAGCCCGCCCCCCTGCAGGCTGTGGTCGACAACACGCCAGAGCCCCAAGTGCCGGCTCCACCGGACGCCCTGCCTGTAGTCGTTGACAAGATTCCCCAGCAGGCCCCGAAGGAGCTCTCCCGGCCCGAGACGGCGGCGGACGCGCCACCGGAGTTTGCGTTGGCACATCCACCGCAGAACGAACACGCGTGGGCTGAACCGGGTGCCGCTGAGCAGACGGTAGATGCCGGGGACAACCCCGTGGGTGCGGATGTGTTCCTCGGCGCGTCTCACCAGACGCAGCAGTACGGCCTGCTCGGTATGACCGCGGGACGAAAGGTGGCTCTGGACCTCAACGAGACCCACACCATCAGCTTGTTCGGTGTCCAGGGAGGAGGTAAGAGCTACACCCTTGGCTCGATCCTGGAGATGGCCAGCCTTCCCGCGCCGGGCGTCAACCAACTCTCCCATCCGCTTGCCAGCATCGTCTTCCACTACAGCGACACCCAGGACTACGCGCCGGAGTTCACCAGCATGACCAGGGCCAACAGCAAGGCGGAACAGGTTGCCGCACTCCGCGCCCGCTACGGCGCGGAGCCTGCCGCGCTGTCTGACGTTCTGCTGCTGGCCCCGGCCGACAAAGTAGAGGAACGGAAGGCTGAGTATCCGGACCTGGAGGTGCGGCCTCTCGCGTTCGGATCTTCGGAGCTTCAGGCAGCGCACTGGCGGTTCCTGATGGGAGCCATTGGTAACCAGGCCATCTACATCCGCCAGCTCGGGCGGATCATGAAGGCTCACCGCAACGGCCTCACTCTGGAGACCATCCGGCAAGGTGTGGACGATTCATCGCTTTCCGACTCGCTGAAGCAGCTGGCCTTCCAGCGACTGGATCTGGCTGCCGACTACATCGACGACAGTGTCCGTCTCAAGGACCTGGTCCAGCCAGGGCGGCTGATCGTTGTAGACCTGCGTGACGAGTACATCGACAAGGATGAGGCGCTCGGCCTGTTCGTCGTCCTGATGCAGCTCTTCGCCGATGCCAGGCAGGATGGCGAGCCCTTCAACAAGCTGGTCGTCTTTGACGAAGCCCATAAATACATTCACAGTCCGGATCTCGTTGACGGCCTTGTGGCGAGCGTCCGGGAAATGCGTCACAAGGGGATGTCCATCCTGGTGGCCAGCCAGGACCCCCCCTCCGTGCCTATCTCTCTGATCGAGTTGTCCAACCACATGGTGCTCCACAAATTCACGTCTCCGGCGTGGCTCAAGCACTTGCAGAAGGCAAATGCGGCGCTCTCCGGCCTCACGCCGGAGAAGATGGCCGCGCTGAAGCCAGGTGAAGCATTCGTCTGGTCCAGTAAAGCAACGGACGATGCTTTCACTCGTGGCGCGGTGAGGATCCAGTGTCGTCCTCGGGTCACCCAACATGGAGGCGCGACGAAAACGGCGGTTACATAGATTTGCAGGCTCTTTCGCGCGCCCGGCGGACCTCGACGCGCTCCGGCGCCGGGCAGGCCTAGACGATTAGTTCCGAAGTTAGGGTTCACGAATGTGGGGAGGTCACCTTCGTCGCTGAGTTCGCTTGAAGGCGGACAGCTCGCCGCTAGCTGAGAATCCTCGTATGGGTGAATCGGCCGGCCGGAGAGGTTCACTTTGCCCGCGTTGGTGACTCTGGATACCAAGCCAGGGCGAAGGACGCTTCGGCGTCACCTCGGCGGCGTTAGGAGGGTGCGGTGGTTGAGGAACCCTGGGCGATCGGCAGTGCGGCCCTGACTCGCAGGTACGTGATGGCCCTGCCGCCCACGGTGAGCCTGCAGACGGAAAATAGGATCCTTTCGCTTGGGAGAAGCACCGGCTACGGTCTGGCGAAGCGGGGCGAGTATCCGTGCAAGGTGCTGAAGCTGGGTAACGCCTACCGGGTAGTGACCGCCGACCTTCAGCGTCTGTTGGCGCTCGATGAGGCGGCAGAAGAGCCCGCGCCCGCGACGCCGCAGGTTCAGGGGAGTACCCCCACCCGTGAGGAAGTGATTCGGGACTGCTGCTGTCACTGTCGATGCCACCCCCCTGCCGGATTCGTAGGGGAGCGTTGGGCGCAGGATTTCCGCAGTTTGTAGGGTTGCGACAATGGGTGTGGTGGGTAAGTGGAGTTGGAAGCCCCCGTGGCCGTGGCGCTCGTGGTGGCCTCTCGGTGGCCGGACGCCTTTGGACGACGTAATATGAGTGATCAAAGATCAACCAGCCGCACGTGCTCTGATCAGGCAGAACGTCACTCAGCAGCACGACTGGGCACCACGCAGCACGAACGCTCACGGTCTCGTAATGCGTAGGTCTCGGGTTCGAATCCCGAAGGCGGCTCCGTAGAAGCCCCAGGACATCTCGCCATGACCTGGGGCTTTTGCCATGCCCCGAACTTCGTGGTGCGGTCGCGGCCTGCTTTGGGACCTTCGAGCGGTGGTTGGTGGCCGGGCGGGTGCTGCTGCGGGGCTTCGGGGGCGCCCTTCGGCGTTGTCGGTGTGGGTTGGTGAGCGGGTTGGCTCAGGCTGTGGGGAGTCGGGTGCCGCGGCGCCAGACGGCGTGGGTGTTGAGGGTGTCGCTGATGGTGGTGGTGGGGTCGCCGTTGACCAGGAGCAGGTCGGCGCGCAGGCCTTCGGTGATGCGGCCGCGGTCGGTCAGGCCGAAGCGTCGGGCGGTGGTGGAGGTGGCCGCGCGCAGGGCTTCGGCCGGGGGCAGGCCGGCCTGGACGAGGTACTGGAGTTCGTGGTGGACGCTGGCGCCGTGGGCCAGGCCGCCGAGGAACGGCATCGGCATGGACGCGTCCGTACCGACCAGGAGGTCGACGCCGGCGTCGTTCAGGGCGCGCACGGATCCGAGCACGTCGGTGATCTTGCCCTGGGGGTAGTGGTTGAAGCTGCTGCGCAGTGTCTTGGACCAGTTCTCGTCCAGGCGCGAGGCCACGCGCGGGTCGTCGGCCAGCCGGTCGCCGGTGATGCCCATCATGGAGGCGTTCAGTACGACGCAGGGCACGACGAAGGCACCGGAGTCCTGGATCAGGGTGATGATTTCGTCGGTGTGGGGGCCGTCCATGAACAGGTGGACCAGTCCGTCGATGCCGGCCTCGATCGCCATCCGGGCCGCGTCGATGGTGAGGGCGTGGGCGACGGTGAGCTTGCCCAGCTTCCTGGCTTCGGCGACCCCTGCGTTCAAGGTGGCCCGGTCGAGCATCGGCAGGCCCGGGTGGCCCTCGACGGAGCCGTCGTCGACCATGAACTTGATGTAGTCCGAGCCGCGTTCGATCAGTTGCGGGATGAACGAGACGGCCTGCTCGGGGGTGGTGGAGAACGGCATCAGGGGTGCCGGTCCCGACGGCTTGGACCCGGCCTCCGCGCCGGGTGGCGGTCCGGGGCGGAAGCCTTCGGGGAACAGTTCGCTGGGGTGGCCGCCGGGCGGGGTGATGCCGAATCCGGAGGAGCGTACGTCGGCCATGGCGTCGTTGTCGGTGATGTGCGCGCGGTTGTCCGCGGTGTTCGTGCCCTGCATCTCCAGCTCGGTGGTCACCCCGAACCGCAGCGCCAGGGCCAGGGACTCGGCATTGGTGTGGACGTGGGCGTCGATCAGGCCGGGCAGCAGCGTCCCGCCCGCGGCGTCGACCACCTGTGCGTCCGCGGGGGCGTCCCCGCCGACCGCGAGGATGCCGGTGTGGTCGAAGACGACGGTGCTCGCTTCCAGGGTCCGGTCGCCGTCGAAGACCCGCGCATTGATGATGGCCGTTGTGGGCATGACTGTTTCCCGTCGTTGTCGATCCGTCGCGGTGCACCGGTTCTTCCGGTGCCCACCGGGCTCCTGCGGAATGCAGATACGTGCATCATTGCACGTAATTGTGTTTTGCAGCGACCTGGGGCTAGGGTGTCCATGTGACCAGGGGACCCGGAACTCAGGACGACGCACTGCTGGACGCGGTCGGCGCGGCGTTCGCCCGGCTGCGCCGCCGCACGGCTCTGGTGGACGTCGACCCGCCGGTCACACGCAAGGACATGGCCCGAAACCAGGTCATCAACATCGTCGACGAGGCTGATGGCGAGATGACTGTCGGCGGCATCGCCTACCAGCTGACCGTCGACTCCTCCGTCGCCAGCCGGATGGTGAGCGACTGCATCACAGCGGGCCTCCTCGTGCGGGCCGCCTCCCAGAGCGACGGCCGCCGCACCGTGCTGCGCCTCACCCCCGAAGGCATCGCCATGCGCGACCGCTTCAGCAGCCAGCACCGCCAAGCCTTCGAGCACATCACCCGCGACTGGCCCCGGACCAAACGCCTCGAATTCGCCCGGCTCCTCGTCGATTACGCCGACGCCACCGCAGAGCTCACCGCCCGAACCACTTCCTGAACCGCCACGGGTGTGCCCGTGAGGGCCCTGGCGGGGGGTCGGTGTGGATGGCCTGAAGGTCCTGGGGGAGTCGTTCGTACGGCACGACGCACATCGGCGGGCCTGGGCGGTCGCTGACCGTGGCACTCCAGGCGCTGACCTTTCAACCTACTTACTTGACAAAATCACCGCCCGGAATGCCTGGCCAATGCAGTTTTCGTCACCCTCAGGAATGACCGAAGGCGACAGGCAGGCATTTTGTCATTGCTGTTGACTAACTAGTGGGTGGGTGTCAGCATCGCTGCGACTTCTGGAGATTCGTCTGCCCGGACAAGATCGCACAGGAGAGCCGACGTATGACGTCCAGCACCACCACTGTGTCCGTTCACAATCCAGGAACAGGCGAAGTCCTCGGCGAGATCGAGGACTTCACGGCCGAGCGCATCGGCGCCGCACTCGAAGCCGCGGCGAACGGTCAACGGGCCATGGCCGCGCTACCGGCCCACGCACGGGCCCAACTCCTGCTGAAAGCAGCCGAGTTGATCGAGGGAGAGGCGGACGAGCTGGCCCGGCGGCTCGCCGCGGAGAACGGCAAGCCGGTCTTTCAGACCACTGAGGAGGTCCGCGCCGCGATCAGGATCTTCCGGGGATTCGCGGGCGAGGCCACCCGGCTGCTGGGGAGGCAGATTCCCCTCGACGCGGTGCCGGGCCTCGAACGCCACCTCGCCGTCACGATCCGCGAACCCCTCGGCCCCGTCGCGGCGTTGGTGCCCTTCAACTACCCCGTCGAGCTGTACGCGCACAAGGCGGCGGCCGCCCTCGCCGCCGGCAACGCGGTGCTCGTCCACCCGCCCGTGCGGTGCCCGCTCACGCTCATCCGCATCGCGGAACTCATCTCCGCCGCCGGCTTCCCCGAGGGCGCGCACCAACTGCTCACCGGCGGGGTACACGTCTCCCAGGAACTGGCCACCAGGGCGGGAGCCGCCGCGATCAGCCTGACGGGATCCACCCTCGCCGGCCGCGAGATAGCCCGCCGTGCCGCGGACACCCTCAAGAAGGTCCACCTCGAACTCGGTGGCAACGACGCCCTGATCGTCTGCGACGACGCCGACGTGGAAGCCGCGGCGCAGGCCGTGATCCTGGGACGCCTCGCACGCGGCAACGGACAGATCTGCTGCGCGGTCAAGCGCGTATACGTCCAAAACGGGGTGCACGATGCCTTCGTGGACGCACTCCTGTCGGGTGCCGCCAAGCTCAGCGTCGGCGATCAGCTCGCCGATGGCACCGACGTGGGCCCACTCATCAGCCAGGCCGCCGCCCAGCGCGTGGAGCAGGCTGTGGGCACCCTTGTCTCGGACGGCGCCCGCAAAGTGGCGGGCGGCGCCCGCCGCGGCGCCTTCTACGACCCCGCCGTCCTCGTCGACGTGCCCACCGACAGCGCGGCCTTCAACGAGGAGATCTTCGGACCCGTCGCGCCCGTGGCCCGCTTCGAAGATCCCCTGGACGCCGTTCGGATGGCCAACGCCTCCCCGTACGGACTCCAGGCCGCCGTCTTCACCCGGGACATCCAGCGCGCCTACACCCTCGCCGGCCGGCTCGACGTGGGTGGCGTCGTGATCAACGGATCCACCGCGCTGCGCGCCGAGAACCTGCCCTTCGGCGGTCCCAAGGACACCGGCGGTTCAGCCGAGGGCCTGCACGACACGGCTCTGGAGTTCACCCGGCAGAAGACGGTCATCGTGATGGAGGCCTTCCAGTGAGCGGTGCGCCCGCTCCGCCGGCTCTCGACGTGCGCGGGGTGTACAAGTCGTACGGCGGCACCGAAGTGCTGCACGGCGTGGACCTCAAGGGCCGCGCCGGTGACGTGCTCGCCGTGGTCGGTGCGAACGGTGCGGGGAAGTCCACCCTCATCAAGATTCTCGCGGGCGCGGAGCGTATGAGCAGCGGTGAACTGCGCCTCGACGGGGAGATCGTGGCCCTGCGCTCCCCGCATGACGCGCACACCCATGGCATCAGGACCGTCCACCAGGAACTCACCCTCATCCCTGAACTGTCCGTCACCGAGAACCTGTTGATGGGCCACTATCCGCGGATGCCCGGCGGCCTCATCAACTGGCGCGCCGCGCACGCCCGTGCCCGGGTCCTCCTGGAGGACATCGGGTACGGGGCGATCGATCCGCGGACCAAGGCAGGCGGTCTCACCGTCGCGCGCCAGCAGATGGTGGAGATCGCCAAGGCCCTCGTGGACGAAAGCGGGGAGCCGAGGGTGCTGGTCCTCGACGAGCCATCGGCAGTGCTCGCGGGCGCGGACCTGGACGCCCTGTTCGCCCTGATCCGAAGGCTTCAGAAGCGCGGTGTGGTCATCGTCTACGTGTCGCACCGGCTCGCCGAGGTCACCGAACTCGCCACCACCATCGTCGTCATCAAGGACGGCCGCGTCGTCGCCGAGACCACCCCGCGTCATACGGACGAGAACGAGATGATCCGCCTGATGGCGGGACGCCGTCCACAGCAGCTGTACCCCGACCGGCGCACCGACGTGGGCCCGGAACTGCTCTCGGTCCAGGGGCTCAGCCGGCCGGGTGAGTTCGCTGATGTCTCCTTCGCCCTGCGGGCCGGTGAGATCACCGGGCTCTTCGGCCTCGTCGGGTCGGGCCGCAGCGAGCTGGCCCACTGTGTCTTCGGTGCCCGGCGCGCCGCCTCGGGGACGATCAGGGCCGAGGGCTCGCGCACCGACCGGTTCCGCAGCCCCAAGGAAGCCATCGGGGCGGGGCTCGCCCTGGTCACGGAGGACCGCAAGCGCACCGGCCTGGTCCTCGGCCTCAGTACGGCGGACAACATCGGCCTGACCACGCTCAAGACCGCGACCAGGGGACCACTGCTGGACACGGCCCGGCGCAGGCGCGACGCCCTGGCGATGACCGACCGGCTCGACATCAGGCCCGCGCATTCCCCGCGGTTGCCGGTACGCGCGCTCAGCGGTGGCAACCAGCAAAAGGCCGTTCTGGCGAAGTGGCTGCTCACCTCACCCCGTGTGCTCCTCCTCGATGAGCCGACCCGCGGTGTCGACATGGCGACCCGCGTGGAGATCTACCGCATGCTCGACGAGCTCGCCCGCGACGGAATGGCCGTCCTGCTCATCTCGTCCGACCTCACCGAGGTCCTCGGCGCCACCGACCGCGTGCTCGTGATGCACGAGGGGCGGATCGCCGCCGAGCTTCCCTCTGGCCGTACGTCCGAGGACACCGTCCTCGCCCACGCGATCGGACATGCCGCATGACGGACCAGCTCTCGGCTTCTCCACGGGATTCCGGGCAACTCTCGAAGAACGGCGCCGCCGGGGCGGGCGGGGGTCCGCGGCTGCCCAGGATCAGGGTGGCGGGGCGCGACATCACCCTGGAAGTGGGCCTGGCCGCGCTGCTCGTCGCCTTCATCGCGATCGCCGGTGCGACCACCGACGCGTTCCTCACCGAGGCGAACGTGACGAATCTGCTCAAGCAGATGGTCACCACCGGACTGCTTGCGTACGGCATGCTCACCGTGATCCTGACGGGCGGTATCGACCTCTCGGTCGGCTCGGTGGTCGCCTTCTCCGGCATTCTCGCCGCGGGCCTGTCCGCCGGGTTGCCCGTGTGGCTGGCGATGCTGATCGGAGTGGCGTCGGGCATCGGGTTCGGGCTGGTCAACGGGGCACTCGTGGCCCGCTTCCAGCTCGCCCCGTTCGTCGTGACACTCGCCGCGCTCACCACCATCCGCGGTCTGGCCTTCGTCTACTCGGAGACCCCGGTCGCGCCGGAGAAGGCCGGCTTCTTCGAACTGGGCTCCGCCGCGGTGGGTCCTGTGCCGGTTTCCACGATCATCATGATCGCGGTGTTCCTGCTCGGCGGAGTCTTCCTCGGCCGCACCCCGGCGGGCCGGGCACTGACCGCGATCGGCGGCAGCGCGGAGACCGTACGCCTCGCGGGTATCGGCGTACGACGCCATGTGGTGCTCGCCTACACCATCAGCGGCGCCTGCGCCGGACTCGCGGGCGTCATTCTCGCCAGCCGCGTCGGTATCGCCCAGCCCAGCGTGGGCACCGCCTTTGAACTGGACGCCATCGCCGCCTGTGTGATCGGTGGTGCCAGCCTGGCCGGCGGCAAGGGCACCGTACGGGCGACCTGCGCCGGTGTTCTCGTGCTCGCGCTGATCAACAATCTGCTCAATCTCTATGACGTACAGAGCTTCTGGCAGCAGGTGTTCAAGGGGCTCATCATCGTTGCCGTCATTCTCGTCCAGCGCGCGGGGCGGCTCCGCCCCGCCGCCGGAGAGACGACCCCGGGAAAGGGATCGCTGTCATGATCGCCCACAGCAGGATGCGATGCGCCGGACTGCTCGCCGGGGCCGTCCTCGTCACCACCGTGTCGGGCTGCTCGTCCGATGGCGGGAACGCGAGCGGCAAGGGGGACGGCGACTACACGGTAGGCGTCGCCAACTTCACTTTGAGCGGGCCCTACTTCAACGGCATGGACCGTGCGATCAAGGCACAGGCGAAGAAGAAGGGCGTCGAGGTCCGCAGCACGGACGCGGGAGGTGACGCGGCCAAGCTCGCCTCGAATGTCGAGGACCTGCTGAGCAAGGGCGTCGACGCGGTCATCATCTCGGGCGGGCCCCTGGAATCGGCCCCCGCCGTCCTCAACGCCATCAAGGCCGCGGGCAAGCCGGCCGTGCTGGTCGACCGCAAGTTCAAGACCGGCGACTACGCGAGCTGGATCGGCCCCGACAACGAGGCGATCGGCAAGCAGAACGGCGAGTTCCTGGCCGGCCGGCTGCCCGACGCCGCCACGGTCGCGATCGTCAAGGGAGGCCCCGCCGACAACAGCATCGGCCTGGCCCGCACGAACGGCGTCAAGAGCGCCCTCACCGGTGCCGGACTCAAGATCGTCGAAGCCCCTGACTTCGGCAACTGGAGTTCCGACGGGGGACTGACCGTGACGGAGAGCCTGCTCGCCTCGCACCAGGACATCGACGCGGTGTTCTGCGAGAACGACGCCATGTGCCTGGGCGCCCAGCGCGCCATCAAGGACGCCGGCCGAGACAAGGACATCGTGCTGGCCGGCGTCGACGGCCAGGCCGAGGCTCTGAAGGCGATCTCGGACGGTACGAACTACCTGGTCACCGGCCTCAATGACGCCGATCAGATCGGCAGTCTCGGCTTGGACAGGGCCGTCGACATCCTCGGCGGCAAGAAGACGGAGAAGGACACCGTGGTGCCTTCGCCACGCGTCACCAAGGAGAACGCCGGCAAGTACTACGACCCGGACGGGGAGTTCTGATGAACCGCACCGACGCGCACCGAACTCGTCTCCCGCTGCGAAGAACACACCGCTACGCGATGACCGCGCTGCTCGGCGGCGCACTCGCCCTCACGCCGCTGCTCGCCGCGGCGCAGACCTCGGGCGGACCCGCTCCCGCGTCCGTCACGGCGCAGAAGCCACCCGCGCAGAAGCCGCCCGCACAGAAGCCGCCCGCGAAGAAGCCGCCCCATCAGAAGCAGAACTGGAAGCTCCTGCACTCCGAAGACTTCTCCGACAAGCTCGACCCGGGGAAGGCGCCCTGGGTCAGGGAGGCCTACGACAATCCGTTCGACACCGTCATGGACGACAACGGCGAGTGGTACCACAACGACTACGGTGACGCCTGGGACGAGCAGCTCAACTCGTTCGCCACATACCGGAAGGAGTTCCCGGTCGGCGAGGACGGCTGGCTGACCGCGTCGCTGTCCGCCCGCGACTGGAACAAGGACGGCACCATCGAGAAGCCGCCGTCCATCACCAACGGCACAGCGGGCAGGTCCACCGTCGCCCAACTCGATGTCCCGGACCACACGGGCGGCGCCATCTTCCGGCCCACCGAGTCACTTCCCGAGCAGTACCGCGTCGAGTACAAGCTCAAGACGCTCGACTTCGGCGGCAAGCGCAACGGAACCATCGACTACGACAACCGCATCAACGGTTACAGCAAGGACGGGTGCAAGACGCAGCACCCGTGGGGCGAGGGCTCCAGAAGCCCCGGCTGGGAGGGGGACGCCTCCGCCCCGTACTGCGAGTGGCAGGACGTCCGCGAGGGCAAGTACGGCTACAACGGGTTCCACTACCTGTCCATCGTGGACTTCGCCGACCCCGCGCCCCGTAACAACCACTTCTGGCACTACCGGCGCAAGGTGCTGATGGACTCCTTCGCCCAGCACCCCGACCGCGTCGGCACGGGCACCGGAGGCCGCGTCTGCAACGCGAAGACCAACGAGTACTACGACTACAGGGACAGCAGCTTCAACACGGTCAACATGTGGATCAGCGGACTGCCGAACTGGGCCCCGGGCCAGGGCGGTCTTGCCGGTAACTCGCAGTGGTTCATGACCAGTTGTTCCAACGGTGTCGCCGAGCAGCAGCTGTCGTCCGCGGCCGAGCTCCAGCCCGAGCTGATGCCGAACGAGGACTACACGTTCGCCATCGAGCGCGACGCGACCGGCTACACGCTGGAGGCCAGCGGGAACTTCGCCCGCGCCGGACAGCAGACACTCCGCTTCCACCGCGACTTCATCGTGGACAACAATCCGATCTGGCACTACAACGTCAAGCCCGACGAGTACGACGGCCGCTACAACAACACCCTCGTCCAGGGCAAGGACCTCAACGGCAAGTCCGCATGGCCCGACCAGTGGCCGAAGGATTCCGGCTACCCGGACTCGTTCGTCATCGGCGACCTCTACACCAACGTGTACGAGGGCAGCGCGAGCCTCACGGACATCAAGCTGTTCGTGCCGAACCCCGGGAAGAAGTGACGCGAAGAAGTGTGAACTGATCCGCGAAGACCCGTCTCCGCCTCCTCGCCCGGCCACAGTGGGCGAGGAGGCGGAGCCATGTCATACCGGGCCCCGGGTTGGAGCGGCCTCCGATGAGTCGTCGTTCGGGGGAGTTCCGTCAGGTGTTGGTGTTCGACGGGCCGAAGAACTCGATCTCGGGACCGATCCCGGGCCATGGCCGGACGACGCGGTCCCGGCGGGCGGGCGCCTCAGCGTGACCTCGTACGTGGCACGGCGGCGGCCGGTGCAGGGAAGGCCGAACGGGCGGCCTCCACGACGGCTGCCGAGAGATAGAGGGTGAGCGAGTCGTCGCGCAGGAGCTTCGTTCCCACCCAGTGGAAGGGGTTCTCCGGCCCCTCGCCCGGCGCGGTCTCGGCGCACTGGGAGATCAGGCGCTCGACCCGTCGGAACAGGCCCGGTGCGAGGGCGGTGCGCAGCCGGCCGGTGATGTCCCCCCTGCTCGGGGTGTACAGGTTGCTGGGGAGGTACAGCGTGGCGTCGTCGGGGCGGTCGCGGCGGTGCGAGGTCATGCTCCAGCACAACGTCGGCCGCAGCCCGTCGCCCGCGAGCGCCGCCGAACCCTCGACGGCCATGCGCTCGACGAAGTCCGCCGCGGTACGGCCCGCCGCGTCCGACAACGCGGACGCCCGCGCGGCCAGTTCGGCGGCGGAGCGCTCGTGCACCGTGGTGTAGAACTTGACCCTGGCGTCGGCGGACTCCTGAAGGTCGAGGGCGAAGATCGCCGGCATGAGGGCGGCGACGCCCGCCGGGTCGTGCTCCCGTACCCAGGTCCACGCGGGGCCGTGGCCGAGCCGGTTCAGGGCCTCCCCGATCAGCTCCCGGTGGTGCCCGGTGCCGGCCGCGAAGGTGTCGAAGTACACCTTGACGCGGGCGATCCCCCGCGCCCCGGCAGAGGCCGCCAGGCACATCCCGAAAGTCGCCCGGGCGCTCCGGGGCCGGAAGAGGTCGCTGAGCTCCTTGGCCCGGTGGAGGTGGGCAACGCCCCGCCGTTCGAGTTCCGCCAGGGTCCGTCGGCCCTCGTCCCAGCTCGCCTCCGCGGTCGTGGGGCCCGCCGCGGCCAGCGGCCGGTAGAAGAGCCGGACATCGACGCGGTCGCCGCTCAGCACCAGCGAGTACTCGAACGGGGCGGGCGCACTCGGCAGCCCGGGCTCGGCGGGGCCGCGCGTGGAGCGGTGACCCCAGCCGCCGAAGAGCACCGAGACGGTCTCCTCGGCCGACGCGTCGAAGGCGGGGCCCAGCCCGAGGACATGGCCGAGGTGTCTCAGGCCGCCGACAGCCAGTTCGGCGTAGCCGGGCAGGACCTTGGCGGCCGTGGTCATGAGGTCACACGCGCCGGCAGGTACGGCTCGACGTCGATCCCCGGATACATCTCCGACAGGTGCTTGATGGTGTCCTCGGTCCAGTAGTCGTCGCCGGGGGGCGGGAAACCCAGCAGATGACGCTGCCGCGGCTCCAGTTCGATCATCAGGTCGCGGAAGGTGCCCCAGTCGGGGTGCGCCGGCCGCAGCGACCACAGGTGCTTGTCCGTCCAACGGGCCTGCGCGCCATGGATGTTGAAGAACAGGGCGAGACGGCGGCCGAGACGTTCGTGGTAGGCGGAGCCCCGGTGGACGATGTCCCCCACGAACAGCAGCAGGGAGCCCTTGCCGGCCACGATCGGACGCTCCCGCTCGTAGAGCTCGGGGTACGACTCCTTGGCGTACGCTCCCGTCCCCTCCGGGGTCAGCAGCGGAACGCCGAGGTGCGCGGCGCGGTCCACGACGTAGGTGGGAGCGGTGTCCTCCGACACATCGGTCAGATAGAGGATGCCGTACACACGCTGGTAGACACCGTCGGCGCGGGGGTGCACCAGGCTGCTCGCCGCCCAGGAGTCGTTGTGCAGCCTCTGGTCCTTGCTCTCGCCGTAGGCCGTCCCGTACTTGGCCTGGATGAACGCGCTGGTCATACGGAGATCCGCGGTGCCGAGCAACTCCTCGACGACGCTGATCACCCGGGGGTCGAGGGGGTGCTGGTTCAGGGCGTTGCTGGTGAAGGGGAAGGGGACCGCGTGCTTGAGGGCGGCCACGTCCTCGGCGGTGTGGTCGCCGGACTCGGGGTCGGGGAAGTACGTCTCGATCGCCGCGACGGCCTCGGTCAGGGCCTCGCCCGTCAGGAAGTCGGGGACGAGCGCGTATCCCTTGGCCGCCATCTCTTTCGCGATGCTCTTCGGGTCCATGGTCACTTTCCCCTTCCGGTGGGGTGGTTCGCTCGGCTCCGCCGGCTTCGGGGGCAGGAGATGACGATGTTCTTCTGGAAGGCGTCCAGCCGCAGTGATTCGCCGACCGGCTGTCCGTCGACCTCGGTCCAGGCGTGTGCCGCGAAGGGCATGAGGCTGACGCCGGACACCCAGTCCGGCCAACTGCCCCGCAGGCGAGCCAGGACCGCCGTCGCGACCGACCGCTCCAGGCAGTACTGGCCGGCGGCCCGGCGGCTGACCGAGACGACGTCGCCGCGCGCACGCAGGGCCTCGGCATGGGTGGCGGGCCGGGCGCCGCGGCTCAGCCGCCGCAGCGCCCGCTCCATCGTGTACGGGCTGAGGGTGATGAGGAGACGGCCGGCCGCGACGGCCAGCAGCGGGAGCGGCCTCCTGTGCAGGGGCAGCGGTGTCCGCGGCTCCAGTGTCATGGGCAGCGTCATGTCAGATCAGCACTCCCGTGCTCCGCATGGTGGTGATCAGCTTCTGGACGTCGTCCGGGATACGGTCCGCCGCCTTCGGATACCGGGCCTGGAGCGCGCTCACGACGGCCGCCGTGGACTGCCCGGCGGACAGCATCTCGAAGACCGTGACGGCCATCGGATTGAGCCGGAAGTATGTGCCGGACTTCTTGTCCAGCAGCACGGCCGCGTCCTCGTCCTTGGTGAGGACCGCGTGGGGAGAGATTCTCAGCATGGGAAAGCCAGCCGTCCGTTCGTGAGTCGTCCGTTCGTGAGGGGGCTGTTCGTGAGGGGGCCGTCCGGCCGGGCGTCCGGCGCGCCGGACGCCACCGGCGGCGACTCCGCCGCGCGTTCGGCGACGGCCCGCATCCAGGCCTCCGCGGCGACGGTCAGCTCCAGGGCGTTCGTCTCGTACTCCGGGCGCATGGTGTCCCGGACGGCCGACCGGAGCCGGTCGATGTCCACGAGGCCGTGCTCGGCGAGCAGCGAGTCCTCGAACAGGCCGAGGAGGGCCTTGCGGTTACGGGCCAGCCCGCGGTGCACCGACATGCTGAACTCACCCTTGGTGGAGCGGGAGAGCGCCGTCTTCGACGCGTCCACCCGCATCGCGGCCTTGAGCGCGGGCTTGAAGCCCCGGCCCGGCTGAGCTTGTGCCCGGGAGATCGCCAGCGCGGCTTCGAGCACCTTGTCGTCCATGTACGGAAGCGACAGCAGGATGCCCTGGTGCTGCATGAGCGCGCGCAGCGGGACGAGCCGCTGACCGCCGATGCGCTGCCCGGCGATGGAGGTGTGCACCGAGCGGGTGGGGGCCTGGGGGGTGCGGCCGGAGTCACCGGCGTGGGCCAGCGAGCGGATCGCCTCGGCGCCCGCGGCCGTTGACCAGGGGGTCACCCGCAGCCGCGGCCCCCAGTTGACGGTCGGGCCGATGGTGTCCGGGCGAGGCAGGCTCAGACCGTGCAACTGCTCCTCGAACCAGCCCGCGTACGACTGCTGCCGTGCCAGCGCGCGCAGCACCGACGGCAGGGGCCAGCGGCGCAGCCGGGCGAGGTCGCGGATGCCCCTGACCGCCTTGAGTGGGGATGTCGCGTACAGATCGCTGAAGTAGGAGGGCGCCACCGTGAACAGCTCGTCGCCGCCGAAGCCGCCGATGTGCACGGTGGCCCCGGTGGCCGCGAAGATCCGCGACATGGCGATCTTCCGCGTGCGGTTGCGGATCAGTGTGTACGGCTCGCCGAGCCCGTAGGGCACCGACTGGACCAGCCCCTCGACGGGGTCCCAGAGGCCGTCGTACGGACCGGGGATGTCTTCGGGCCGAAGGACCGTCAGGTCCCGGCCGATCTCCTTGGCGGCGATGGCCGCCCAGTGGGCGTCGTCGTGGTTGGGGTCGATGGTCTGCTCGACGAAGGACTGGAAGCGCGCGCCCTGTTCGGCCATCAGGAAGCAGAGTGATGTCGAGTCCATGCCGCCGGAGAGGTCCGCCGACAGGCCGTCGGCCGTGGCGACCCGGACGGTCACCGCCTCGTCCAGCGCGGCTCGCAGCCGCGGAGCGCCTTCGCGGATGGACAGGTCCGACGGCGGCGGTGTCCACCAGGTGGAGCGCTCGATCCGGTCGCGGGTCACGCGCAGCCGCTGGTCGGCGGGGAGCCGGCGCACGCCGGTCCAGTAGGCGCCCTCGGTCAGTCCGTAGTCGAATCCCGGGTGGACCATGCCCCAGGCGACCATGTCGATGCGCGGGGTACTGCCGGTCAGCCGGGCCAGGAGCTCGACCGAGTCGGACACCGCGTAGGTCCGGGTGTCCTCCCGCCGGGCGTAGTACACCTGGCGCAGACCGGACGCGCTGCCCTGGACGTAGCAGGAGCGGCCGTCCGTGTACAGGATGTGGAAGCTGCCCGCGAGGTCGTGCGCCGCGGCCATCAGGTCGTCGACGTCGTCGTACCGGTCGAGAAGCCGTGCCAGACGCCCCGCTTCGGCGTCTGTCTCACCGAAGAGCGCGAGACGTCTGGCACCGGCTTCCGTAGCGATCAGACGGGAATGCGAGACGTCGGCGACGACCCACGTCCGGCCTGACGCATAACTCAATATCGCGGTGTCATCGGCCATTCCGGTGAGACCAGGAAATGCGCCTTCGGCGTTTTCCGGGAAAGCGGCGAACCATGACGCACCCAAAGTCTCCCCCTTTATGACCGATTGCCATGAGCCGCTATCAGATGATGGCTACGCCTTCACCGTCATTGCTGGCCCAGCCGTACCACATGGTGAGGTCGGAGAACTCACCCACCGGCAGCATCTCGGGTGCCTCGTATTCGACGATCTCGTTCTCGGTCATTTCAATCACTCCTTTCTCGGAAGAGTCGCAAAGAACACTAACTGCGGCTCTGTGTGTGAAGCAAGGGAGTTAGAGGGAGAACTGTCAAGTCCCGACCGGAAATTAAAGGTTTAAAGGAGGGGTGGCTGAAATGGATACGCGCGGTTTTCAGCCAATGAAAGAAAGGTGGTGACCAGCCTCTTTCGAGGCGATCACCACCTGGGCCGGGATATGGACGACGTGATTCCGTGTCCGTATCTATTCGCCGGGACGTCGGCGAGCGGGCGTCGTGCCGGGGTGCCGAGGGCTGATTTCGGTCTGGTCGCACGGCGCCGGTTGGCGCGAAGCCGTCACTTTGGCCGTGAAGTACACCTGGAGGGCCCCGGCCCCGACTGGGCCCGGCAGGCCTCGGCAGGGCCCGGCAGGGCCCGCCACCCGGCCGGCGGCCGGCCCTGCCGGGGAACGTCACGTCCCTGACGCGAGGGCCATTCCGGGGACCTCCGCCGCGACCAGGTCCTCCGGGAGCCGGAAGACGAGCGAGCCGAAGAGGAAGCCGGCCCCGATCGCGCCCAGCACGATGACATCACCGCGCCGGGCCCGGCCCTCGGCGGCCAGCCGCCACAGGGCCGTCAGAGGTGAGGCCGCGGCGGTGTTGCCCAGGGTGTCGGCGGTGACGGGAACCTGGTCGGGCTCGGCACCGGCCACGCGCCCGATGTGCCGTACCAGCTTCGCGTTCGCCTGGTGCACGGCGAAGCCGCTCACGTCGTCCACCGTGACGCCGGCCAGCGAAAGCGCCTCGCTCAGGGACTTCGGCACCCGGCTCATCGCCTCGCGCAGCACCACGTTGCCGTCCATGAAGATGTACGGCGACCTGGGAGTCGGAGTCGTCGACGTCGGCACCTCCTGGTCCAGACGCCAGGCCGTCGGCATCCGGACGCCGTCCGAGTAGACGTTGCCGAGGTCGTAACTCAGCAGCCCGTCCCGGCCGTCCGACCTGCGCAGCACCACGGCCCCCGCGGCGTCCCCGAAGAAGATCCGGGTGAGGCGGTCCCCCGGATCGGTGATGCCGGAGCCCCGCTCGGCACAGACGACCAGCGCGGAGTCCAGCCCCGGTTCCTGAAGGAGGCAGGAGGCCGTGTAGATCCCGTACGCGGACGAGGCGCACGCGTGCTGCGTCAGGTCGAGGATCCGCGGGGTCTCGATGCCCAGGCGCTCGGCCAGGCTCACGCCCAGGGACGGCATGATCCAGTCCGGGCTGGTGCACGCGACGATCAGGACGTCGATACCGCGGGCCTCGACACCGGCCGCCGCCATGGCCTTCTCCGCCGACTCGACCGCGAGATCGAGAACGGTCTCGTGCGATTCGAGAAACCGGCGTTCCCGGATTCCTGTCTTTTCCTCGATCCATTCCGGCGTGGTGTCCAGGGTTTCGCACAACTCCGCGTTTGTGACGACCCTTTTGGGTAACGCCAGCGCGACGCTGCACGGACTGACCGGTGCGAGTTCCCATTTGGGCATGACGAAGCCTCCTCTGTGCCGGATTCGGTGGTGTTCGGAGTGGTGCGGCGCTTACTTCTCCTCGAACGCCATGCGTACGGATTTCCTCACGTACGGGCTCGGTATCGGGCGCTTGTCCAGCGTGATGCCGAACCATTTCTCGTACGCGTCCAGCACCGCCGCGTCATCGGTGAGTTTCTCGGTCGTCGTGTCTTTTCCGCGGGTGATGGTCAGCACGTCGTCCTTGAGCAGGACCCGGCCGTCATCGAGCGGAAGGGAGCAGAACATGTTCTGCAGGAGCATCGAGTCCGGGCTGGTCCGGTACCAGTAGATCGCCTGGTCGAAGTCCGACAGGGACGTCGGATCGTCGTAGAAGCGGTATTGCGGTTTTCCGTTCCGGAGGACGTCGGTGGTGCGGTCGTCGACCTTCCGGACGCAGAACACACCGTGCGGATCGTCCTGCGCCTCGGGTGTGTCGAGGGGGATCGGGTACCTGCTGCCCTTCCCGAACCCGATGTCGACGAGCCAGCGCCGCCCGTCGACCTCCGCGATGGGCAGCATGTGGTTGTACGGGTCGCGCAGCCGGCCGCCGATCCAGACGCGCCCGTGCCGGACGTGCACGGTGAAGCCCAGGGACTTCAGCAGGAGGTAGAAGGCGCTGTTGAGCTCGCCGCAGGCACCGCCGCGGCGCCGGCGCACGATCTTCTCGACGATCCGTTCGTCCTTGTAGTAGATCTCCTTGCCGAGGTGGTAGTCGAGGCTTTCGAAAGGCACCGACATCACGTGCCGCTCATGCAGGTGGCGCAGCGCGGCAAGGTCGGGCCGGTCCGGTCGCTCGGCCGAGATACGTTTCAGATAGGCGGCCGTCGTCACTTCATCCAGCATGCCGTTTCCCCTGTTGGCCTGTCGGTCCGTTGGTCTGTCGCTCTGTCGCTCTGTCGCTCTGTCGGTCTGTCGGTCTGTCGGTGTGGAATGTCAGTCGCCGTCGAACGACAGACGGAGCGAGCCGTTCGTGTACGGGGTCGGCACGGGACGCTTCTCCAGCCTCATCCCGAACCATTTCTCGTACGCCGCCAGTACCGCGGCGTCGTCGGCGAGTCTCTCGGTCCGCTTCTCGTCCCCGGAGACGACCGTCAGCGCGTCGTCGCGCAGGATGACCCAGCCGTTCTCCAGGGGAAGCGAGCAGACGAGCGTCCGCAGGAACGGGGAGTCCGGGCTCGTCCGGTACCACCACATCGTCTGGTGGAACTCGGCCAGTTCCACCGGCTCCTCGTAGAGGATGTACTGCGGCGTCCCGTCGCGCAGCACCTCGACGGACCGCCGGTCCAGACGCCGCGTGGTGAACTCACCGTGCGGATCGGGCTGGGGCTCGTCGCAGTCCAGCAGGAGGGGGCGGCGGCTGCTCCTGCCGAATCCGATGTCGGCGATCCAGCGGCGGTCGTCGACGGCCACCGTCATCACCACATGGTGGTACGGGGCGGTGGTCCCGCCTCCCGGGATGTGGACGCGGCCCTGGTGCAGGGTCACATCGAACCCCATGGACTTCAGCAGGAGGTAGAACGCCGTGTTGATCTCACCGCACAGGCCGCCTCGGCGCTCGTGGACGATCTTCTCGACGGCCCGTTCGTCCATCCGGATGTCGGCGCCGCGGTGGTAGTCGAGATTGTCGAAGGGGACCGACAGCACGTGCCGCTCGTGCAGCTGCCGCAGCGCGTCGGCGTCGAGGCGTTTCGGCCGGTCGGCGGAGATGCGGTCCAGGTAGGCGGAGACCGTCTTCTTGTCCAGCACGGCGTCTCATCCGTCCTTTCCATCGGCGCGGCCGCGTCCTGGCGGGAGGAAGCGGGGGAAAAGGGTCTCGGCGTTGGCGTGCTCCAGCCGGGTCCGCTCCCCGGCGCTGAACCCTCCGTGGGCGATGACGCGGTGGCCGGTGTCGAGCGTGTAGTGCTCGGGCATCAGCGGGAAGTCCGAGCCGACCACGATCCGGTCCGCCGGGGCGAAGGACCGCAGGGCCGCCATGGCGTGCGGGTCGCCCGCCATGGCGACGTCGACGTAGAGCCGGCGCAGTGAACCGACGGGGTCCTCGGGCAGCCGGTCCGCGAGGGACGCGCTGATGAGCCCGCCGCAGGCGAGCCGGCCGGCGTAGAAGGGGACGCCGCCACCGCCGTGCGGCAGGATCACCGGCAGGTCCGGGAACCTCTCCAGGGTCTGGTTGTAGAGGAGTTGGGCGGCGACCCGCACCGACTCGAAGGGGAACTCGTAGAGCGAGGCCGGCAGGCCGAGGTCCGGCTGACCGGTCGACGGGGGAACCGTCGGGTGCACGAACAGCGGGCTGCGCCGGCGGGCGGCCGCCGCGAAGAGCGGGTCCATCGCGCGGTCGCCCACGTACAGGCCGCCGTAGTTGCTGACGAGTCCCACGCCGTCCAGCCCGAGCGTGTCGACGGCGTACTCGAACTCCTCCAGGACGAGGTCCAGGTGAGGAAAGGGAAGCGTGGCGAACGCGCCGAACCGGCCCGGGTGCGCGGCGACCAGATCGGCCAGGTACTCGTTCACGCGGCGCGCGAACTCCCCGGCCGGCTTGGGCTCCAGGGTCGCCGGCACACCCGGCCAGACGCTCACCACGGCGGCACGGATGCCGTGCCGGTCCATCATGGCGAGGCTGCCACGCGCGCTCCAGGTCGGCCTGTCGACACCGGGAAGAATGGTCGCGACGCCCATCCGGGCCAGCTCGTCGAGATAGAAGTCCGGCAGGATGTGGTGATGTACGTCGATGGCCCGCGACCACGGCCTTTCTGCGGGCGCCTGCTTGCTGTCCGGCATCGGTCGTCCTCGGGTCGGGTGGGTGGTGGTCCGGTCCGGATCAGGCCCGGGTCGTGCCGGGCGGGTTGCTGATCAGGCACCTCCAGACGCCGTCGGCGCCGCGGCGGAGGATGTCGGCGGCCGTGCCCTCAAGGCGCTGGTGCGTCCCGTCGGGCCCGGTGCCCTCGTGTACGTAGTCGCAGATCATCAGTGCCGTGTCGCCGACCGTGTAGATGTGCCGCACCGACAGTTTCACCGGGAGGCGGTCCGGCAGCGTCTTCGCGGCCGCCTTCCACATCTCCTCACCCGCCTGGTACTGGCCCGGAGCGAGAACGCGCATGGCGGTCGGTTCGAAAAGCCGCTGAATGGCCTCAAGACTGCCCGAGTTGAAGGCCTCCTCGAATGCCGCCGGAACCTGACCGGGTTCGGTGGGAAGGGTGATCTGCTCGCCTGTGGAATTCGACATGGCAACAGAACAGTGCACCGCCGCGGGGCACTCAAGCCGTCACGGGCCACTCTGTCAGGTCCTGACCGTTCCCGAATTCCGGCCCGGGACAAGCTGTTCGCGGACCTGACGAACCATCCGGCATTGCCTGGCGGGAGTGCGCACGGGGTCATGAGGATGACACCTCGTACCCGGGGATGCCGCATTCCCCGCAACGACGAATGGCGAGGAGTTTTCCATGGTGAAGGTGGCCATCATCTTCCATTCCCGGAGTGGCAACATCCACCGGCTGGCAACCGCGGCGGCCGCCGCGGCGGAAAAGGCGGGTGCCGAGCCGAAGCTGTTCAAGGTCCCCGAGCTACCGGACCCGATGGTGCTGGACAAGGAGGCCTACGCCGAACTGGAGACCACTACCAGTGACATCCCGGTGGCCACGCTGGACGATCTGGTGGCGGCCGACGCGATCATGATCGGCACGCCCGTCCACTTCGGTCTGCCGGCCCCGCAGATCCTGAACTTCGTGGACCGCTCGGGTCCGGTGGCCATTCCCGGCAAGCTGGCGAACAAGGTCGCCACCGTGTTCGCCTCCGGCTCCGCCGCGCACGCCGGCCAGCAGACGGCGATCCTCGCCCTCCACAACGTGCTGTGCCACTGGGGCTGCCTCATCGTCCCCAACGGCTCAAGTGTCGAGATCCTGGCGTCCGAGCACAACGGATCGCCCTACGGCACATGCAGCGTCTCCCGGCACGCTCCGAACAATGTGCACGACGACAACCTGAAGGCGATCGAGTACCAGGCCCTGCGCCTGGTGGAGGTCGCCACGGCCTATCGGACCGGGCTTCAGCAGCAGGAGTCCGCCATCGACTTCGTCACCTTCGACTTCCTCATGAAGAAGTTCCCCCGGCTGTCGGTGGACTGACGGCGAGTCACCGACGCGGGAACACGGCGCACCCACGGCCCGCCGGGTCGCGGGTGCGCCGCATGTCAGCGCCGGATCCCACCACTCGATCCCCCATCCGGGCGTGGTACTTTGATCTGGCTATGGATCAATGTTCGAGTGCCCGACCGGTGTCCGCCGCGGAGCCGTCCCGCGCGGTCATACGCCCGCGGCCGCACCTTGTCGCCCCGCACAGGAGGAACACGTGAAACTGGTCATCTTCGGCGCGAACGGCCCGACGGGCCGGCTGACCACCGAACAGGCGCTCGCCGAGGGGCACGAGGTCACCGCCGTAACGCGCAGGCCGGACGCCTTCCCGCTGAGCGGCGCCCGGTTGAGCGTGGTCAAGGCCGACATCCTGAACCCCGACGAGGTGCGGCGCGTGGTCGCCGGACATGACGCCGTCATCTCGACCGTCGGCATCCCGTACACGAAGGAGCCGGTGACCGTCTACTCGGAGGGCACCGCGAACGTCATCAAGGCGATGCGCGAGCACGACATCCGGCGCCTGGTCTGCGTCAGCTCGATCGGGGCCAACTACCAGGACGCTCCTGGCGAGAAGCTTGTCTTCCGCAAGGTGATCGTGCCGATCCTGCTCAAGATGGGCCGGCCGCTCTACGAGGACACGAGCCGCATGGAGGACATCGTGAGCGCCAGCGGTCTGGAGTGGACGGTCGTCCGCCCCGCCGGTCTCTTCGACGCCACGACCACCACCGACTACATCGTCAGCGCGTCCCGTCACCCCGGCTGGTTCACCTCGCGCAAGGACCTCGCGGACGTGCTGGTGCGGGAGTCGGTCGACAACCTCCACGTCGGCTCCCGCGTCGAGGTCATCACGACGCAGGGCGTTCCCAGCTACTTCGAGGTCTTCAAGAAGGAAGCGCTGCACATCGGCAAGAAGTGAGCCGCGCGAAAGAGGCCCGGCCCCGCGGATGACCGACGGGGGCCGGGCCTTCTCCGTGGGCGCCCGCCGCCGGACGTACCCCCGGCGCCGGACGTACCCCGGCGGTCGGGGCTACGTCCGGCTGGACGGGGGTCAGACGGCGCGCAGCAGCGTCAGCCCCATGGACATGCCGCCGCCGAACGCCGCCAGCAGTGTCAGGTCACCGGGGGCCACCGCGCCCGACCTGGCCAGGTGGTCGAGGGTGATGGGGACGGAGGCGGCGCCGGTGTTGCCGTACCGCGTCACCGTGACGGCCATACGGGAGGCGGGGATGCCAAGCCGCTCGGACAGGCTCTCCAGCAGCCGCCCGTTGGCCTGGTGCGGCACGAAGTGCGTGATGTCGTCCTGGCTCAGCCCGTTGTCCTTGAGGAACTCCTGGACAGCCGGGACCACTTGGTCCTGGACGAACTCGGCGACGCCCCGGCCGTTCATCGAGAAGTACTGCGCCCCGTCGCGCAGCGTCTCCTCCGTCGCCGGCATACGGCTGCCGCCGCCGGGTACGCCGATCAGCTCGCGCTCGGAGGAGAAGCTTGCCAGCCTGCTGGAGATCAGCCGCTGGCGGCCGCCCGGGCCCAGCACGACGGCACCGGCCCCGTCCCCGAACAGCACGATCGTGCGCCGGTCGGCGGGCGAGAGGATGCGTGAGTACACGTCGGCGCCGATGACCAGGGCGTAGTCGGCCGACGCGCCGGCGAGCATCCGCTCGGCGATCGACAGGGCGAACGTGAAGCCGCTGCACACCGAGTTGACGTCGAACGCGGCGGTGCCGTGTCCTGCGCCCAGCTCGTCGGCGACGACGCAGGCCGTCGCCGGCTGCGGGGAGTCCGGTGTGGAGGTCGCCACGATGATGAGGCCGAGCTCGGCGGCGCTGATCCCGGCCTGTTCCAGAGCCGCGCGGGCGGCGGCGACGGCGAGGTCCGAGGTCGCCTCCTCGGGCTTCGCCCAACGCCGTTCCCGGATCGCGGTCTTGCGCAGGATGGCCTCTTCGGAGACCCCGGCCAGGGCGGTCATGTCCTTGTTGCTCACTACGCGACCGGGTACGTAGGACCCGGTTCCGAGCACGCCTCGTGTGTCCTGGGCGGCACCGTATGTGATCATGGTCTGCTCCATTGTCGTCCCGACTGGTACAGGCCACCCGCCCGCGTCGGCAGCGACGGGGAACGGGGCCCGGGGACCCCGCCGTCCGAGTCCCGGGCGCGGCGGATCCGCATGAGATCAGGACAGTCGGAGCTCGGCCCCAGGTCCAGCGGGCCAACGCGGATCTGTCAGATGGCCCGGCGCCGGCCGCCGGGCCGGGAACGGCGGTCAGCCGGTGGCGGAGAGCTGGGCCTCCAGGCCGTCGAGGACGTACCGCACGCCCACGTGGAAGTTGTCCTCCCAGTCCTCGTCGAGCATGTACTCGTACTCCACGAGCGTCGGGTACCTGTCCCGCTGCTCGCGCAACCGCTCCTGTGCCGCGGTGCGTTCGGGCCTGGACCATTCGAGGCCGGACTGACTCGCGGCCGAGCCCAGGACGTGGTTGTACAGTAGCCAGCAGGCGGCCTGTGTTTGCTGCGCCCTGAATCCGGCCCGTGACAGCGTCGCCTGGAGCGATTCGAGCCACGCGAGGAAGTTCGGCCCGATCGAGGGCCGTTGAGGCATGGGCAGCGCCGCGGACCACGGGTGCCGCAGGAGCATGGCCCGGCATCTGGAGAGGAGATCCACTACGTTCTCCTGCCAGTCTCCGTCATGTCCGTCGGGGAGCTGGGCCTCGGCGAAGATCGCGTCGGTCGCCAGGTCGATGACGTCGTCCTTGGTGTCGATGTGCCAGTACAGCGTCGTGGCGCCGACGCCGATACGCTCCGCCAGATGGCGCATGGTCAGCCGCTCCATGCCCTCCTCGTCCAGCAGGGCGATCGCCGCGTCGGTGATGCGCTCCCTGGTCAGCGGTGGCTCCTGGCGCGGCGCGGGCGGCCGGCGCAGCCAGACGCTCTGCCCGGAATCCGAACCCGTACGACCGTTCCCCCGTGGCTTGCTCACGCTGACTCCCACCAACCTTTCCGGCTCATCGTATGCGGGGCTACTCATCGTAGTACATTGATCGACACCCTCGATCGACGTACGAGGACCCGACCGATGTTCGACAGGTCGATGTCCGACGCTCCCGTGTGCCCGCCGGCGCACGGGGCCCGGCCACTCGGCCCGTCCGCCAGGAAGGAACGTATGAAGCTGGTCGTGTTCGGCGCCAACAGCCCCACGGGCCGCTTGGTCACGGTCATGGCCATGGCCATGGGGCATACGGTCACCGCGATCACCCGGCGGCCGGCCGACTTCCCGCTCTACGACCACCGGGTGCAGACGGCCGCCGCGGATCCGATGGACGCCGACGCGGTGGACTGGGTCGTGCGCGGCCACGACGCGGTGATCTCGGTGATCGGCGCGCCACCCTCCACGCAGCGCGTCACGGTCTGCTCGCAGGCCGCCTACAACATCGTCAAGGCGATGATCAACCACGGGGTGCGGCGCCTGCTCTGCGCGGGTTCCCCCGGTCTCGACGCCGCCGACCTCTCCCGCGCCGCCCAGCTCCGCCAGCGAGCGATCCGTCCGGTCGTCCTCGCGTGCGGTCGAGCCGTCCAGCAGGACGTGCGGCGCATGGAGAGCATCATCCGGGAGACCGGGCTCGACTGGACCCTCTTCCGGCCGGGCCGCCTCGTCTGCCGGAGCGAGGTGACGGACTACCGGATCACCACGCACCCGGGGCGACGCCCGCCCACTTCCCGGACCGACCTCGCCCATGCCCTCGTCCAGGCGGTCTCACACCGCGACCACCTGCGCGAAACCCTTCATGTCGCCACCGGGCGCCGCGTCCCGTGAAAAGACGTGCGGACCGCCGGATCCGGCGTCCCTCAGGTAATTAGGCTGATTAAAGGTCAGGCAAAGCAACTTCTTTGGATGTACCGCCCACCGTTCCGTGTTTCCAGGTGGATCGGTGACCGCCCGCCCGCGCGGCGGACGGCGCGTTTTCGCTCCTCAGTGGGGCAGGTGACAGATCCGAGCCCGGCCTGGTGGTGAAAATGTTCACTGGTCGATAAAGTGATGCCTCGTTTGGACCAGTGGGTTCCACCAATCGTCCGAGGGCATAAGTTCCGGCCCGGCAGGACAGCTATTCGGGGGTCGACCTTTGAGTGCAGCCCGGTTTCCGCTGACCAGGATGGGAAAACGAAAAGAAAACACGAATCGATTATTCGGTGAGAGTGTTCCGCCGGATATCTTGTTGCGCGAAATATCGACTCTGCTCTTCGCCTCCCTGCCGCGCGCCGATCAGCGCAAGAAGGGCGTCGAGTACGTCAGGGGGCTCCTGGAGGTTCCCGGGCGCAAGTCGATCAGGAATATCGCGAGCCTCATCGGAGGCCGGGCGACCGACCAGAGCCTGCACCATTTCATCAGCGAGTCGACGTGGGACTGGGTACCGGTGCGCCAGGCGCTGGCCCGTTACCTGGTGCCCCGCCTGCCGGTCGACGCCTGGGTGGTGCAGGACGCGGTGATCCGCAAGGCGGGTCAGCACTCGGTCGGCGTGGACCGCAGGTTCGTCCCCGCTGAGGGACGGGTGCTCAACGCGCAGCAGGCGATCGGCGTCTGGGCCGCTTCCGGCGGCCGGAGCAGCCCTGTCGACTGGGGGCTCCATCTGCCCCCGGCACAGATCGACGACCTGCCGGTGCGCAGCCGGGCGTCGACCCGGGACCGCGCCGAGGCACAGACCCTGTCAGACCGGGCCGTCAGGCTCTGCCTCGGCATGGTGTCGGAGTGGGGGATGCCGGTGCGGCCGGTGGTGCTCGACGCCAGCTCCCTGAACCTCTCCGTGCTCTTCGACCGGCTGGGCCGCAGGGGCATCCCCCTGCTGGCACGCGTCGACCAGTCGGTTCCCCTGCTCGTCTCGGACCCGGCGCTGACCGGCCACCGCGGCTCCGCGACCATGCCGGCCGACGATGTCATCCGCGCGGCCAGCGGCAGCAGACAGCCGGCCCAGTGGCGCGACTTCGGCAGGTCCGGCGAGTTACGCACGGGCCTGATCGCGAGCGTGGCCGTACGGCTTCCGCTGGGGAGAACGGCCCGGCTGCGGGCGGGCGGCGGACGGCGCCTGGCCCTGATCGGACTGGCCGAGACCGGGCAGCAGAACGCGACCCAGTTGTGGCTCACCAACCTCTCGTCCCAGCAACCGGCCTCGCTGCTCGCGCTGTTCACACTGCTGGAGCGGGTGCGGGACGATTATGAGGAAGTCGCCAAGAACGTCGGCATCGAGGACTACGTAGGACGTTCGTTCGACGGATGGCACCGTCATATGAGCCTTGCCTCGGCCGCCCATGCCATCGCCGTGCTGACCGGTCCCGGCCAGGTGTGGAACGGACGGACGGGCCGAGCGGCACCCGGCACCTGACGAAGTGAGCGGCGGCGCGTTGTCGCGCTCCGTCCCCCACTCCAGGATCGGACTGCCGGCCCCTGACCGGCGTGTGCCGGCCAAGGCCCGCCCGAGAACGGTGTGTTCGCGGGCCCGGCAGTGGAGTGGGGGCGTCCGGCTCCCGTACGGGTGCGCACGGAATCCCGCGCGATCCGTGCCGCACGGCGACCGCGGGACGTACCCGCGGGCCGATCCATCCCCAAGGGGAGAGACTTCAGTGGACAACCCTGTGCTCGACATCGGATCGAAACCGGCCCTGCAGCAGCCGGGGTGGGGCGACACGGAGAGTGTGCGGCGCGTGCGGCGGGAGCTCCTGGCCTCCCCCGGACTCGTCGGCCCCGAGGACGTACGCACCTTGCGGTCGGTGCTGGCCGTCGTCGCCGCCGGAGGCGCCCATGTGGTGCAGGCGGGCGACTGCGCGGAGGACCCCGCGGAGTGCACCCAGGCCCATGTGGCCCGCAAGGCGGGCCTGTTGGACGTCCTCGCGGGCGAACTGAAGGGGATCACCCACCGCCCGGTGGTCCGGGTGGGGAGGATGGCGGGCCAGTTCGGCAAACCCCGTTCGAAGCCCACGGAATGGGTGGGTGACCTCGAACTCCCCGTCTACCGGGGCCATATGGTCAACAGCCCCGAGCCCGACCTGCTGGCCAGGCGGCCGGACCCCCAGCGCATGCTGGCCTGTTACCGCGCCGCCGGCACGACGATGCGCCATCTGGGCTGGCACCGCGGGCCGGGGGAGCCGGCCATCGACCCACCGGTGTGGACCAGCCATGAAGCCCTCGTCCTCGACTACGAGGTGCCGCTGGTACGCGAGGACTCCACCGGTGCGCCGGTCCTCACCAGCACGCACTGGCCGTGGATCGGCGACCGCACCCGCCAACTGGACGGCGCTCATGTCGCGCTGCTCTCCGCGGTGGCCAACCCCGTCGCCTGCAAGGTGGGCCCCGGCATGACCGTGGAGGAGCTGCTCGCCCTGTGCGAACGCCTCGACCCGGCGCGCGAACCCGGCCGGCTCACGCTGATCGCCCGCATGGGGGCGCAGCTCGTCGCCCACCGGCTGCCGCCGCTGGTGACGGCGGTGCGGGAGGCGGGCCATCCGGTCATCTGGCTCTCCGACCCGATGCACGCCAACACGGTCACCACACCGGACGGGCGCAAGACCCGCTACCTGGGCTGGATCGCGCGGGAGGTACGGGACTTCCGGCCCGCGGTGCTGGGGGCCCGGGGGGTCGCGGGTGGTCTGCACCTGGAGACCACTCCGGACGATGTGACCGAGTGCGCCCTGAGCCCATCGGCCACCGACCGGGTCGGCGACCACTACACCAGCCTGTGCGACCCGCGGCTCGGCCCGGACCAGGCCGTGTCCGTGGTGACGGCCTGGGGGACCTGAGAGCCGCGAAAGTCCCGCCTGAACCGCCCGAAATCATATGAAGGAGGACCGCACATGGACAGCAAGGTCGCCCTGATCACAGGGGCAGCGGGGGGTATCGGCGCCGCGGTGGCCCGCGCGCTCGGCGGCCGCGGCGCCACGGTGGCCGCCGTGGACCGCGACGCGGACGGGCTCCTGCGCACCGTGCAGAAGCTGACCGCCGACGGCATGACCGCCGAGGGGTTCCCGGCCGACATCACCGACCGTGCCGAGGTCGCCGCGCTGGTCGACTCCGTCGAACAGCGCCTCGGGCCGGTGGACTTCCTGGTCAACGCGGCGGGGGTGCTGCACCTGGCCGAGGCGCGGCATCTGACCGACCAGGACTGGGACGCCACCTTCGCGGTGAACGCCACGGGGGTGTTCGTCATGTCGCGCGCGGTCGTCAACCGCATGGTGCCGCGCGGTCGCGGCGCCATCGTCACGGTCGCCTCGAACGCGGCGGGCACGGCACGTACGCGGATGGCCGCGTACGCCGCCTCGAAGGCCGCCGCCACGACGTTCACCAAGTGCCTGGGCCTGGAAGTGGCACGGCACGGCATCCGGTGCAATCTGGTGGCCCCCGGTTCCACCGACACCCCGATGCTCAGCTCCATGTGGCAGGACGGAAGCGGCCGCGTGGCCACGATCGCGGGCCGGCCCGACGCGTACAAGGTCGGCATTCCGCTCGGCAAGCTGGCCATGCCCTCGGACGTCGCCGACGCCGTGGCCTTCCTCCTGTCCGACCAGGCCGCACACATCACCCTGCACAGCCTCACGGTCGACGGCGGGGCCACCCTCGGTGTCTGACGGAGACCCGGTGTCCGACGGAGAGAAGACATGAGCGGGATACCTCCCATCGAACCCTACGAACTGCCCCGTGCGGGCGAACTGCCCACCCCCGTCCCGTCGTGGACGGTCGATCCCCGGCGCGCGGTGCTGCTGGTGCACGACATGCAGCGCTACTTCCTCCGGGCGCTGCCGGAGCCCCTGCGGGGACAGCTGCTGGCGAACGCCGTACTGCTGCGCACCCGCTGCGCCGAACTCGGCATCCCCGTCGCGTACACGGCGCAGCCAGGCGCCATGGACGAAGCGGATCGCGGTCTGCTGAAGGACTTCTGGGGGCCGGGTATGCGACGCTCCGCCGCCGACCGCGAGATCACGGAGGAACTGGCGCCGACGCGCGACGACTGGATGTTCACCAAATGGCGCTACAGCGCCTTCCACCGCTCCGGCCTGCTGGAGCGGATGCGCTCCCACGGCCGCGACCAGCTGATTGTGTGCGGGGTGTACGCGCACGTGGGCGTGCTGATGACCGCGGTCGACGCGTTCACCCACGACATCGAGACGTTCCTGGTGGCCGACGCGGTCGCCGACTTCTCCGCCGCCGATCACCGGCAGGCGATCGACTACGCGGCCCGCTGCTGTGCCGTCGTCTCCACCGTCAAGGAGGTCGTCGCGTGACATCCGATCTGCTCGACAGGGTGCTGGTAGCGCACCCACCGCCCTTCGCGCTGCTGCACCGGCCCACGGCGGCCGGCGGCGGGCAACTGGAGGTGCTGGTCGGCGAGGTGCGCTCCTGGCCCACCCTCGGGTCGATTCCGCTGCCGCGGGCGCCCGCCGCCGACGGCCGGTCCCACCACGACGTGCTGGCGCTGGTGCCCTACCGGCAGATCGGCGAGCGCGGCTACGCAGGCGTGGACGACGGGGCGCCGCTGCTCGTCCTGCATGTGACCGCCCAGGAGACGGTGCCGCTGGCCGAGGCCCTGCCGCGGCTCGTCCGTACCCCGACCCGGCTGGTGGGCGGGCACTTCACCCCCGACGACGACACGTACGCCGCCACGGTGCGGAAGGTGATCGCCGACGAGATCGGCATGGGCGAGGGCGCGAACTTCGTCATCAAGCGCTCGTACCGGGCCCGGATCGGCGACTACACCCTGGGCAGCGCGCTGTCCTTCTTCCGCAATCTGCTGGAGACCGAGTCCGGCGCCCACTGGACCCATGTGGTGCACACCGGCAGCCGTACCTTCGTCGGCGCCTCGCCGGAGCGGCATGTGAGCCTGTCCGCCGGTACGGCGGTGATGAACCCGGTCAGCGGCACCTACCGCTATCCGCCCTCCGGCCCCGAACTGTCGCAGGTGCTGGGGTTCCTCGCCGACCCCAAGGAGACCGACGAGCTGTACATGGTGCTCGACGAGGAACTGAAGATGATGGCCCGCGTCTGCGACACCGGGGGCAGAGTGGTCGGGCCGTATCTGAAGGAGATGGCCCGGCTCGCGCACACCGAATACCTCATCGAGGGGCGCAGCACGCGCGATCCTCGGGAGATCCTGCGGGAGACGCTGCTCGCGCCCACGGTCACGGGCAGCCCGCTGGAGAGCGCCTGCCGGGTGATCGCGCGGTACGAGCCCGAGGGGCGCGGCTACTACAGCGGGGTGGCCGCCCTGATCGGCAGGGACGAACAGGGCGGCGCCGCACTGGACTCCTGCATCCTCATCCGCACCGCGGAGATCGACAGCACCGGCCGGATCGAGATCGGGGTCGGCGCCACCCTCGTACGCCACTCCGACCCGGCCTCCGAAGCCGCGGAGACGAGAGCGAAGGCGGCCGGGCTGCTCGCGGCGCTGGAGGGAGGGCGGACGGTCCGCTTCGCCGACCACCCGCGCGTGCGCGCCGCGCTGGCCGAACGCAACACCTCCATCGCCGACTTCTGGCTCGCCGGGCGCGACACGGACACCCCCCTGGTGCCCGCGCCGGCCGGGACCCGGGTGCTGGTCATCGACGCCGAGGACACCTTCACGGCGATGCTCGACCATCAACTGCGCGCGCTGGGGCTCTCGGTGACGGTACGGCGGTTCGACGAGGACTGCGCGCCGCTCGACCACGACCTCGTGGTGCTCGGGCCCGGCCCCGGGGACCCCCGGGCCGCCTCGCATCCGAAGATCGCCCGGCTGGGCGCGGTCGTGGACACACTGCTGGCCGAGCGCCGCCCGTTCCTCGCCGTGTGCCTCAGCCACCAGGTGCTCTGTACCCGGCTGGGGTTCGAGCTGGTGCGCCGGGACGTGCCCAACCAGGGGACACAACGCGTGATCGACTTCTTCGGGGCACGCGAGAAGGTCGGCTTCTACAACGCGTTCGCCGCGCGGTCGTCCGAGGACAAGGCCGAGTGCGAGGGCATCGGCCCGGTGGAGGTGAGCCGCGACCGGGACACCGGCGAGGTACACGCACTGCGCGGGCCGCACTTCGCGTCCGTGCAGTTCCACGCCGAGTCGGTACTCACCCGCGACGGCGTCCGTATCCTCGCCGACGTGCTGACCGGCCTCGTCCGCGGCTGACATCCCGGGCGTTACGACGTCGAAGCGGCTGTGCGGTGGGCTTCCGGCCCACCGCAC